>NZ_JBEZVJ010000003.1:140807-458164 GCF_040636935.1 Streptomyces sp. NPDC032940 | reverse complement strand
TTGCCGCCCGCGTTTCGTGGTTTTTTTTTTTGGGGGGGGGGGGGGGCCGGGGGCGCGGGGGGGGGGGGGTGGGGTTTGGGGGGGGGGTGGCCTTTATCAACGACCTAGCCGGGGGGGGGGGCCCCCGGCCGGCGCCGGCCCGCCGCCGCGGCTGCCCGGGGGCGTTCGGGCCCGCCGGGCTGCCACGGCGGGCCCGAAAGCACCCGCGACCGCAGATCGGACGGGACCGGCCCAGGCCGCGGGGCGGGTCGGACCCAGGCCTTGCGTCGGACGGCGCGGCGCCGTGGGTGGCCGCGTCCCCGGCCGGCCGGCACCGCAGGTACCCGCGCCCCGGGCCGGGCGGGTGGGGTAGGGCCGCCGCCGCGGCGGGGACGGGGGACGTGCCCCGGGCGGCGGCGGCCCGGTTCAGGGGGCCGGGGTGCCGTCGGAGGGCGCCGCGCTGCCGAGGTCCGCGACCTGCTGGATGTCGCGGTGCCGGAACGCCATCTCCCGCTCGGTCAGCGCGTCCACCGCGGCCTTGTCGTCCAGGGCGCGCAGCGCCTCCTCGTCCACCTCGTGGAAGCCGAGGACGCCCATCTTGGCCAGCGCTTCCTGGACCCGGGGCCCGAACATCCCGATCTCCTTGAGGCCGGGCACGATGCGCATGAAGACCAGCCGGCGGAACTCCCGCTTGGCGGGCGAGCGCCGGGAGGCCTTGATCGCCTCCTCGCCGTACCCGAGCTGCTGCCAGATCTCGTCGTCGACGTACCGGTCGCGCAGCGCCCAGCAGCCCTCGACGACGAAGTCCTCGCGTTCCTTGAGCTCCGCCTCGGACAGCTGCGGGTAGTAGCCGCGCAGCAGCAGCCGGCCGAAGGCCACGTGCCGGGCCTCGTCGCGGGCGACGTACGCGCTGAAGGCGCGGGCCAGCGGGTCGCGCAGCCGTTCGCGGTGGACGCCGAAGGTGGCCAGGCCCATGTTCTCGACGAGGATGTGCGCCGCCAGCACCCCGAAGTCCCAGCGGGGTTCGCGCATCGCCTGCTCGAACATGGCGGAGATCGACGGGGACAGGCCGTAGCGCAGCCCGATCTTCGTGTGCAGGAAGCGGTTGAAGCCCTCCACGTGCCGGGCCTCGTCCATCATCTGCGTGGCCGCGTACAGCTTGGAGTCCAGGTCCTCCACGGTGAGCAGGATCTTGCCGACCGCGATCAGCGCGGCCTGCTCGGAGTGGAGGAACTGCGAGTACAGCCAGCCGCTGCTGTGCCGGCGCACGATGCGCCGCTCGCTCTCCGGCAGCCGGTCCCACAGCTTGGACCCGGCGATGGAGATGAAGTCGTCGGGCAGGCCCAGCGGGTCGTCGGGGTCGACCTCGTGGTCCCAGTCGAGCCGCTCGTCCATGTCCCACTGGCGCTGCTTGCCCTGCTGGTAGAGCCGGACCAGTTTGTCGTTGCGCCGGTCGTAGTCCCACTGGATGACGGCCCTGCCGTTGACCGGGACGGCCCACTCACCGGCGAGGTCCGTCAGTATCTCGGGACGCGTGTAGTCGGTGGTGCTCATGCGGTGTTCTCCCTGTCGGCGGTGAGCGTCCTGTCGGCGGTGAGCGTCTGCCGGGCGATCTCGCGCAGGTCGGTGCGCAGGGCCTTGCCCGCCGGGTTGCGCGGGATGCGCTCGATCGGCAGGAAGTGGGTGGGCCGCTTGTAGGGGGCGAGGCCCGCCACGCACAGCCGCAGCAGTTCCTCCGGGTCGAACCGGTCGTCGGCGGCGGGCTGCACGAACGCCACCGGCGTCTGGCCCCAGGTCTCGGACGGCACGGGGACGACGACCACGTCGGCGACGTCCGCGGACTGCCGCAGGACGTGCTCGATCTCGGCCGGGTAGACGTTCTGGCCGCCGCGCAGGATGAGGTCGTTGCGCCGGTCCACGACCCAGACCCGGCCGTCGCGGTCGACGCAGCCCACGTCGTGCGTGTTGAGCCGGCCGTCGCGCAGGACGCCGGCGGTGGCCTCCGGGTTCTTCCAGTAGGCCTGCATCAGCCCGTCGCCGCTGACCTGGAGCTCGCCGATGACACCGGCGGGCACCTCCCGCCCCTCGGCGTCGACGACGCGCAGCCCGGCGCCGAGCATCGGCACGCCGACGCAGACGGCCCCGGGGACCGGCGGCGGGCCGACGGGCGTGTCCGGGCGCAGGGTGAGGACGGGACCGCCGCCCTCGGTGATGCCGAAGATGGTCTGCAGGTCGGTGCCGAGCCGCTCGCGCGCCTCGCGGGCCAGCTCCTCGGGCATCGGGGCGGCGCCGTGCAGCAGGAGCCGCAGCCGGGACAGGTCGGTGCGGGACAGGCCCTTGGCGCGCAGCAGGAGCCGGACCATGGACGGCACCAGGAAGGCGTGCTCGATCCGCCACCGCTCCAGGGCGGCGAGGCAGCCCTGCGGGGTGAAGCGGTCCAGGACGCAGACGGTGCCGCCCGCGGCCAGGTGGTCCAGGGCGATGACGACGCTGCCGTGGAAGAGCGGGCCGGCGTTGAGGAAGGCGGTGCCGGGGCGCGGGCCGACGTCGGCGATCCAGGACAGCGCGTTGATCTGGAGCGAGCGCTGGTCGACGACGACGCCCTTGGCGCGGCCGGTCGTCGCCGAGGTGTGCAGGATCAGCACGGGGTCGGCCATGCCGGGTCCGGTCTCGTCCGCCGGCTCGGCGCCGGCGTCGGGCAGTTCGGCGACGGTCGCGATGTTGGTGACCGGCAGCCCCGGGTACAGGGCGCCCAGCCGGGCCGCGTACGCCTCCTCGGCGACGGCCGCCGAGGGCTCGACGGACTCCATGATGGCGCCGATCTCCGGGTCGGTCAGCGCCGGGTTGACCGGCACCGCGACCAGGCCGGCGGCGGCGCACGCGAAGTAGGTCTCCAGCACCTCGGCGCGGTTGGTGCTGAGCACCAGGACGCGGCTGCCGGGCAGGGTGTCGTGGCGCAGCCGGGCGGCCAGGGCCCGCACGTCCCGGTGCAGGGTGCGCCAGCTGACGTCGCGGCGCGCGTCGCGCAGGGCGAGGGCGTCGGGGTCCCGGTCGAGGCCGCGGCGCAGCACGTGGTTCAGCCACATGTCAGTTCGCCTCCGCCCCGGCCAGCCGGGCGACGGCGCGGACCGTGGTGAGGCCGAGCAGTTCCTCGTCCTCGAGCGGCCGGCCGAGTTCGTCCTCCAGGCTCAGCGCGATGCGGATCAGCTCGCCCGAGCCGATGCCGGCCCCGGCGAAGTCCTCGTCGTCGCCGAGCCGGTCCAGCAGGACGGGGTGGTCGAGGCTGTCGCGGATCAGGGCGCGGACGTCGGTCAGGGAGCGGACGGCGGTCATGAGCTCCTCCTGGGGCGGGCGCCGACGCCGACCATCGCCCAGTAGGGGGCGGGTTCGCCGTCGAAGTGGACGAGGGGTTCGGCGCTGTCGGTGCGGCAGGGCAGCAGCCGGTTGAAGCGGCTGCCGAAGCAGGCCGCGGCGAACTCGGGCGACTCGGCGACGCCGCGTTCGTCGCCGACGGTGGCGACGAAGGCGAAGACCGGGTCGAGCGACTTGTGCACGCCGTCCTCGACGACGTCGCACCAGGCGTGGTCGCTGCCGAACAGCCCGAGGAGGTAGCCGCGCCGGGCGGTCGCCTCGAGTCCGGCCGCGCGCAGCCGGTCGGCGAGCAGCCGGGAGGCGACGACGCAGTCGGCGATGCCGAGTTCCCAGGCCCGGTGGTGGTCGGCGCGCAGGGGTTCGGGCACGGTCTGGTAGATGACGCGGCGGGTGGCCAGGGCGTCGACGACCTCGGACCACGCCTCGTGGATGCGCGGGTCGCGCACGGTGTGCGCGGCGCCGGTCAGCCGGACGGCCGCGGTGTATCCCGAGGGGTGCAGTGCCTCGTCGAACGGGCCGCCCTCCAGCAGTTCCACGCCGGGCGCGGACAGGTCGGGGACCCGGACGGTCACCTTGCGCCCGTCGCCGGCGGCGCGGTCCTCCGCCGCCTCGCCGCCGGCGGTACGAGAGGGGTGGACGCCGATCTCCCAGTCGCGGGGTGCGAACCAGCTGGTGCGGGGGGCGGCGGCGAAGCGCATCAGGAAGCGCAGGCCGAGTTCGGGCACGGTCTGGCCGGTGCCGCAGAACATGCCGACGTTCATCAGGTCGTCGTAGTCGAACAGCGGCCCCCGCGCCGGGTCGACGACGTGCGGCAGTCCCGCCGAGGCGAGCCGCGCGACCTGGCCCGGGGCGGCCCGCAGGGCGCGGGCCGCGGTCGTGGTGTCGGTGTCGTAGCGGGCCACGTCGGACGGGGCGGTGCGGAACCGGTCGAGGGCGCCGAGCAGGGTGTCGGCGGCGGCGGTCTCCACGGTCATACGGAGCTGCCCTCCCGGGTCAGCCGGGCCACGAAGTCGGCCAGTTCGCGCACGGTCGCGGTCTCGAAGAGGAAGTCGTCGGGGATGACGACGTCGCACTCGTCCTCGATCTCGGTGATCGCGCGCAGGGCCTTGACGGACTCGATGCCGGGCACGGCCGACAGCGGCTTGTCGGGGTCGACGGACGACTCGGCGACGCCGGCCTGTGCGGCCAGTGCCCGTACGACGATGTCCAGGGTCGCGGTGACGCTCACGAGTGCTGTCCTTCCGGGGCGGTGGTCGGTGCGGAGTGGTGCTTGCGGTACAGGTCGGCCGCGCCGGAGCGCTTGACCTTGCCGGAGCTGGTGAAGGGGAGGGTCTGCGGGGAGACGGCGAGGGTCTCGACGGCGGTGAGGCCGAGGTGTTCGGCGAGCCGGGTGCGGATGGCCTCGCCGACCGCGCGGGCCGTGTCGGCGTCGAGCTTCGTCTCCCAGATCACGACCATGTACTCCTCCCGGTCGTCCTCCCAGGCGAAGGCGGCGCAGTGCCTGCGGTCGACGCCGGGGGTGGACTTGACGATCTCCTCGACGTCCTCGGCGTAGTAGTTCTGGCCGCGGACGACGGCCATGGCCTTCACGCGGCCCATGACGTACAGCTCGCCGTCGTGCAGGAAGCCGACGTCGCCGGTGCGGAGCATGCCGTCCGGGGTGAACGGCTGCTGCTCGGCGGGGAGTCCGAGGTAGCCGGCCGTGACCGGGGCGCCGCCGATCTGCACCTCGCCGACCACGCCCTCCTCGAGCGGGGTGCCGTCGGCGGCGCCGATGCGCACCTCGACACCGTCGACGGGCCGGCCGCAGGAGACGACGGTGCGGGTGGTGGGGCCGGGTTCTGCGGCCTCCCGGACGCGGTCGCCGACGGCGAGGCCGGAACGTTCCGCCTCCAGGCTGCGGTACGGGGAGCCGGGGGTGCCGGTGCTGACGATGAGGGTGGCCTCGGCGAGGCCGTAGTTGGGCTGGACGACCTGGGGGCGCAGCCCGTACGGCGCGAACGTCCGCTGGAACTCCTCCAGGCTGCTGCGGCGCACCGGTTCGGAGCCGTTGCCGCCGTAGCGCCAGGCGGACAGGTCCAGGTCGTCGGGGACGCCCTTCGCGGCGGCGGCGACCAGGTAGTCGTAGAAGAAGTTCGGGGCGGGCAGGATCGTGGCGCGGCTGGCGGCGAACTCGGCGAGCCACCGCATCGGGCGGCGGACGAAGTCGCCGGGCTGCCACAGCCAGATCGGCGAGCCGGCGCGCAGCGCGGCGAGCAGCGTGAACAGGCCCATGTCGTGGAAGAGCGGCAGCCACTCGCCGAGCCCGTCCTCGCTCGTCCACCCGGTCCCGGCCTCGATCGCGTCGAGCCCGGCGGAGACGTTGGCGTGGCTGACCACGACGCCCTTGGGGGCGGAGGTGGAGCCGGAGGTGTACTGGATGATCGCGGGTGCCGTGCCGCCGCCGTGCGGGGCGGGCAGGTCCTCGCGGCCGGAGGGGGCGTCGGCGATGTCGATGAACGGGATGTGCGGGACGGCCTCGGCGACGCGGGCGACGATCCGGCCGCCGAGGCTGCCGTCGACGAGCATGGCGTCCAGTTCCGCGTCCTCGGCGATGCGGCGGACGTGGGCGGCGTAGGCGTCGGCGCCGCCGAAGGCGACCGGGAGGGCCAGTGGGACGGCCGCCGCGTCGAGGCGGAGCGCGGCGAGCAGGCCGCGGACCCAGGGTTCGCCGTTGGCCATGAGCAGGCCGACCCGGCGCGGGGCGCGGCCGTCGCGGGCGGCGAGCACGGCGCCGGCGGTGCGCTCGGCGCGGTCGAACAGGGCCGTGCCGGATACGGGTTCCTCGGTGCGCGAGGGCGTGTGCAGCAGGGTGCCGTCGCGCAGGCCGCGGGAGAGCTCGTGCCAGAGGTGCGTCATGCGGGTCAGGCCTCCTTCGGGCCGGTGGCGGTGAGGGGGGCGGTGGTCGTGGCGGCGGTGCGGTGGATGCGGCCGGCGAGCTTGCGGCGCAGCACGGACCTGCGGACCTTGCTCGTTCCGGTGACCGGCATGGCCTCCCACTCCCAGAAGCGCACCTGGAGTCCGGGCAGCCCGGCCTCGGCGGCGACGGCGCGGAACCGTTCGGCGTCGGGGGTGGTGTCCGGGCGGGGGCAGGCCACCGCGAAGACGGTGCCGTCGTCGTCCTTGACCAGGACGAGTTCGACCAGTTCGGGCAGGGCCTCCAGCAGGTGGTCCTCCTTCTCCAGGAGGCTGCCGACGCCGTCGACGTGTTCGACGATGCGGTCGAGCAGTTCCAGCGAGCCGTCGTCGAGGAGGCGGCCGATGTCCCCCATGGGCCACCAGGCGTCCTCGGGCGGCATCGGGTCGCCGCCGACGTAGCCGCGCATGCGGCCGGGCGAGCGGGTCTCGATCACGCCGGGCGTGTTCGGCGGCTGCGGGACGCCGTGCTCGTCGACGATGCGGATCTCCATGCCGCCGCCGCTGTGGCCGACGTTGCGCGGCGAGTAGTCGGCGGACTCCTCGCGGGTGACGATGCGCAGGCAGATGGGCCCGGACTCGGTCTGTCCGTAGGCCTGGAAGTAGTGGGCGCGGGGGTGCTCGGAGGCGTTCAGCAGCGTCCGCACGGTGCGCGGGTGCATGGCGTCGAAGGTGCTGATGAACCGCTCGACGTGCTGGAACGGGCGGTCGGGGTCGTCGGCGAGGGACTCCCACTGGATGTAGACGTTGGGGTGGGTCTCGAGCGAGGTCGGTCGGTGCTCGAGCATGAGCCGCTTGACGTTCGCGGGGTCCGGGTCGGCGATCGCCAGCGCGGGCATCGCGGTCTCCAGCGAGGCGAGCGTGCCCGCGCAGGTGCGGGCGTGCACGAAGGACAGGTGCTTGGCGTTCAGGTCCTGCGGGGAGTACTGGTCCCGGAAGATCATGATCATCGGCGCGACCATGCCGAACAGGGAACGGGTGGAGTGCGCGGCCATCTTGGGCGCCCCGGTGGTGCCCGAGGAGTGGGTGATGACGAACCACTCGTCGGCGTCGCGCGGCCCGGCGGTGTGCGCGAGGCGTTCCTGGAGCGGGACGACCCAGTTCGCGTCCGTCTTTTCCAGGCACAGCACGTTGCGGGTCAGCCGGCGCAGCGCGTGGCGGTGCTCGCCGAGCCGCGCGAGGCCGGTCGAGTCGACGACGAGGTACGGGTCGTCCAGGCGCGCGAAGCACTCCAGGAGCTCCCCGGTCTCCATGGCGGACGAGAGCAGGGCGGGCAGGGCACCGATCTTGCCGAGGGCGCACATCACGCCCTCGACCTCGATGTGGTTGCGCTGCACCACGGCGACGACGTCCCCGCGCCGGATGCCGCCGGCCCAGAAGCGGTCGGCGTAGTCGTCGACGGCCCGGGCGAAGTCGGCGAAGTCGCGGACCGGCCGGTCGTAGGTGCGCCAGGGCGTGTCGGAGAGGAAGGGGGTGTCGGGGTACTTCTCCGCCGCGACGGCCGGGAGGATCCCGAGCGGTGCGGTCGGCTGCGGCATGACATCGAGCTTCAGTGCGGATATGTCAGGCATGGAAAGTCCCCCTGCTCGGCCTGGCGAAGACGTCCGGGCAGCACGAAGTGCGCGCCGGTGAAGGCTGTCCGGTGTCGGAAGTGGTCGGGATCGCTCACCGTCCGGTCGGGAGCGGCCGACATGAGACAAGAGGTGGTTCCCGGCCGATGCACTCCACCGGATTTCGAGAATTTCCGGACGCTCCGGCTCCGCCACGGCCGCGCCCGGCGCACCGCCGGATGCGCGGCCGGCGGCGGAGCCGTCGCCGAAGGGGGTCAGCCCGCGCGGGAGAAGAGCCGCTCGGCGGCCTTGGCGACCAGGTCGGGCCGCTCCTCGTGGAGGTAGTGGCCGCAGTCCGGGACCACCTGGACCCGCAGGTCGTCGGCGTGCCGGCCGGCCGGCGTCAGCACGCCCGGGGGCAGCATGAAGTCACGCTGGCCGCCCATGATCACGGTCGGCGTGGTGAGCCGGAGCTTCTTGTAGCGGCCCGTCAGCAGCCGCGCGATGTCCCGCAGGGCGAAGGCCCGGTGCAGTGCCTCCCCGGCGCGCGCCCGCGCGGGCTCCCGGCTGGAGCGGACGAACTCCTCCCTCGCGTCCGCCGTCCAGACCGCCTGGTCCACCACCCCCTTGCGCATCAGGTAACGCGTGAACCCGGGCCGTCGGCGCAGCAGCCAGCGCCCGAGGAGCGGCTGCTCCAGCAGCGCCGTGTACCAGAACCGCCAGGACTGCGGCATCAGGCGGTGGTGCAGCGGCCAGGGGTGCATCATGTTCAGCGCCAGGTAGTGCGTGACGCGCTCGGGCGCGGTCAGACAGAGGTGGAACCCCGTCCAGGCGCCCCAGTCGTGCCCGATGAGCCGCACCCGCTCCAGGCCCAGTTCGTCCAGCAGGGCGACCACGTCGGCCACCCTGCTGTCGGTGTCGTAGCCCTTGGCGGGCGCGTCCGACCAGCCGAAACCGCGCTGGTCCACACAGATCAGCCGGTAGCGGCCGGACAGCAGCGGGATCAGCCGCCGCCAGCCGTACCAGTGCTGGGGGAAGCCGTGCAGCAGCACGACGGGCTCCCCTTCTCCCGCCTCGGCGACGTGCAGGCGTACGCCGCCCCGCACGGTCACCCAGCGGTGGCGCACGCCCGCCAGTTCGGGCTGGGGCGGGGAGGCTTCGGCGTTCTCCACGGACTCCACGAGAGCTCCTGAGGGTCGAGGACCGGTTCGTTCGTTCGGTCGGTCAGGAGGCGGCGCCCCCGCCAAAGGTTCCCGCCGGGTACGAGGTCTCCTCCGGAGGCCCTGAGGGCTGTCCGACGCTTCCCGTCGTCGCCCGAAGGGCGGCCGCGCGCGTCAGGTGCGTGCTCTCGGCGGGCCGGCCCCGGACCCGCGTACTGGACGTACCCGGGTCTGGGGCCGGTGCGGCGAGTGGGGTCCCCTCCGGGGGGAGCGTGCATGGCGTCGCACGGCAGACGGGGACTGTCGGACAGGCCTCAGGACTCGTCGTCCCCCGCGCACAGCCGTGCGGTCAGCGCGGCGATCTCGGCGGTCTGGGAACCGTTGAGGCGGGGGTCGCAGGCGGTCTCGTACCGCTCGTGCAGGCCGTCCTCGGCGATGCCGGCGCCGCCTCCGACGCACTCGGTGACCTCGGCGGGCGTGGCCTCGAGGTGGAGGCCGCCGGGGACGGCGCCGGCGGCGCGCACGGCCGCGAAGAAGCCGCGGATCTCGGCACCCACCGTCGCCACGTCCCGGGTCTTGTGACCGCCGCCGCCCACATACGTGTTGCCGTGCATCGGGTCGCACATCCACACCACCCGGTGTCCCGCGGCCGCCACCTCCTCCAGCAGCGGCGGAAGCAGCTCGCGCACCCGGCCGGCCCCCATCCGCGAGATCAGCACCAGGCGCCCCGGCTCCCGGTCCGGGTCCAGCCGGGCGCACAGCGCGGCCAGCCCGGCCCGGTCGGTGCCGGGGCCGATCTTGACGCCGACCGGGTTGGCGACCCCGGACAGGAACCGCACGTGCGCCCCGTCGGGGTCCCCGGTGCGCGCGCCGATCCAGGGCAGATGGGCGGAGGTCAGGCACAGGCTTCCGGTCACGGGGTCGCGCCGGACCTGGGGCTCCTCGTAGTCGAGGACCAGCGCCTCGTGGCTGGTCCACACCGCCGGGGCCCCGGGGACCGTCGCCCCGGGCAGGGCCATGCCGGACTCGGCCAGCTCCCGCAGCAGGGCCAGCACCTCGCGCGCGTGCGCGTGCCCGCGCAGCAGCCGCATCGCGTCGGGGACGCGCGCCGCGGGCTCGGGGCGCGGATCGTTGACGAGGTGTCCGCGGAAGGACGGCAGCACGAGCCCGCCGGCCTGCTCCGTCGGGGAGGAGCGCGGCTTGGCGTACTGCCCGGCCAGCCGGCCGATGGGGATCACGGGCCGGCCCAGCGCGGCCCGGACGGTGCCGGCGGTGCCGTGCAGCTGGCCGACCCGCGCCGCCACTCCGGCGAAGGCCGGGGCGTCGAAGGTCTCCGCACAGTCCCCCAGTTGCATCACGAACGCCTCTCCCGCGGCGGCCTCGGCGAGGGCGCGGCGCAGGTCGAGGATCTCGTCGGAGCGTACGAGGGGCGCGGCGCCGGCCAGCCGGGCGCGGATCCGGCGCAGCAGTCCCGGGTCGGGCCAGTCGGGCTGCTGGGCGGCCGGGCGTGCGCGCCAGTCGGACGGCGTCCACTCGGGCACGCGGCGGGGTGAGGCGAGGACAGCGGGCGGGTGCATGGCGGAAGGGCCTCCGTCGTCTTGGAATGCGGTCAGGAGCGTGGGACAAGGGGGAAGGCGTGGGGGCGCAGGCGGGGACCGGAGCCTCAGTCCCGCGGCAGCGCCCAGCACAGGACGCCCTGGCCGGGCAGGCGTCGGACGCTCACGTGGACGCGGGTGCGGGGGTGGCCCGCGGCCCAGGCGAGATAGCCGGCCCCGTCCGGCTCCAGCCGCACGTCCCGCAGCCCCCGGGGTGCCGGGTCCACCAAGGGGTGGAGGGCCTTGAAGGCGGACTCCTTCGCGGAGTAGAGGGCGAGCAGGCGCCGCGCGGCCGTGCGGGGCGGCCCGAGCAGCGGGCGTTCGGGACCGCCCAGCACCAGGTGGGCCGCCCGCACGGGCAGCCGGCTCATCTCCAGGTCGACGCCGAGCGTCCGGAACCGCACCGAGGGACCGGCCACGGCGACCGCGACGCCGCCGGAGTGGCTGATCGACGCGGAGAGCCCCTCGGGCAGCCGGGGGCGGGGCCCGTCGCAGAGCACGGAACCGGCGGACAGTCCCGCCGCGCGCACCGCCCGGTGCAGGGCGCTCCGCCCGATGAGGAAGTCGCTCCGGCGGGCCCGTGGCATGGTCCGTGCCAGGCTGCGCTCCTCGTCGGTCACCGCGACGGGCGGTCCCTCGTGGGCCGAGGCGACCCCGAATCCCATGCCCGGAATGCGCGGACCATTGCTGGAAAATGCGCGGTGAAGGTTGTGGAGCGGCCCACTGAAATACACGATGCTCGCTTCCCCGTCCGTTGTCGTCGGTATCCGCGAGAACCGGTGGCCGACATTCCGGAAGACCCCTTCTCCGGGCCTGCGGGACGGTCGGTATCCTGGTTTCTCACACAGGTAGGAGGGCGCCCGGCGCACAAGTACTCCCCGGCACGCCAAATACCTCCCCAGACGGCCTCCGCACGCCCATGACGTGAAGTTTTTCCAGGTCTTGACCATCCCGGGAGAGAGTGCGACGCTCCCTCACATACGTCACCTCACGTACGCGTGAAGAGGGAGCGACAGCAATGACCGGTTCGGTGGACAACGACTGGCCGCTGGCCGAAGTCGACCCGATACGCCGACTGAGGATCATCGCGTCCGGCGCCCGGCACCCGGCCTTCGCCGAGCGCCGTTTCGACGTGCCGGTCGGCCGCCTCTGGTCCGTCGCCTCCGACCTCGAAACCGAACTCCCGCTGATCGTCCCGGGGCTGCGCTCCTTCACCGTCACGAAGACCGCGGGCGACCGGCTGTCCGGCCGGGCGGTCGGCGTTCTCGGTTACCGCGAGCGCTTCGACGTCGTCCTGCGTCCCGGCTGGTGCCTGATGCAGGGCACCGCGCTGACCAGCGGCATGGCCGCCACGCCGGACGGTGACGGCTGCCGCTTCGCCTTCTTCAGCACCCTGCGCCTGCCGGGCGGCGGCGCCCTGGACCGGCTGCGCGCCCCCTGGTCGGCGAAGCGGGCCGAGCGGATGCTCGACCGCCTGGGGGAGCGCGCCGCGGCCCGCTAGAAGCTGCCGTTCGGATCAGGCACTACCCCCAGGCCGAGCGGAACGACCGCCGGGCCCGGAACAGCCGGGATCTGACCGTCCCCACGGGTATCTCCAGGAGGGCGGAGACCTCCTGTTCGCTCAGCCCCTCGACATGACGCAGCATCAGCACCGCCCGGTGCTCCGGCATCAGCCGGCCCAGCGCGTCCGTGATGTCCGAGGCGAGGTGCAGGTCCCCCGCGACGGGCGGGTCCTCCCACTCCATCGGCACGGTCGGCTGGCGCCGGCGCTGGTTGGCGTACTTCAGTGCCTCCCGCACCGCGATCGCCCGCACCCACCCGAACAGGGCCGCCGGCTCCTTGAGCTGGCGGATTCTGCGGAACACCGCGATCAGCGCCTCCTGCGCGGCGTCGGGGCCGTCCTGCAAGGCCACCGGACCGCAGATCCGGCCGACGAACGGGGCGAGGATCTCCAGCAGTTCGTCCATCGCCAGCGCGTCCCCGCGCCGCGCCCCCTCGACCAGACGGGCCAGCAGCTCCGGATCCCGGTGCCCCGTGGGCCCTTCCCCGCCCCCGCTCACCACGCCCCCGCCGTAGCCGTGAACGGGCGGGCAACGCGGAAGGAATTTCCGGATTCAACCGAATAACCGGACGACGGGAACGGACGACGACGAACCCTCTCGTATTGACGGGAATTCAAACAGTCCTTGCCGACAACCGCTTTCCGGAGAAATAACTGCACCATGTGTGACGGACCCCCCGTGGATGGCTAATTCAATAGCCGCACATCGCGCCCACCCTAGCACCGGGCGCACAAATCCGGGAGGTTGATCCCGCGCTGGCGCACCGTCCCGATAATCCGGCACACCGAATTCGCGGTGCGCGCATGCCGAAGAGTGCCTCGGCGCCCGCTCCGCCCGGCACTCGCTTACCGCCATCTCCGATGCCGCCCCGTGAACCGGTCCCCCGGTCCGCGGGGCGGACATCCCCACCTGGACAGAGGCGTGCCGGGGGCCATGCACTCCCTGGTCCGCCGATTCCGATTCCAGCCAGTTCGCGACGGGCGGGAGTGCCCGGCCGCCGCCACTCCTCCTCATCCACGAAAGCTCCCACCCAAGGAGGAGAACGGCAGATGACCACAGCCCGAGCGGGCACCCTGCGCAAGGCCCCTGCCCCGCGGCAGGACACTCAGGAGGACCCCTGGGCCGCGGGAGGCGTCCTCGTGCGGGCTGCCCAGTCCGGTGACGCCATGGCCCTCAACGACCTGCTGGTCCTGCTCACCCCGTACGTGAGCCGGCTGTGCCGGCCGATCGCCCTCGGGCACAGCGCCGACGCCGTGCAGGAGGCGCTGATCGCGGTCTTCCAGGGCCTGCCCCGGCTCCGCGACCCGCGCGCCCTGTACGCGTGGGTGCGCACCATCACGGTGCGCGAGGCGGTGCGGGTGGCCCGCCGGGCCGAACGCGAGACACCCGTGTGCGAGTTCGACGACATCGCCTGGCCGGGCAGCCCGGAGCTGGCGGTGGACATCCAGGACGTGCTCACCCGCATGTCCACGGAACACCGCGCGGTCCTGGTGCTGCGCGAACTCGAGGGCCTGGACGAGCGTTCGGCGAGCCGGATCCTCGACATCTCCTGCGGCACGATGAAGTCCCGGCTCCACCGTGCCCGTCACAGCTTCCGAAAGGCGTGGCCGCGATGACTACGAACTGGCCGACGGCCGAGCTCGACCCGGTCCGGCGTCTGCGCGTCATGGCCGCGGGACTGCACGCCGTCATGTACGCGGAGGCCCATGTCGACCTGCCCGCGGCGGACGTCTGGGCCGTCGCCGGGGACCTGGAGCGGGAACTCCCCCATCTGCTGCCCACGCTGCGCGAGTTCCGGTGCCGTCCCTGCGGCGGGGACCGGTTCCACGGCCAGGCTCTGGGGCCCTTCGGGCACACCGCCCGTTTCGACGTCCTGCTCCAGCCGGGCTGGTGCCTGATGCAGAGCGAGCACGTGGTCGGCGGCATGGCGGCCGTCCCCGAGGGGTCGGGCACGCGCTTCGCGGTCCTCGGCGGACTGCGCCGGCCCTGGTCGGCGCCCTTCCAGACCGCCCTGCGCCCGCTCGGCCGGTCCCGGGGCCGCCTGATGATCGACAGGGCCGCCCGGCGGGCACGGCTCCGGCGGGCCGCCCGGGAGGCCGGCTGAGCGCCCGGGAGCCGGCCGGCACCGGACGGTACCGGAAGCGGCGGCCCCCCGTCCGCCGCTTCCCTCCGCCACCGGCGCCGTACCGCTCACCCCCCGCCGGAAACGGGGGCTGTCCCCCGTGCCGGCACCGTCGCCGCCGCCTACCGTGGGAGCCATGACCGGAATGGACGGGCGGGACACCGACCTCAAGAAGGAACTGGACGCCACCCTGCAGACCCGCAGGGAGCTGGGTGAGGAGTACGAGTCCGCGCTGGTCGACTCGTTCCTGGAGAAGGTCGACCAGCGCATCGACGGCGTGGTCGAGCGCCGGGTGCGCCGGCAGCTCGCCGAGCAGCAGATGGCGGCGGCCCGGGACAGCCGGTCGCCGCGGACCACCGACTCCTTCGGCGAGCGCTTCGGCTTCGGCATCGTCTCGTTGGTGCTGGCCGTCCCGCTCTCCGCGATCGGCGGCGGCGTCGCCCACCTCCCCGGGCTGCTGACCGCCTGGGCGGGCATCGTCGGGGTGAACGTCGTCCAGGCCGCCCGCACCAACCCGGGCCTCTTCGGCCGCCGCGGCGCCGCCGCCCGCGAGGACCGCTGGGAGGACTGAGCGCACCGGGAAAGACTGCGCGGGGACCGCCGCACCCCCGTCGCTGGGGGGCGGGACGACGACGGTCCCCGCGGGGGACGCGCGCGCCGGGCCTCACGGCCGGGGTGGCGCGTCCATGGCGTCCGTGGAGGTCCGGGAGCCGCTCCGGAAGGTCCTCGACGCCGTACGGTGCCGGCCCGGACAGGGAGCCTCCCCCAGTGCTCAACGCCTGGGAGGTACCCCCACCGCCCTGCCGACACCCACTACTGTGCCGGTCCCGTGTTAAGCGGGTGCTGCGCGGACGTGACGCGCGCGTACCGCTTCCGCGAAGTCCACGGGCCCGTACGGATTCCCGGCCTACTTGCCGCCCTTGGCGAGGAAGGCCAGCAGGTCCTGACGGCTCACCACACCCGTCGGCTTGCCCTCGACCAGGACGATCGCCGCGTCGGCGGCGCCCAGTACGGACATCAGGTCGGCGACCGGCTCACCCGAGCCGACCTGCGGCAGCGGGGCGGACATGTGCTTCTCCAGCGGGTCCTCCAGCGAGGCGCGCTTGGCGAACAGGGCGTCCAGCAGCTCGCGTTCCACGACCGAGCCGACGACCTCGGCGGCCATCACGTCCGGGTGGCCGGCGCCGGGCTTGACGATCGGCATCTGCGAGACGCCGTACTCGCGCAGCACCTCGATGGCCTGACCGACGGTCTCGTCCGGGTGCATGTGGACGAGGGACGGGATGGCGCCGTGTTCCTTGTCGTTCAGGACGTCGCCGACGCGGGCGCTGGGGCCGGCGTCCTCGAGGAAGCCGTAGTCGGCCATCCACTCGTCGTTGAAGATCTTGCTGAGGTAGCCGCGTCCGCTGTCCGGCAGCAGGACGACGACCACGTCGTCCTCGCCGAGCCGCGAAGCCACCTCCAGGGCCGCGACGACGGCCATGCCGCAGGAGCCGCCCACCAGCAGGCCCTCCTCCTTGGCGAGGCGGCGGGTCATCTGGAAGGAGTCCTTGTCGGAGACGGCGACGATCTCGTCCGCGACGTTCCGGTCGTAGGCGGTCGGCCAGAAGTCCTCGCCGACGCCCTCCACGAGGTACGGGCGCCCGGAGCCGCCGGAGTAGACGGACCCCTCCGGGTCGGCACCGATCACCTTCACCGCGCCGTCGCTGACCTCCTTCAGGTAGCGCCCGGTGCCGGAGATGGTGCCGCCGGTGCCGACGCCGGCCACGAAGTGGGTGATCTTCCCCTCCGTCTGCTCCCACAGCTCGGGGCCGGTCGAGTGGTAGTGGGAGAGCGGGTTGTGCGGGTTGGAGTACTGGTCCGGCTTCCAGGCTCCCGGCGTCTCGCGGACCAGACGGTCGGAGACGTTGTAGTAGGAGTCAGGGTGCTCGGGGTCGACCGCCGTCGGGCAGACGACGACCTCGGCGCCGTAGGCGCGCAGCACGTTGATCTTGTCCGTGGACACCTTGTCAGGGCAGACGAAGATGCACTTGTAGCCCTTCTGCTGGGCCACGATGGCGAGGCCGACGCCCGTGTTGCCGCTGGTCGGCTCGACGATCGTGCCACCGGGCTGCAGCTCGCCGCTCTGCTCGGCGGCCTCGATCATGCGCAGGGCGATGCGGTCCTTCACCGAGCCGCCCGGGTTGAAGTACTCCACCTTGGCCAGGACGGTGGCCCTGATGCCCTTGGTCACGTTGTTGAGCCGTACCAGCGGGGTGTCGCCGACGAGGCTGATCATCGAGTCGTGGAATTGCACCGTGGTCTCCGGATGCCGCAAAAGATGTGGTCGTGATGGGTTCCGCCAGCCTATGGCCTGCCGGCCCCCCGATGCCCTGTGTCGGTCGTTCACTCCCCGTCGAGATTGGGCGACCGTCCGTACGGGGCAAGCAGTGGGTGTACGGCTCGATGGAGGTGGCGGCGACGTATGACGAGCATGTCGAGGGCGAGGGTGGCCCGGCGGATCGCGGCCGGCGCGGCGTACGGCGGCGGCGGGATCGGGCTGGCCGGCGCGGCGGCGGTCGGTCTGCTGCTGGCGGAGGTGCAGCTGGCCAGACGCCGGGTGGGCATCGGCACGCCCGACCGGGTGCCGAACGCGGAGGGCCTGTACGGCGGCTCCCTCACCACGGCCGTCGACGCGCCGCTGCGGCTGGTGATGCTGGGTGACTCGACGGCCGCCGGCCAGGGCGTGCACCGGGCCGGCCAGACACCGGGCGCGCTGCTGGCGTCGGGGCTCGCGGCGGTGGCCGAACGGCCGGTGGAGCTGCACTCGGTCGCGGTGCCGGGGGCCCGCTCGGACGACCTGGACCGGCAGGTGGCGCTGGTGCTCATCGATCCGGACCGGATGCCCGACGTCTGCGTGATCATGATCGGCGCGAACGACGTCACCCACCGCATGCCGGCCACCCGCTCGGTGCGTCATCTGTCGACGGCGGTACGGCGGCTGCGCACGGCCGGCGCCGAGGTGGTGGTCGGCACCTGTCCGGACCTCGGCACGATCGAGCCGGTGCCGCAGCCGCTGCGCTGGCTGGCCCGGCGGACCTCGCGCCAGCTGGCGGCGGCGCAGACGATCGGCGTCGTGGAGCAGGGTGGGCGCACGGTGTCGCTGGGCGACCTGCTGGGCCCGGAGTTCGCCGAGAACCCGCGGGAGCTGTTCGGCCCCGACAACTACCACCCCTCCGCGGAGGGATACGCCACGGCGGCGATGGCGGTCCTGCCGTCGGTCTGCGCGGCCCTCGGGCTGTGGCCGGCCGAGGAGGAGCGCCCCGACGCCGCCCGCCGCGAGGGCTTCCTGCCGGTGGCCCGGGCGGCGGCCGAGGCCGCGGACGAGGCCGGCACGGAGGTCGCGGCGGCGATGCCGACGGGGCCCCGGGGTCCCTGGGCGCTGCTGAAGCGCCGACGGCGGCGCAGGGTCTCGGAGACGGAACCGGCCACGTCGGCGCAGCGGAGGTAGCGCCCGAAGGGACGCGGGCTGTGACATGTGCGGCTCCGCCGCACGGGCGCGGCCGGCCCCGTACGGCCCGCACCCGGCCACCGCGCCCCGCTCTCCCGCACCGTCGTGTCCGCCCGACCGCCGGAGGCAAAAGCAAGCGCTTAGAAAGTTGCGGTCCATGTCACACCGTCATACCCGTGACCCAGGCCATACGTCCGGGTAACTTCCCAACCAGCCGCCTCATCCCCGCGACGCCACTGGAGCCGTGATGCCCGAAGCCGTGATCGTCTCAGCCGCCCGCTCCCCCATCGGCCGCGCCTTCAAGGGCTCGCTGAAGGACCTGCGCCCCGACGACCTGGCCGCCACGATCATCCAGGCGGCTCTCGCCAAGGTCCCCGAGCTGGACCCGAAGGACATCGACGACCTGATGCTCGGCTGCGGTCTGCCCGGCGGCGAGCAGGGCAACAACCTCGGCCGTATCGTCGCCGTCGAGATGGGCATGGACCACCTGCCCGGCTGCACGATCACCCGGTACTGCTCCTCGTCCCTGCAGACCTCCCGCATGGCCCTGCACGCCATCAAGGCCGGCGAGGGCGACGTCTTCATCTCGGCCGGCGTCGAGATGGTCTCGCGGTTCGCCAAGGGCAACTCCGACAGCCTGCCGGACACCCGCAATCCGCTCTTCGCCGAGGCCGAGGCCCGCACCGCCGAGGTCGCCCAGCAGGAGGGCACCACCTGGCACGACCCGCGCGAGGACGGCCTCGTCCCCGACCCGTACATCGCGATGGGCCAGACCGCCGAGAACCTCGCCCGCTGGAAGGGCGTCACGCGGCAGGACATGGACGAGTTCGGCGTCCGCTCGCAGAACCTCGCCGAGGAAGCCATCAAGAACGGCTTCTGGGAGCGCGAGATCACCCCGGTCACCCTGCCCGACGGCACCGTCGTCTCCAAGGACGACGGCCCGCGCGCCGGCGTCACCCTGGAGGGCGTCCAGGGCCTCAAGCCGGTCTTCCGCCCCGACGGCCTGGTCACCGCCGGCAACTGCTGCCCGCTCAACGACGGCGCCGCCGCCCTCGTGATCATGAGCGACACCAAGGCCCGCGAGCTGGGCCTGACCCCGCTCGCCCGCATCGTCTCCACCGGCGTCTCCGGCCTCTCCCCGGAGATCATGGGCCTCGGCCCGGTCGAGGCGAGCAAGCAGGCGCTGTCCCGCGCCGGGCTGACCATCGACGACATCGACCTGGTCGAGATCAACGAGGCCTTCGCCGCGCAGGTCATCCCCTCCTACCGCGACCTCGGCATCCCGCTGGAGAAGCTGAACGTCAACGGCGGTGCCATCGCCGTCGGCCACCCCTTCGGCATGACCGGCGCCCGCATCACCGGCACGCTGATCAACTCCCTCCAGTGGCACGACAAGCAGTTCGGCCTGGAGACCATGTGCGTCGGCGGCGGCCAGGGCATGGCGATGGTCATCGAGCGCCTCAGCTGAACCGGAGAGAGCTGCCGAAAGACCGTCAGTAGCCCTTCGGGGACCCAGCGTCACCCCTCGGCCCGGGAGCCTGTCCGCACAGGTTTCCGGGCCGATTTGTGACTCAAATTCCCCCAGGATGTGACCTACCTCTCCCGCCACCCCCGTTTCCGCAGGTCAGACCAGCCGCATCGGTATCCGGGGGCCGTAGGGCCTGTCCGTTTCGTGACGTTACGCACTGACAGATGGTTAGTCCGGCCTTCAAGCTGAGGTAGTAAGTCGGGGGTCGACTTTGAACCGGGAGTACGTCAGTGAGCGCCATGCCGATCGCCCTGCTGCTCACCACGGCCGCCACCGGCGCCGTGGGCGTCGCCGTCCTGCGCGCTGTCCTCGTGCTGCGCCGCCAGGTCGCGGCCCTGCACACCGAGCTGACCGAGAGCCGCGCCGCCGCTCGGCGGAGCCGGATCCCGGCCGCCCGCACCGTCAGCGACGCCGAGGAGATACGCGCCGCCGTCGCCGAGGCACTCGCCGAGGAGCGCGAGCGGGAGCTGGCCGAGGCCCGCGCCTTCTGGGCGGCCCAGGAGTCCCGCGACGCCTCCGACGCCCCCCTGCTGCTCGGCCTGTCCGACAGCGAGCTCTTCCTGCCCCGCCAGGCCGACCTCGTGGGCCTGGAGCCGGTGGCCGAGCCGGGCGCCGACGCCGACGAGCCGGCCGCGGAGTCCGCCGAGCTGGCCGCGGCCCGCCGCCGCCACCCCTCGCACCCGGACTTCGTGCCGAACCCCTCGCCGACCGTGAACGACCACGAGCGCACCGTGGCGACGCTGGAGGAACTGGCCGCCTCCCATGTCGCGCTGGCGGACGTCCGCCCGGGCCCGCTGGGCACGCTCGACGTGTACGTCTTCGCCGACGGCACCACCCTGTGCATGACGCCGGGGCACCGCGAGACCGCGGAGCGACTGGCCGCCGCCCTGGCCGCGGGCCGGACGCCGTACCTCCTGGGCGGCTCGGGCATCTCCGGCGCCTACACGCTGACCTTCGCCTGCGGCGACGAGAACGTCTACATCCTGGCGGACCGGGTCATCGCGTCCCTCTAGGGGCGGCCCCGCCGTCACGACGTCACACCCCGGCCCGCTTGCGGGCCTCCTCCACCAGGCACACCGCCTCCTCCACCTGGGCCGCGTCCGTGAGGACGACGGCCAGGTCGTGCGCGGCGACGGCGATCTGGTCGGCCGCGGCGAACATCCCCGCGTCCGGCATCTCGCGCGGCTCGGCGTCCGGTTCCTCCGCCAGCTGGGCGCGCCGGGACAGTTCCCTGGCCAGCTCCAGCGCCTCGGCGGCGGCCCCGCGTTGCAGCCTGCTCTGCGGGGCGGCCCGCAGCCGGTCGGCGAAGTCGTCCACGGCACGGGTCAAAGGCGTCGTATCAACCACGGCGCGAGCGTACGCGGCGTTCCGGCACTGTTGCCAACGGGCGAACGCTCGGGCACGGTGACCTGAAGGACCGGCTTACATCCCCTTTCGTCCGGAGGCGCCGATGTCCCACGTCTTCTCCGAGGAGACCCACCGCAATCTGCTCGCCCGCATCCCCCAGTGCACCGGTCGTGAGATCGCCGACTGGCTGCGCGCCGTCGAGGACGGCCCGGCCCTCTTCCGCTTCGAGGAGAAGGTCAGCTGGCTGCGCCACGAACACAACCTCGCGTACGGCCACGCGAAGGCCATCGTCCACGAGTACGACCTGAGGAGGGCCGCGCGCAATCTGCTGTAGGCGGGCACCGTCCGCCGCGCTGCTGAGACGACGAAGGGGCCCCGGGCACTGTGCCCGGGGCCCCTTCCTGTGCACGCGGCGCTCCGGCGGGCGGGGCGTCGCGGTGCCGCTAGTCGCTGCTGTTGAGGATCGAGATGAGCCGCAGGAACTCCATGTAGATCCACACCAGCGTCAGCGTGAGGCCGAAGGCCGCGAACCAGGCCTCCTCGCGCGGGGCACCGTAGGCGATGCCGTCCTCGACCTGCTTGAAGTCGAGGGCGAGGAAGCAGGCGCCGAGGATGACGCCGATGACGCCGAAGACGACACCGAGGGCACCGCTGCGGAAGCCGAGACCGTCACCGCCGCCGAAGACGGCGAACAGCAGGTTCACCATCATCAGGAAGACGAAGCCGAGCGCGGCGGCCATCACGAAGCCGTAGAAGCGCCGGTTCACGCGGATCCAGCCGGCTTTGTACGCGATGAGCACACCGACGAAGACCGCCATCGTGCCGATCACGGCCTGCATGGCCGCGCCGTCCGCGATGCGGTTGTCGACGACGCTGGAGACGACGCCGAGGAACACGCCCTCGAACGCCGCGTAGGTGAGGATCAGCGCGGGCGAGGCCTTGCGCTTGAAGGACTGGACGAACGCCAGCACCATGCCGATCAGCGCGGCGCCGATACCGATGCCGTAGGAACGGCTGATGTGGGCGTCGTCGACCGGCAGCAGCGCCCACGCGAGCGCGGCGGTGACGACCAGGACACCGAGCGTGGAGCCGGTGCGGACGACGACGTCGTCGATCGTCATCCGGCCGGTGGTCGCCGGCGCCTGCGGCGGCGTGCCGAACTGCTGGCCCTGCTGGGCGTACGGGTTCTGCGCGTAGGGGTTGCCGGCGGGCTGGGCGTACGGGGCGCCCTGCGCGTACGGGTTGCCCTGCGTGGCGACGGCGGGACCCCCGGCCTGCGGCGCGGCGTTGAAGCCCGCGTAGCCGTTGTCGCGGCTGAACCCCCGTCGCGAGAAGACCGGGTTTCTGCTCCTCATTTCACTCCTCCATGGCCACACTGCGCAGCCTTGGCTCAAGAGTAATAGAACGGCAAAGGATTGACCCTACTGCTTGGGGAGGATCTTTCCCTCGTCCTGACGCGCAACACGCTACGCCCGACGGTGATTCCCCTCACTGCCGGGCGGTGCCCTCCGCTCGGCCGATCGGGAAACCGGTGTAGGCCTCGGCCAGGTCGGTCTCGGCCGCGCGGGAGGAGGCGATCCGGTCCAGGCGCGCCACCTGGAGACGGTCGTCGAAGGGCGTGGCGTCGGGGGCGCGGTGCAGCAGCGTCGTCATGTCGTAGGAGAACCGCTCGGCCTGCCACACCCGGCGCAGACAGGTGGCGGAGTAGGCGTCGAGCAGTTCGTCGGAGCCGGTGTCCCTACGGTGCGTCAGGGCGCGGGCGAAGGTGACGACGTCGCCGACGGCGAGGTTGAGGCCCTTGGCTCCGGTGGGCGGCACGATGTGCGCGGCGTCGCCGGCCAGGAAGAGGCGGCCGTGCCGCATGGGCTCGTGGACGTAGGAGCGCATGGGGGTGACGGACTTCTGGGTGATCGGCCCGCGCTCCAGGCGCCAGTCGTCGTCCGTCTCGAAGCGGCGTTCGAGCTCGGCCCAGATCTCCTCGTCGCTCCACGCCTCGGCGTCCGTGCCCTCCGGCACCTGGAGGTAGAGGCGGGAGACGGACGGGGAGCGCATGGACAGCAGGGCGAAGCCGCGGTCGTGGCGGGCGTAGACCAGCTCGTCGTGGGACGGGGCGACGTCGGCGAGGATGCCGAGCCAGGCGAAGGGGTACGTCCGCTCGAAGGTGCGGCTCAGCGCGGCCGGGACGGCACGGCGGGCCACGCCCCAGAAGCCGTCGCAGCCGACGACGTAGTCGCACTCCAGGACGTCCTCCGCACCGTCCGTGCCGCCGTGCCGGAAGCGGACGCGCGGCCGGTCGGTGCCGGCGCCCTCGACGGCCAGGGCCTCCGCCTCGAAGAGCAGCGGGCCGCCCTCCTTCAGCTGGAGGGCGATGAGGTCCTTGCAGACCTCGGTCTGGGCGTAGACCGTCACGGACCGGCCGCCGGTGAGTGCCGGGAAGTCGACGCGGTGGCGCCGCCTGTCGAAGCGCAGCTCGATGCCGTCGTGGCGCAGCCCCTCCCGGTCCATGCGCTCCGCCGCCCCGGCCGCCCGCAGGACGTCCACCGTGCCCTGCTCCAGGATCCCGGCGCGCTGACGCCGCTCGACGTAGGCGCGGTCGCGGCTCTCCAGGACGACCGAGTCGATCCCGGCGTTGTGGAGCAGCCGGGCGAGCAGGAGTCCGGCGGGGCCGGCCCCGATGATGCCGACGGTGGTGCGCATCGGTCGTTCCCTTCGATTGGCGTCGTTGCCGCGGAGGCTTGTTCGCATGGTGAAAATTCCTTCACCAACTGCTGCGCCGAGTCTCGGGCTCACACGCGCCGCTGTCAACGGTTCGGGGACGCCGGCCGGCCGCCGGGAGAACGGGGTTTCGCGGTGAGTGCCCGGAGCCGGACTCGAACCGGCACGCCCGCGAAGGGGCAGCGAGGTTTAAGCTCGCCGTGTCTGCATTCCACCATCCGGGCAGGCCATGGGCACCGCGTCAAGTACCTCGACCCTATCGGGACACGCTCCCGCGGAAGCGGGCGGGCGGGCCCGATGTTGTCTTATTTTATTGGCGCCTGAGGGTGCATCAGCTCCGCGGGCGGCCCATCCGCACTTGCCAACAGCCTTGCGTGCGACGGTCGGCCGCGCATGCGGAATGACGGGATTTCACCGTCTCGACCAGGACGCTCGACCCGTTCTCGAGTCAGCCTCCGGCAGCGGGGTCCGAGGCGTCCGCCGGAGGGGCCCGTCAGGGTCGCCCGTCATCCGCAGGTATGACACCGGCCGCGGCCGTCCGACCACAGTCGCCCCCCGAAACCGGAACAGCGGCTGACTGCACGGCGGCCCCGGGCCGGGACGATGGATGACGTCCCCGAGCACACCGCTGTACCGACAGGAGCACCCTTCCGTGACCACCGCACCCACCGCCGGCCGGTCCACCACCGTGGCCGCGCGCGCCACGGAGCTTTCCAAGATCTACGGCCAGGGCGAGACCCAGGTGGTCGCCCTCGACCGGGTCTCCGTCGACTTCCGGCAGGCCGAGTTCACCGCGATCATGGGCCCCTCCGGCTCCGGCAAGTCCACGCTGATGCACTGCGTCGCGGGTCTGGACACCTTCTCCTCCGGCTCGGTGCGCATCGGCGACACCGAACTCGGCTCCCTGAAGGACAAGCAGCTGACCAAGCTGCGCCGGGACAAGATCGGCTTCATCTTCCAGGCGTTCAACCTGCTGCCCACGCTCACCGCGCTGGAGAACATCACCCTCCCGATGGACATCGCGGGCCGCAAGCCGGACAAGCAGTGGCTGGACTCGGTGATCCAGATGGTCGGGCTCTCCGGGCGCCTCGGCCACCGCCCCGCCCAGCTCTCCGGCGGCCAGCAGCAGCGCGTCGCCGTGGCCCGCGCGCTGGCCTCCCGGCCGGAGATCATCTTCGGTGACGAGCCGACCGGCAACCTCGACTCCCGCTCGGGCGCCGAGGTGCTGGGCTTCCTGCGCAACTCGGTGCGCGAGATGGGCCAGACGGTGGTGATGGTGACCCACGACCCGGTGGCCGCCGCCTACGCAGACCGGGTGGTCTTCCTCGCGGACGGACGCATCGTCGACGAGGTGCACGGGCCGACGGCCGACTCGGTGCTCGACCGCATGAAGCGGTTCGACGCCAAGGGCCGCACCAGCTGACGCCCCCACCCGCCTCCCCCCGTACGTCTGGACAGAGAAGACCCATGTTCCGAACCGCCTTGCGCAACGTCTTCGCGCACAAGGCCAGGCTGTTGATGACCGTGCTCGCCGTGATGCTCGGCGTGGCGTTCGTGTCCGGCACCCTGGTCTTCGCCGACACCCTCTCCAACGCCTTCCGCAACCAGTCCGCGAAGAGCTACGACGACGTCGCCGTCGCCGTCACCTCGCACGCCGACCCGGACAACCCCAAGGAGGAGCCCGGCCTCTCCGGCAAGGTCCTCGAGCGGATCGCCGCCGTGGACGGCGTCGCCGGGGTGTACGGCCGCGTCGAGGGCTTCGCCGGCGTCGCCGATCCCGACGGGAAGCTGATCGGCGTCGGCTGGTCCAACAAGGGCTCGAACTTCGCGCCCGGCAAGGACGGCAAGGACACCGCGTACACGTTCACCGACGGCTCCGGCCCGGTGCGGGACGACCAGATCGCCCTGGACGAGGAGTCCGCCGCCAAGGGCGAGTACGAGGTCGGCGACCGGGTGCGCGTCGCGACCAACGGCCCGGTGAAGGAGTACACCCTCAGCGGTGTCTTCACCACCGAGGACGGCGCCGTCAACGCGGGCGGCAGCCTCGTCCTCTTCGACACCGCCGTCGCCCAGAAGCAGTACCTGCGGCCCGGCTACTTCGAGAGCGCCACCGTCGCCGCCGCCCCCGGCGCCGACGACGCGCGGATCCTGACGGCGGTCGAACCGCTGCTGCCCGACACGGCCGAGGCCCGGACCGGCAAGGCGCTCGCGGACGAGCAGGCCGACCAGATCGAACAGGGCATGGGCAACCTCAAGCAGGTCCTGCTCGGCTTCGCGGGCATCGCGCTCTTCGTCGGCATCTTCCTGATCTCCAACACGTTCACGATGCTGGTCGCCCAGCGCACCAAGGAGATCGCCCTGATGCGCGCCGTCGGCGCGTCCCGCAGGCAGATCACCCGCTCCGTGCTCGCCGAGGCCGCGCTGGTGGGGCTGGTCGCATCGGCCGTCGGTTTCGCCCTCGGCGTCGGCCTGGCCGTCGCACTGCGCTCCGGCATGGCCGCGTTCGACATGAAGATGCCGGCCGGTCCGCTGGTCCTGTCCGCCACGCCGGTGGTCGCGGCGTTCGCGGTGGGCGTGCTGATCACGGTGTTCGCCGCCTGGCTGCCCGGCCGCCGGGCCGCGAAGATCCCGCCGGTGGCGGCCATGAACAGCGTCCACGCGGTGGCCACCACCAAGTCGCTGGTGGTGCGCAACTCCATCGGCGCCGCCGTCACCGCCCTCGGGGCGGCGGCGATCGTGGCGGGTGCCTCGGCCGGCGGCGACGACGGCCGGATGTACATCGGCGCGGGCGCGTTCCTCGCGCTGATCGGCGTGATCGTCCTGATCCCGCTGCTGTCCCGGCCGGTGATCGCACTCGTCCGTCCGCTCCTCGTCGGCCCCTTCGGGGTGGCGGGCAAGCTGGCCGGCCAGAACGCGGTCCGCAACCCGCGCCGCACCGGCGCCACCGCCTCGGCGCTGGCGATCGGACTGACGCTGGTGACCGGCCTGTCGGTGCTCGGCATCACGGTCGGCAAGGCCATCGACAAGATGACCACGGACAACATCAGGGCCGACTACATGGTCTCCATGGCCAACGGCGGCGACCTCGACCGGTCCGCGCTGACGGCGCTGGAGAAGGCCGAGGGCGTGTCCGCGGTCTCGCCGCAGCAGGCCGCCTACTTCCGCCTCGACGGCGACTACGTGTCCGCCTCGGCGGTCACGCCGGGCGACATCGAGAAGGTCCTGACCGTCGACGTCGTCAGCGGCAGCGCGGGCTCGCTCGCCCAGGGGCGGATCGCGGTCGCCGAGAAGACGGCGCAGAGCAGGGGCTGGAAGACCGGCGACACCGTCCCCGTCACCTTCGACGACGACGAGAAGGCCACGCTGACGGTGGGCGCCGTCTACAAGGACAGCGAGTTCCTCTCCCCCGTCCTCATCGACCGGGGGGTCGTGGACCGGCACGAGGCGAAGCCGTCCATCCGGCAGATCTTCGTGAAGACCGACGGCGGCCGGACCGCGGCGAACGAGAAGGTCCTCGTCGACGCGCTGGGCGACAACCCCGCGATCACCGTGATGGACCGGCAGGACATCCGGGACGAGTTCGGCGGCGCCATCAACACCCTGCTGAACGTCATGTACGGCCTGCTGGCGATGGCCCTGATCATCGCGGTGCTCGGCGTCGTCAACACCCTCGCGATGTCCGTCTTCGAGCGGCAGCAGGAGATCGGCATGCTGCGCGCGATCGGTCTGGACCGGCGCCGGGTGAAGCGCATGGTCCGGCTGGAGGCCGTCGTGATCTCCGTGTTCGGCGCGGTGGTCGGCATCGGCCTCGGCACGTTCCTCGGCTGGGCGATCGGCGAGACCCTCGCGGACAGCATCCCGGGGTACGAACTGGTCCTGCCCTGGGACCGGATCGGGATCTTCCTGGTGCTGGCCGCTCTGGTGGGCGTCCTGGCCGCGATGTGGCCGGCCCGCAACGCCGCCCGGCTGAACATGCTGAACGCGATCAAGGCGGAGTAGCCGCCACGCGCGGGTGAGGGCCCCGTTCCCGGGTGGGAGCGGGGCCCTCACACGTCCGGCGGGCCCGCCGGGCTCAGTTCCAGGTGCGGGCGCGCAGGGGCATCCCGGAGGCGCCGGAATTCGGCGTACGGACGGCGAGGACCTGGTTGACGCCGATGCGGTTGCGCTCGAAGGACAGCGCGGAGGCGGCCATGTACAGGCGCCAGACGCGCGCCCGGCCGGGGGTGACGAGCCGGGTGGCCGCGTCCCACTCCGACTCCAGGTTGGCGACCCAGCGGCGCAGGGTGAGCGCGTAGTGCTCGCGGATCGACTCGACGTCGCGCACCTCGAAACCGGCGCGCTCCAGCTGGGTGACGGTGGTGCCGATGGGGGCGAGTTCGCCGTCGGGGAAGACGTAGGCGTCGATGAACTCGTCCACGGAGTAGGACGTCTCGTCCTCCTGAGGACGGCGGGCGATCTGGTGGTTCAGCAGCCTGCCGCCTGGCTTGAGCAGCGTGAACAGATGCCCGGCGTACTCGAGATACCGCTCGGCGCCGACGTGCTCGGCCATGCCGATGGACGAGATCGCGTCGTACGGCCCGTCGGTGACGTCCCGGTAGTCCTGGACGCGGATCTCCACCCGGTCGGTGAGCCCCTCGTCGGCGACCCGCTTGCGCGCGTAGGCGGCCTGCTCCTGCGACAGCGTCACACCGACGACGCTCACACCGTGCTCACGGGCCGCGTGGACGGCCATGGACCCCCAGCCGCAGCCGACGTCGAGCAGACGCTGACCCGGCCTCAGACCCAGCTTGCGGCTGACGAGTTCGAGCTTGTCGCGCTGGGCGTCCTCCAGGGTGCCGCCCTCCGCCTCGGGGGCGGACCAGTAGGCACAGGAGTACACCATGGAGGGTCCGAGGACGAGTTCGTAGAAGTCGTTGCCGACGTCGTAGTGGTGGCTGATGGCGCGCCGGTCGCTGCGCTTGGTGTGCAGGTGGCGGCGGGCCCTGCGGACCTCCTCCGGCGGCGGCGGGGGCGGCAGCGGCGGACCGGCCAGCTTCACCAGCCCGCGGACGGCGGCCCGCACTTCGGGGTCACGGAGAGCCTCGCCGAGCCCCCGCGCGTCCTCCCCGCGCTCCCAGACGAGCCCGGCGAGCAGCTCGAGGACGGCGTAGAGGTCGCCCTCGACCTCGAGGTCCCCGGCCACCCAGGCCCGGACCAGTCCCAGCTCGCCCGGCTTGAACAGCAGACGGCGCAGTGCCCTGCGGTGCCGGACGACGAGCGTCGGCGCACCCGGCGGGCCCGCCTGCGAACCGTCCCAGGCGCGAACGCGCACCGGGAGCGGCGCCCCCAGCAACTGTTCGAAGAGGTTCTGCAGCCGCAGCGCGGCATCAGCCATGGCGTACCTCCGTGACAAGCGTTCCCGGAATGTCCTGTCACCACGTAAACACCTGGGGGGCCGCATCGCAGTCCCGCCACGGAGTCACGGTCCGGCAAAAACGCATGCAGAGGCCATCTATCTGTCGACCGTCCGGCTCCCCGCGGACGGGCGCCGAAGGGACCGCCCGCCACGGCAGCCGCCGCCCGTCCGCGGACGCCGAAGGGGCCGCCCGCACCACGGATGGCGGGCGGCCCCTTCGGGGGTGCCGGGGTCCGGCGAGGTGACCGGGGGTCAGGAGGCCTTGGCCTCGGTCCTCTCCGCCGGCTTCTCGGCCTTCGGCGCGGCCGGGGCCGGCTTGGCGGCCTCGTAGAACTCCTCGCGCGGAGTCTCGATGGCGCCGAGGGAGACGACCTCGCGCTTGAGGAACATGGCGAGCGTCCAGTCCGCGAAGACACGGATCTTGCGGTTCCAGGTCGGCATCGCCAGGCCGTGGTAGCCGCGGTGCATGTACCAGGCGAGACGTCCCTTGAGCTTGATCTTCATCTTGCCCATGACGATCATCGCCACGCCCTTGTGCAGGCCGAGGCCCGCCACCGCGCCCTTGTTGGCGTGGCTGTAGTCCTTCTGCGGGAAGCCCCGCATGCCGGAGACCACGTTGTCGCCGAGGACCTTGGCCTGGCGCAGCGCGTGCTGGGCGTTCGGCGGGCACCAGGCGTTCTCGTTGCCCGCCTTGCGGCCGACGAGGTCCGGGACCTGGGCGTTGTCGCCCGCGGCCCAGATGTAGTCGGTGCCCTTGACCTGGAGCGTCGGCTCGCAGTCGACGTGGCCGCGGGGGCCGAGGGGGAGGCCGAAGCGGGACAGGGCCGGGTTGGGCTTGACGCCCGCCGTCCACACGATGGTGTTGGAGTCGACCTCGAGGCCGTTCTTCAGCACGACGTGGCCGTCGACGCAGGAGTCCATCGAGGTGGAGAGGTAGATCTCCACGCCGCGGCTCTCCAGGTGCTCCTTGCCGTACTGGCCGAGCTTGGGGCCGACCTCGGGGAGGATCTTGTCGGCGGCGTCGACCAGGATGAAGCGCATGTCCTCGCGGGACACGTTCTTGTAGTACTTGGCCGCGTCCCGGGCCATGTCCTCGACCTCACCGATGGTCTCCGCGCCGGCGAAGCCGCCGCCGACGAAGACGAAGGTGAGCGCCTTGCGGCGGATCTCCTCGTCGGTGGTGGAGTCGGCCTTGTCGAGCTGCTCCAGGACGTGGTTGCGCAGGCCGATGGACTCCTCGATGCCCTTCATGCCGATGCCCTGCTCGGCGAGGCCGGGGATCGGGAAGGTGCGGGAGACCGCGCCCATGGCGATGACCAGGTAGTCGAAGGGCAGCTCGTACGCCTCGCCCACGAGGGGGGCGATCGTGGCGACCTTGCGGTCCTGGTCGATGGTGGTGACCCGGCCGGTGAGGACCTCCGCCTTCGGAAGCACGCGCCTGAGGGGGACGACGACGTGCCGCGGGGAGATGCTGCCGGCGGCGGCTTCGGGGAGGAAGGGCTGGTAGGTCATGTACGACCGCGGGTCGACGACGGTGACGGTCGCCTCGCCGTAACGCATCTTCTTCTGGATGCGTCGAGCTGCGTACAGGCCTACGTACCCACCGCCTACTACGAGGATCCTGGGACGCTCCGTGGTGCTCATGGCATCGAGTATCCACCCGTCCCAGGGGGGTGGTTCGTGCGCCCCTTCACAAGCTTCGGTGGAGGCTGTGCTACCATCCGCCGCCCACGTGACGGAGATCATGGCGGGCGAAGGAACCAGCGTGTAGGGCATCCCGTTGTCAATGCCGCGTGAGCTGCCGATCCGCACCGCCAAAGGGGGTGGACCAGCTCCCGGCGAGGCTCCGGAAGGCCCCTTCCCGAGGGTCCCCGCAGCACCGGACTGAACACGTTCAAAGGGCGGTTGAACCCCCAAAAGGGTCAACCGGCGCCCTTTGACCGCCCGGCGGGAGCCGATTCCTTGTGAAGAACTTCACGAAGTTTCCCGACGAGATGTCGCCGGGGGCCCCTCACGAGGCCCCCGGACCCGCTCAAACGTCGTCCGGCCTGCTCAGAGGGCCACCGGGAACCGGCTACGCCACCGACCACGCGAGGCCGTCGAGGATGTCGTGCTCGCTCACGACGACCTCCTCCGCGCCCGTCCGCTCCATGATCGACAACAGCACCAGCGCCCCGGCCCCGATCACGTCCACCCGGCCCGCGTGGATCGAGGGCGCCGCGGCGCGCTCGGCGTGGGTGGAGCGCAGCAGCCAGTCGGTGATCTCGCGGACCCGTTCCAGGGAGACCCGCGAGTGGTGGATGGCGGCCGAGTCGTACTCCGGCAGCCCCTGCGCGATCGCCGACACCGTCGTCACGGAGCCGGCCAGGCCGACCAGCGTGCGCGCCTCGCGCAGCGGCACCGTCTGCTCGGCGAGGTCCAGGCCCGCCTCGATGTCGGCCCGTATGGACGCGATCTGCTCCTCGGAGGGCGGGTCGGTCACCGCGCCCTCGCGGACCAGGTGCCGCTCCGTCATCCGGACGCAGCCGACGTCCACCGAGCGGGCGGCGCGCATGTGGTCGTCGCCGACCACGAACTCGGTCGAACCGCCGCCGATGTCCACGACCAGGTAGGGCCTGCCGAGGTCGGCGCGGCCGGTCAGCTCCTTGGTGGCGCCGGTGAAGGAGAGCTCGGCCTCCTGGTCGCCCGAGATGACCTCCGGCTCCACGCCGAGGATGTCCAGCACCCCGCGCACGAACTCGTCCCGGTTCTCCGCGTCCCGGGAGGCCGAGGTCGCCACGAAGCGCAGCCGCTCCGCGCCGTGCTCCTTGATGATCGCGGCGTACTCCCGGCAGGCGGTGAACGTCCGCTCCAGCGCCTCGGGCGCCAGCCGCCCGGTGCGGTCGACGCCCTGGCCCAGCCGCACGATGGTCATGCGCCGGTCCAGCTCGGTCAGCTCGCCCGTCGCCGGGTCCACATCGGCCACCAGCAGCCGGATCGAGTTCGTACCGCAGTCGATGGCGGCGACACGGGTCACTTGCCGTCCTCCCCACAGGTCTCGGAGACCGTCACGCACGGCCCCTTGCGCCACCACTCCGGCAGCATCGCGATCGCCTCGTCGCCCAGCGGGTTGACGCCGGGCCCGGCCGCCAGCGAGTGGGCGACCAGCACGTGCAGGCACTTCACCCGGTCCGGCATGCCGCCCGCACTCGGGAAGCCGGTCAGCTCCTCGATCTCGTCGCGGCGCCTGATGTAGTCCTCGTGCGCGGCCCGGTAGGCGTCGGCCAGCTCCGGGTCGGCGGCGAGACGCTCGGTCATCTCCTTCATCACACCGTTCGCCTCCAGCGTGCCGATCGCGGAGGCCGCCTTCGGGCACGTCAGGTAGTACAGCGTGGGGAACGGCGTGCCGTCGGGCAGCCGCGGCGCCGTCTCCACGACGTCCGGCTGTCCGCAGGGGCAGCGGTGCGCGATGGCGCGCAGGCCGCGCGGAGGGCGCCCGAGCTGCTGCTTGAAGGCCGCCACGTCCGCGTCGGTGGGCTCGGTGCGCTCGGTGGTCGGCGGGGGAGTCTGCATGACTGTCTTCTGCTGGTCTTCCTGTTGAGTCACTGCCGGTGGGCGGCGGCGTCGGCCTTGTCGACCCCGTCCCACACGTTCCGGTACCAGGGACGGTCGGCCGCCCCCACGTCGGTGCGCGACGGCGCGGCCACGTGCGGGTCGACGACGGTGAAGCCCGTCTCCCCCGGCATCACGTAGTGCAGCCGCAGGCGGATCTGCTGTTCGGCGTACGCGTCGTCCTGCCAGCGCGCCTTGAGGTCGCGCAGGTCCTCGACCCGCTGGCGGGTCCGCGCCTGCTCCTCACGCAGGTCGGCGATCTCCGCGCGCTGGGCGACGTACTGCCGTATCGGGTAGGCGAGCGCCACCACGAGCGAGCACAGCACCATCGCGAGCAGCGCCGCACGGCCGGTCAGCCGGGAGCGGCGGGCCTGGCGCCTGGTCTGCGAGCGGTAGACCCGGGCAGCGGTCTGTTCGCCGATGATCCGGATCCTGGTCGCGGTGGAGAAACGGTCCCGGTCCTTCACGGCCATCTGGTCTCCGCCTCCCGTGCACGCGCGTACGTCCCCGCACACGGTACGGGACCGGGTACGGGGACGTACGTACGACGCTGCCTCTTACGAGGTGAGGGTCAGCCCTTGAAGCGCGGGAACGCGCTGCGGCCGGCGTACACCGCGGCGTCGTCGAGGATCTCCTCGATGCGCAGCAGCTGGTTGTACTTGGCGACGCGCTCGGAGCGGGCCGGGGCGCCGGTCTTGATCTGGCCGCAGTTGGTGGCGACGGCCAGGTCGGCGATGGTGACGTCCTCGGTCTCGCCGGAGCGGTGGGACATCATGCACTTGAAGCCGTTGCGCTGGGCCAGCTCCACGGCGTCCAGGGTCTCGGTCAGCGAACCGATCTGGTTGACCTTGACGAGGAGCGCGTTGGCGGCGCCGTCCTCGATGCCGCGGGCCAGGCGCTCCGGGTTGGTGACGAACAGGTCGTCGCCGACGAGCTGGACCTTGTCACCGAGCTTGTCGGTGATGGTCTTCCAGCCCTCCCAGTCGTCCTCGAACAGCGGGTCCTCGATGGAGACCAGCGGGTACGCCTCGACCAGCTCGGCGTAGTACTCGGTCATCTCGGCGGCCGAGCGCTCCTTGCCCTCGAAGGTGTAGGAGCCGTCCTTGTAGAACTCGGACGCGGCGACGTCCAGCGCGAGCGCGATCTGCTCGCCCGGGGTGTAGCCGGCCTCCTTGATGGCCTCGAGGATGAGGTCGAGGGCCTCGCGGTTGGAGCCGAGGTTCGGGGCGAAGCCGCCCTCGTCGCCCAGACCGGTGGCCAGGCCCTTGCCCTTCAGCACCTTCTTGAGGGTGTGGTAGACCTCGGTGCCCCAGCGCAGCGCCTCGGAGAAGGACTCCGCGCCGATCGGGGCGATCATGAACTCCTGGATGTCCACGTTGGAGTCGGCGTGCGAGCCGCCGTTCAGGATGTTCATCATCGGCACCGGCAGCAGGTGCGCGTTCGGACCGCCCAGGTAGCGGAAGAGCGGCAGGTCGCTGGCCTCGGAGGCGGCGTGGGCGACGGCGAGGGAGACGCCGAGGATGGCGTTGGCGCCGAGCGAGCCCTTGTTGTCGGTGGCGTCCAGGTCGAACATGGCCTGGTCGATCAGACGCTGCTCGGTGGCGTCGTAACCGACCAGCTCCGGGCCGATCTGCTCGATGACGGCGAGGACGGCCTTCTCGACGCCCTTGCCCTGGTAGCGGTTGGGGTCGCCGTCACGGAGCTCGATGGCCTCGAAGGCACCGGTGGAGGCGCCGGACGGAACGGCGGCACGCCCCGTGCTGCCGTCGTCGAGGCCGACCTCGACCTCGACCGTGGGGTTGCCTCGGGAGTCCAGGATTTCCCGGGCTACGACGACGTCGATGGACGGCACGAGCATCTCCTTCTTCAATGTGACGCTTCGGTGTGACGCGGGTCCGCGAGGACCGCAGCGGCTCTGCGGGACGAGCCTAACCGGCTCCGGGCGATCGGCCAGCCGGTCGCCCACCCCATGGACAGAACCGAGAGTAAATTGTTTCCGAACGGAACAAAGACCGTTCACGGAAACTCGGTGGCCTCCCGGCCGCGCAGACGTGAAAAAACCCGCCCCGGTGCGTACGGGGGAGGACGCACCGGGGCGGGAGCAGGGGCGGGCCGCCGCTTACTTGAGGTGCAGCTGCTGGCCCGGGTAGATCAGGTCGGCGTCGTCGACGATGTCGTCGTTCAGCTTGAACAGCTTCGCCCAGCCGCCCTTGACGTGGTGCTCGGCGGCGATCGAGCTGAGCGTGTCGCCCTTGACGACCTTGTACTCGCCGTCACCCTTCTCGACCTTCTTGCCGGTCGGGGTGGTGACGGTCTTCTTCTCGGCCTTCTGCTCGGTCTTCGTCTCCGCCTCGGCGGCCGGACGCTCGGAGGAGCGCGAGGCCTTCTGCTCGGTGGAGCGCTCGGGGGCGGAGGACTGCGAGGAGCCGCTGTCCTGGCTCTCGGCGGAGCCGCCGGTGTACGCGGCGCTCGACAGGCCGGTGCCGCAGACCGGCCAGGCACCCTTGCCCTGGCCCGCCAGCACCTTCTCGGCGACGGCTATCTGCTGCGCCTTGCTCGCCTGGTCGGCGGTCGCGGCGTACTGCGTACCGCCGTAGGCGGCCCAGGTGGAGGCCGAGAACTGCAGACCGCCGTAGTAGCCGTTGCCGGTGTTGATGGACCAGTTGCCGCCGGACTCGCACTGGGCGACGGCGTCCCACTCGGACGCGGTGGCGGCGGAGGCGTTGCCGGCCGCCATCAGCGGGGCGGCGACGGCGGCACCGGTGACGCCGGCGACGGCGATGACACGGGTGGCCTTGGACGGACGACGGTGCTTGCCCTTGCCGGAAAACAGCATGGTTGATCCCCTCACCGACGCCTGCGAGGTGAGCTGTCGGGTTCGGGCCGGTTGAGTTGCCCGGCCGGGTCCCTCACGGGACTCGGCTTCACCCCTAGCCGCTCCGGCTCGACTGCCCGGTGCGGCGCTTACCTTGGGTCCCCCGCTCCTGCCTGCGGCGCTTGACGCGACGACTGTTCCCGTACCGCCGCTGGCAGGATTCGGCGTTGCGACGGTCGGGGCCCGCGGTGGCGAGCGGTCATGACCGTAGACACGCGCTCCGCGGATTTTCAAAGACGATCACGGCTTCTGAGACCTATCTCTCACGTGATCCAAAACGGACATACACTCTCTAACCGTGACGCGAACTACCCCTGGTTCTCGACCGGTTCGTCCCCGACCGTGAGCTTCTGACCGGGCAGGATGTGGTCCGGGTCGGAGCCGACGACGTCCCTGTTGTCGGTATAGAGGGCGTGCCATCCACCGGCGAGGTCAAGGGAGTCGGCGATGCCCCACAGACTGTCGCCCGAACGGACCGTGTACGAGCCCTCCGTGAGACCGCGGCCGCCGTCCTCGTCGCGCGAGGCGTGCCGCCCGGACGACTCCCCGGTACGGCCGTCCGCCGGGACCTCCTCGGCACTGTCGCCGCGATGCCGGCCGGTCGCGGGCTCCTCGGTTCCGGTGACGCCCGAAGCGGCGTCACTCTGCCCCGACTTGTCCGTCTCGTCACCGCCGGACGCGGTGGCGGCAGAGGTGCCGGCCGGGGCGGACGTGTCCGACTTGGTCGTTTCATCCCCGGCGCCCGACGCGCCATCAGCCACACCCGGGGCGGACGCCGAAGCGGACGGCACGGGGGACTGCCCCTGGGTCTGAGACGGGGAGGCAGTGGCCGAGGGGGAGGATTCAGGGGCGGACTCGGCCGAATCGGTCAAGCCGGACGACCCGGACGTACCCGAGGCGTCGGATCCGTCCTGTCCCTCCGACGCCCCGTCACCCGGGGTTCCGGTCCCGCCGGTCACGACCCCCGAGTCGTTGCCCAGCCCCGCGAGCAGACCGCAGGTCGGCCAGGCGGCGATGCCCTGGGCCGCGAGCACCTTCTCGGCGACGGCTATCTGCTGCGAGCGGCTCGCCTGGTCGGCGCTTGACGCATAGCTCAGGCCGCCGTACCGCTCCCACATGTCCTGGGACAGCTGGAGGCCGCCGTAGTACCCGTTGCCGCTGTTCTGGCTCCAGGCACCGCCCGTCTCGCACTCGGCGACCCGGTCCCAGTTCGTTCCGTCGGCCGCGTGGGCGCCGGTGGCCCCCAGCAGCGGGATCGCGATGGCGGAGCCGGTGACTCCGGCGGCGACGACCAGGGCGGGAGCCTGGCGGGGGCGACGGTGACGACCGTTCCCGGAGAGCATGCGACGACCTTTCACGAGACAGCGGGGACGGCGCGGCGGATGATGCACGTGGCCACGCTGATCCGTGAACGTATAGGCAGATGATCGCTTGTCACAAGTTCATGCCGCGCAGATCACGTGAAGATCACAGAGTTGAACGCGTGTCACCTTTGCATCGGCGACGGATCGTTCCCGGGCGGCGACGGGACGGGGGTGAAGGACACCGGCAGGGTGCGCAGCCCCCGCATGATGAGTCCGCCGCGCCAGCGCAGTTCGGCCGGATCCGCGGCGAGGGCCAGGTCCGGGAGGCGGGTGAGGAGCGTGGCGAGCGCGGTCTGGCCCTCCAGGCGGGCGAGCGGGGCGCCCAGGCAGTAGTGGATGCCGTGCCCGTAGCCGAGGTGCTGGCTGTCGCGGCGGGAGAGGTCGAGGGTGTCCGGGTCGGTGAATCTCTCCGGGTCCCGGTCGGCGGCGGCCAGGACGACGAGGACGGGGTCCCCGGGGGCGATGCGCTGCCCGCCGACGGTGAGCGCCTCGGTGGCGAAGCGCCAGGTGGCGAGCTCCACCGGCCCGTCGTAGCGGAGGAGTTCCTCGACGCCCGTCTCCAGGAGACCGCGTTCGCCCGCGGCGAGGGACGTTTGCAGTCGGGCTCGCTGCTCCGGGTGGGTCAGCAGGGCGTATGTGCCGTTGCCCACCAGGTTCACCGTGGTCTCGAATCCCGCGAACAGAAGGATGAAGGCCATGGCCGCGGCCTCGTTCTCGGTGAGGTGCTCGCCGTGGTCGGAGGCCCGGATCAGACCGGAGATGAGGTCCTCGCCGGGGCCCGGTTCGGCCGGCAGCGCGGCGCGCTTGCGGTGGATGAGGTCGGCGAGATAGCCGCGCATCTTCTTGACCGAGCGGGCGACGCCGCCCCGGGGTCCACCGCCGTGGCGGATCATCATGCCCGCCCAGTCCCGGAAGTCGTCCTGGTCCTCGCGGGGGACGCCCAGCAGGTCGCAGATGGCGTAGATGGGCAGGGGGAAGGCGAACTCGTGGATGAGGTCGGCGGAGCCCCTGGCGGCGAAGCGGTCGATCAGGTCGTCGGCGAGCTCCTGCACCCGGGGCGCGAACTCGGCGACGCGCCGCGGCGTGAACGCCTTGCTCACCAGCCGGCGCAGCCGGGTGTGGTCCGGCGGGTCGATGTTGAGCAGATGCGTCATCAGCTCGGCCTTGCGCTCGCCCGGGATGCCGGTCTTCCCCTTGGCGTGCGCGGGCTCGTCGTGGTGGGCCGGGTTCTTGGACAGCCGCGGGTCGGCGAGGGCCTGCCGGGCGTCGGAGTACCGGGTGACCAGCCAGGCCTCCACGCCGCTGGGCAGCGTCGTGCGGTGCACGGGGGCGTGCTCGCGCAGCCAGGCGTAGGCGGGGTAGGGGTCGGACGCGAACTCCCAGGTGAACAGCTCGGGGGCCGGGCGGCCGGGGTCGGACAGGCCGGTCACCCCTCGACCTCCCTGATCGCGTCCCGGTAGGCGCGGGCCGCCGCGCGCAGGGCCGCTTCCGGGTCCGTGCCCTCGGACTCGGCGCGGGCGGCGAGGGCCAGCAGCTCGTAGCCGATGCCCTCGCCCGCGGGGAGCGGCACGTCCAGGCCCGCCGTGCGGACCCGGGAGGCGAGCTTGGCGGCGAGGGCCAGGCCGGGCTGGCCGAGGGGGACGCCCTCGGTGACGGAGGCGCGCTGCTTCTCCACCGCCTTGGTGCGCAGCCAGTGCTCCCTGACCTCTTCGGGCGTGGTGGCCGTCTCGTCGCCGAAGACGTGCGGGTGGCGGTGGACGAGCTTGGCGACGATGCCGGCGGCGACGTCGTCGACCGAGAAGGGCGTCTCGGCGTCCTCCTCCGCGATGCGGGCGTGGAAGACGACCTGGAGGAGGACGTCGCCCAGTTCCTCGCGCAGTTCGTCGCGGTCGCCGTCCTCGATGGCCTCGACGAGTTCGTAGGCCTCCTCGATGGCGTACTTGGCCAGGCCCTTGTGGGTCCGCTGCGAGGACCAGGGGCATTCGGCGCGGATGCGGTCCATGACCTGGACGAGGTCGAGGAGGCGGGCGCCCGGCAGGTCGTAGGAGGCGGGGAGCAGCTCCAGCTCGGGCATGGCGACGCGGCCGGAGCCGGCCATGCGGGCCAGGCCGTCGGTGAGGGCCGGCTCGCCCTCGCCGGTCGCGACGACGACCACCGTGCGGCCCCCGGAGCAGGCGCCGACCAGTTCCTCCGCCGCCCAGGACGCCTCGTCGACCCGTATGCCCGCCTCGCGCAGATAGGGCAGCTGCGGGTGCGCGGCGTCGGCGCACAGCACGCGGTCGGCGGTGCGCAGGGCCTGCCAGGCGGGCCAGGACAGCAGGCCGGGCGCGACGCGGTGGCTGGTGGTGAGCAGGACGATGCGGCCCGGGCCGGGGGCGGTGCCGGGTGCGGGGTCGGCGGTGGTTGCGTTCACGATCCGAACGTAACGCACGGCGCGGACCGTGCCGTGGGCCGTCCGCCGGGGGCGGCCCCGGCGGGGGCCGTCACGCCGTCTGCTGGGTCCCGGCCGCCGTGACCTCGCGCACCCACGGCGTCTTGGCGTCGACGCGGCTGCTCTTCTGGACGTCCCAGGTGCCGTAGCGCGGGTTGAGGTCGACGTCGAGCTCCTGGGACGCCTTGGACAGGGCCTGCCAGAACTCGGGGCGGCTGGTGTCGGTGCCGAGATGCTCGGCGAGCTTCTGGGCCTCGATCTGGATGCGGAGGTTCTCGTCGAGGCGCTCGGGGGCGACGCCGTACTGCTGGAGCCAGACGGTCTCCAGCTCCTCAGCGCCGCCGGCCTGCTGCTCGAGGCCGGTGCGCATCTGCTGGACCTCCTTGCGGCTGACGGCCACGCCCGCGTCCTGGGCTGCGCGGTGCAGCACGCGGTCGAGGACCATGCCGTGCAGGGTGTCGCGGGTGAGGGTGCCGGTGCGGGCGACGACCTGCTGGTACTGGGTGTCGTCCGGGACGGCGGCCCGCTGCGCGTCACGCACCTCGCCGACCCGGTCCTCCAGCTGGGCGACGGTGATCCGCTGGTCGCCGACGACGGCGGCCGCGCCGGGATGCGCGTCGTTCCCGCAGGCGGTGAGCAGGGGTGCCGCGGCGGCGATCGCTGCGGTGAGGAGGAGCGCGGTGCGACGGCGGCGGTGCAAGGAAACCTCCCGAGGAGATTGCAACAACAGGTGCGGCGCGCAGCGCCTCCACCAGGGGTGGTGGTCGGGCGACGGGCGGGCGCACAAAGTCTTGCGGTGATCGATGGTAGGCAGTGGCCCGGCTTTGGCCAACCCATTCGACCAACGATTGACGGGGACTTCGGGCACCGCCGCGCCGCCACTCCGTCGGTGCGGACCGGCGCCACGGTGCTGGGGCCTGTCGTTTGGATCAGGTCGGCCGAGAGCGACCGTGCGTCTCGGCCGACGCCGACATGATCCAAACGACAGGCCCTAACCGCGTACCTGGCCGAGCCACTCCAGGGTGCGCCGGATCTCGGCGGCGAGCGGGTGGCCGGGGCCGTGCGTGCGCTCCACGTCGTGCAGGAGCCGGGCCAGCGTCTCGTGGGCGGCGGCTCGGTCGCCGAGGGCGAGCAGGAGGTGGCCGATGCGGCGGCGGACGTCGTGGGCGAGGTCGGGGTCGCCGGCGACGTACTGGTTCTCGTAGTACGGCAGCAGCGCGCGGTACTCGGCGAGGGCGGCGGCCGGTTCGCCGAGCTGTTCCAGGCACTGGGCCGCGTCGTAGCGGTGGCGCAGGGACTGGGGGTCGGCGTGGCCGGCCTCGGCGGCCCGTTCGTCGGCGAGGCGGCGCAGTTCGGGCAGGGCGCGCCGGTACTGGCCGTCGTCCATGAGGGTGGCGGCGTACTGCTTGCGCAGGGTGCGGACGACCGGGGAGCGTTCGCCGTGTTGTTCGGCGGCGGCGGGCAGGATGGCGCCGAGGATGTCGACGGCCTGGGTGATGCGGCCCTCGCCGAGGAGGCGTTTGACGTCGTCGACGGCGCGGGCGACGTCCGGTTTCCCGGCCTCGGCGGCGCGGGGTGCCGGGGCGGGCCGGGGTGCCGGTGTGCGGGCGCGGTCGGGCCAGGGGGCGTGCGGGCGCACGAAGGGCCGGGTGGGGTCGAGGGGGCCGCCGGTGGGCATGCCGCGGGCGGGCAGCAGCAGGGCCAGGTGCTCGTAGACCTCCTGGGCGGAGGCGGGGCGGTGCTGCGGGTCCTTGGCGAGCAGGCGCAGGACGAGCGCTTCGAGGGCCTCGGGGACCTCGGGGCGTATGCGGCGCACGGGCAGCGGCGGCTCGTACAGGTGCCGGTGGAGGACGCCGAGGGCGGTGGATCCGGCGAACGGGACGTCTCCGCTGAGCAGTTCGTGCAGCAGGACGCCGAGTGCGTACAGGTCGGTGTAGGGGCCGACGGCGCCGCCCATGGCCTGCTCGGGGGCCATGTAGGCGGGCGAGCCTATGGGCGTGCCGGTGTGGGTGAGGCGGGTGGTGTCGGCGTCCATGACGGAGGCGACGCCGAGGTCGAGGACGGTGACGGTGCCGTCCTGCTTCACCATCACGTTGCGCGGCTTGAGGTCGCGGTGGACGATCGGCACGGCGTGCACGGCGCTGAGGACGGCGCACAGCTGGGCGGCGACCGCGACGGCCCACTGCCAGGGGTAGGGGTCGTGCTCGGCGAGGTGGTCGGAGAGGTCGGCGCCGTCGACGTACTGCATGACGAGGAACAGCTCCTCGCCCTCGCTGCCCGCGTCGTGCACGGTGACCAGGCCGGGGTGGTCGACCTGGGCGGTGACCCGGCACTCGCGCACGAACCGGCGGCGCAGTTCTTCGGCCTCCTGGCCGGCCACCTTGTCGGGGCGCAGCAGCTTCACGGCGACGCGCCGGTCGAGCCGCTGGTCGTAGGCCGTCCAGACCTGGCCCATGCCGCCCTGTCCGATGAGCGTGGACAGTTCGTAGCGGCCGGCGACGACGCGTCCTGTCGCCACGGTCACCTCGCGCCCTCGTGGCCGTCGTGCCGGCGGAGGTAGTCGCTGAGCTCGTCGAGCTCGGCGCGGACCTGGTCGATGCGGGCGGGCGCGGGGGTGTGCGGCGGCGGGGCCGGTATCCCGGCCGGCGCCGGGGGCATCGGGGGCGGGGTGTGGTGGGGCTGGGGCTGGGGCACGACCGGCTGACGGGCCGTCTGCGGGACGGTGGTGCCCGCGTACGGGGTCGCCGGGGCCTGCGGATAGCCGTAGCCCGGGGCCGGGACGGATCCGGGTGCGTAGCCGGTCCCGTAGCGCAGCTGGTGGAAGTGGCGGATGTCGGCCGACAGGTAGTACGCCATGGCGGCCACGAGCGTGCCGAGCAGCAGGGCCATGCCCGTCCAGCCGGCCGCGGTGTGGATCTCGTCGCCGGGCTCGGTGCCGATCAGGAAGAGGGCGAGCGCGTCGGCGGCCATCGCGGCCACGAACAGGCCCCAGTCCAGCCCCTTGCGCGTGACGATCGCCAGCCGCAGCAGCATCGTCCACGCCAGCATGCCGATGGAGAGGACCGAGAGGACCACGAACAGCACGCGCAGGAGGACCAGCCAGCCCGTCGGGGGTGGCTGCTTCACCGGCTGCGGGTAGCCGTGGCCATGCATGGCTGCTCCTGGTACCTGGGGCGTGGACCGACGTGTCGGCATCGAGCGTATAGGCCGACACGGACAACCGGCCCCGGGTTGTACCGAACCGTTGTCGTGCTGGTCACTTCCGTTGCCCGGGGCCTCAGTCGGGGGCGACCGTGCCGTCGGTCAGGCCGTCGTACATGCCGCGGACGAGCTGCTCGCCGAGGCGGCCGGCCTGCCTGAGCGTGCGCTCGAACTCGTCGAGGGCACGGAAGCGGGCGCCGTAGCGGCGCTGTGCGTCCGGCGGGAGCCGGGGCAGCTGGAGGCGGCGCACGTCGAGGCGGGTGGCGGTGGAGGCGTAGCTGCTGGCCTGGCGGTTGTTGGCGGTGCCGCGCAGGAACCCGGCGAGGAACCAGGGGTCCAGCGCGGCCGGGTCGGGGCGCAGCAGGACGAGGTGGCGTCCGAGGGCGGCGCCGGCGGTGGCGTCGTCGATCACGCGGGCGACGGAGTCGCCGCCGAGGACGGGCAGGACGACGTCGCCGGCTTCGGTGAGCACGGGTTCCTCGTCGCTCTCCGGGAGGGTGCCGGAGGGGGCGGTGCCGGCGAGGACGTCGAGGTCGGTGAGGACGGGCACGCGCGCGGGGCCGCCGTTGGTGCCGGTGCGCATCGTCAGGGCGCCGCCGCGGGCGAGTTCGCCGACGGTGGTGAGGGGCCAGCGGGGCGTGCCGCCCGCGGCCCCGGCGGCCCCCGCGGCCCCGGTGGTGCCTTCGGTGCCGGCGGGTCTCGGGGTGAGGTCGGCGGCCAGGCGCAGGGTCTCGCCGAGGCGTTCGCGGACGTCCGTGAGCTGTTCGGCGCCGTCGGTTGCGGTGGGCGGCGGCAGATGGCGGGCGGGGGCCAGGTCGACGTCGTCGTCGAGGAGTTCGATGACGGGCAGGGAGCGGGCCAGGCCCGGGCGTTCGGCGAGGTGTCCGGCGCGGTCGAAGTCCCGCCAGGCGTCGAGCACGGCGTCCCGCACGGCCCGCCAGTCGGGTCCGCCGCGTCCCTCGCCGGCGAACTGCCCCGCGTCGGCGAGGAGCACCTCCGGCTGCGCGGGGGCCCGGTCGGGCCGGCGCAGCACCCACAGGTGGAGCGGGATGTTGTACGGCGGTGCCGCGCCGACCGGCAGGGCGACGACGGCCCGCAGCGCGCCCCGGCGCAGCAGGTCGGCGCGGATCCGGCGGCCGGAGCGGCGGGAGGCGACGGCGGGCGGCATGAGCAGGACGGCCGTGCCGCCGTCCGTCAGGCGGGCCAGCGCGTGCTGCACCCAGGCCAGCTCGGACTCGGTGCGGGCGGGGAAGCCGTACTCCCAGCGGGTGTCGTAGGCGAGTTCGTCGTGTCCCCAGTTGCGCTCGTTGAACGGCGGGTGGCACAGGACGGCGTCGGCGCGCAGCGCGGGGAAGGCGTCCGCGCGCAGGGTGTCGCCGGCGGCGATGCGTACGGCGGCCGTGGTGCTCAGGGCGAGCCGCAGACCGGTGAGCGCGGCCAGTTCGGGGGCGTTGTCCTGGCCGTACTGCTCCTGTCCGGGGCGGGCGTCGACCGCGCGGAGCAGGGTGCCGGTGCCGCAGGCCGGGTCGAGCACCGTCCGGGCGGGGCCGGCGATTTCGGTCATCAGCTCGGCGAGCCGGTCCGGGGTGAGGGTGTACTGCCGCGGGTTGGCGTCGAGGTGCCGGCCGAGCAGGAACTCGTACGTCTGCCGTGCGCCCTGGTCCGCGGCGAGTTCGGCGGTGCCGCGCAGCAGCGGCACGGAGGGCAGCAGCCGGGTGCCGGCCGGGGTGGGGACGGTGCGGTCGGGGCCGGCGCCGAAGCGGGGGTCGAGCACCTCGTCGAGCGCGGCGGGCAGCAGCTCGGCGAGGCGTTCGTCGGAGCCGGCGCTCAGGTCCAGCCAGTCGGTGGGCCGGTCGTGGATGAGCAGGAGGAGGCAGCCGGCGTGGGTGAGGGCGGTGACCGGGCCTTCGGGGTGGCCGGCGAGCTGCTGCCAGACGCGTTCGCGCAGGGGGACCTCGGCGAGCTTGCCCTGGCCGCGCAGCCAGTCCTCGACCTCGGTGAGGGCGAAGGAGGGGCTGGCCTCGGTGCCGCCGACGGGCTTGGGGAAGTCGGCGTGCCGGCGGCGCCAGTTGCTCACGGCCGCGCGGCCGACACCGGCGAGCCGTGCGATTCCGGCGGCGGTCACTTCAGTCGCGTTGTCCTGCACCGGCGCGGCTCCCCTCGTCCCTGTGTGGCGACGAGCATAGCGAGCCGACGTGGATCGACGCATTCACGCTCGTGTACACACCCATCCCTGTGAACCTGGTTGACTCGGTTCACAGCTCATGCTCTTATTGACCTCGCCAACGAGCGGTTGCCACGGAGGCGCCGCCGCACGGGAGGGGACACAGCCATGGGCATGAAGACCAAGGTCGCGTTGGGCGCCGTCGTGGGGATCGTCGTCATCGGAGCCGTCTCGGCGAACTCCGGCGGCGACGACGGCGGCAAGAGCGACGGCCGGACCTCGGCCGGGGCCGCGGAGAAGCCCGGCGGCACGGGGTCGGACTCCCGGTCCGACGCGAAGCCCGCCGAGGACAAGGCGGTCGAGAAGGCCTCCCAGGCCGACCAGTTCAAGGCGTTCGTGCAGAAGAACGGGACCGCCACGGAGAAGCAGGCCGTCGCGCACGTCACCAAGATCCAGGGCGCCGACGAGCAGAACGACATCCTCGACACCGCCGACGTCTACACCGACTTCACCGGCGGCATCATGGGCGAGGGCACGGGTCCCGCGAAGCTGATCGCCTCGGCGTTCGCCGACTGGAAGGACAGCGAGAACGGCCTCGTCACCGTCTACGACGCCGAGGGCGAGATCCTCGGCAACGGCGAGTTCTGACCGCCCCGGCGCCGCCGGCGCGGCGCCGCCCGCACCCCCCTTTTCCACCGCTTCACCGTTGACAGAAAAGCTGGAGAAACCCCTCATGCGCCGTCACAGCCGCGGCACCGCGCTGACCGCCGCCCTGCTCGCCGCGGCGGCCACCGCCGCCCTCACCGGCTGCCAGTCCGGCAAGGACGACAATGGGTCCGGCACGTCCGGCAGCCCGGCCACCGCGTCCGCCTCGAAGCCGGCGTCGCCGTCCGCGCCCGCCGACCCGTTCGCCGGACTGACCGGGGCGGAGATCGCCGACCGGGCCGTCAAGGCCACCACCGGGGCACGCTCGCTGCGCATGACCGGCGACGTCCCCGACGACGAGAGCGGCGGCACCATCCGGATCGACATGGCCATGGACCGGCAGGGCGAGTGCGCCGGCACGATGAGCCTGGACGGCCGGGGCGAGGCCGAGCTGATCAGGACCGGCGGCACGCTCTACTCGAAGTACGACGAGGCGTTCCTGCGCGCCCAGAGCGAGGGCGAACCGGCCGCCGACACCGACGCGGCCGTGGCGCTGCTGGCCGGCAAGTGGACCAAGATGGCCGCCACCGGCCAGGACGCCGAGGACATGGCGGGCTTCTGCGACCTGGACGGGATGCTCGGCGAGATGGAGGGCGCCGGCGAGGACGTGACGCGCGGCGAGACCACCACCCTCGACGGCACCCCCGCGCTCGTCCTGCACGAGAAGGACGGCGCCGACCGCAACACGCTGTACGTCGCCACCGAGGGCAAGCCGTACCTGCTGCGCTTCGACAGCGCGTCCGCGACGGACCCCGGCACGATGACCTTCAGCGCGTACGACGAGCCGGTGAACGCGAAGGCGCCCACCGGTCAGGTCCTGGACCTGGACGCGCTGGGCGCCTGAGTCCGCGCCGGGTCACCGGAACGGTCAGACGCCGAAGGCCTCCGGGTACCGGATGGTGCCGGCGGGCACCGGACGGGAGTCGTCCAGCGCCAGGGCCATCATGGCCTCGTCCGGCACCTCGAAGGGGGCGCGGATGCCGAAGCGGGAGGCCGGGGTGAAGCCGAACCTCGGGTAGTAGCCGGCGTGCCCGAGGACGAGGACCAGGTTCTCGCCCCGGGCGCGGGCGGCGTCAAGGCCGGCGCGGATGGCCGCGGACCCGGCGCCGGTGCCCTGGTGCGCGGGCAGCACGGCGCACGGGGCCAGGGCGAGGGCGGGTGCGCCGTCGACGTGGCAGCGGGTGAGCAGGGCGTGTCCGGCGAGGGTGCCGTCGGGGGCCTCGGCCACCAGGGACAGGCCCTCGATCCAGGCGTCCGGGTCGGCGCGCAGGGCGTCGACGATGCCGGCCTCCTCGGCGGTGGGGAAGGCGGCGAGGACGATGCCGCGGATCGCGGCGATGTCGGCGGCGGTCTCGGGGCGGGTGGTCCAGGTGGTCACGGGGGTTCCGTCTCCGGTTGCGCGGGTCTTCGGTCGCGTGAGCCGCCGGCCGGGTGACTTCTCGGTCGCGCGAGTATTCCGTCGCGCGAGTTCTCCGTCGCGCGAGGCGGGTGGCCGGCCCACGCGGTGGAGCGTACGGGTCCGGCGGCTCGGAACCCAGCGGGTTTCCCGTTCGCCGGAGCCGGCGTCAGCCGCCGCACTGGCGCAGCATCGCCTGCCGGTCCGGTGCGGTCACCGCCAGTTCGTACTTGACGGCGACCTGGGCGAACCGCACGGCGTAGGCGCACCGGACGCCCTTGCTCGGGGGCAGCCAGGAGGCGGGCCCGGAGTCGCTCTTGGCCGAGTTGGCCCGGCCCTCGACCGGGATGAGATTGAGCGGGTCGTTCGCGAGCTGCCTGCGCTTGCTCTCCGGCCACCGCGCGGAGCCCATCTGCCAGCTGTACGACAGCGGCACGACGTGGTCGATCTGGACCTCGCTCGCCTTCTGCTTGCGCCACTCGATCGTCGTTCCCGTGTACGGGTCGTGCAGCGTCATCGCGATGACGACACAGTTGGAGCCGGACCGGAAGCGCACCTTCTCGCCGTCGCGTTTCAGCAGGTCGTTGCGGGTGTCGCAGCCGTTCCTCGCCAGCGGCACCCCGTCGGCGGTGTCCATCCAGGCGTAGCCGAACTCGTCCCGGTCGTACCCGGTCTTCGGGCCGCGCCCCTTGGTCTTCAGGGTCTCGATGAGCTCCCGGGCCGCGGCCCGGTCGGTGTCGGCCGCGACCGGGGCGAGGCCCGGACGGGTGCCGTCGGGGTTGCGCAGCGGGCTGACGGCCCGCCCCGCGGCCGGTGCCGCGGCGCCGCCGCCCGACGGCGAGGCCCCGTCGCCGTCGAGACCCTCGCACCCGGCCACGAGGGCCAGGGTGAGCGCCGCGCCCGCGGCCCCTGCGGTACGGATCCTGCCGAGCCGCCTCATACGCGCCCCTCCCCTTGCTGTTTCGCCGCCACCACCGTAGCGAGACGGAGGTTCAGACCATAGGGGGCCTCGGTGGGCGTGCGGGACATATCCGGCGTACGGTCGGAGGTGAGTCACGTCTCGGAAGGAGCGCCGCATGGGCTTCCTCGACAAGATGAAGAGCATGGCCGGCAAGGACAAGGACCGCTCTCGCAAGATGTCCGACACCGCCGAGCGCCAGGTCAACCAGCGGACCGGCGGCAAGTACGAGAAGCAGGTCGACGCCGCGCAGCAGCGCGCCGAGGACCAGATGGGCATCGGGCGCGAGCGGGGCGGTGACCGGCCGGAGCGGCCGTAGGCGCGCTCCCCCGCATCGCGTACGCATACGGCGAAGCCGCCCACGGGGCACAGTCCCCGTGGGCGGCTTCCTGCGCCCGCCCGTGGCAGCGGGGCGGCTACGACCCCAGGATCGAGGTCAGGAACTCGCCCACCCATGCCAGCAGTTCGCGGCCGAGGAGCGGCTTGCCGCCCACCTTCGCGGTCTTCGGACGGGGCACCAGCACCTGGTGGGCGGTCGCCTTGACGACCGTGCCCGGGTACAGGCGCTTGAGGCGCAGCTCCTGCGACTCGCGCAGCTCCACCGGCGCGAAGCGGATGTTGTTGCCCTGGAGCACGATCTCGCCGACCCCGCAGGCCCGCGCCAGCATCCGCAGCCCCGCGACCAGCAGCAGGTTCTCCACCGGTTCCGGCAACTTGCCGTAGCGGTCGACGAGTTCCTCGCGTACGGCCTTGACGTCCTCCTCGCTGTTGGCGGAGGCGATGGACCGGTACGCCTGGAGCCTCAGCCGCTCGCCGGGGGCGTAGTCGTGCGGGACGTGTGCGTCGACGGGCAGCTCGATCTTGACCTCGAGCGGCGGCTCCTCCTCGACACCGCCCTCCAGGGAGGCCCGGTAGTCGGCGACGGCCTCGCCGACCATGCGGACGTACAGGTCGAAGCCGACGCCGGCGATGTGGCCGGACTGCTCGCCGCCGAGCAGGTTGCCCGCGCCGCGGATCTCCAGGTCCTTCATCGCCACGTACATGCCCGCGCCCATCTCGGTGTGCTGGGCGATGGTCGCGAGCCGCTCGTGCGCGGTCTCCGTCAGGGGCTTCTCCGGCGGGTACAGGAAGTACGCGTAACCGCGCTCGCGGCCACGGCCGACCCGGCCGCGCAGCTGGTGGAGCTGGCTGAGTCCGAAGTTGTCGCCGCGCTCGACGATGAGGGTGTTGGCGTTGGAGATGTCGATGCCGGACTCCACGATCGTGGTCGACACCAGCACGTCGAACTTCTTCTCCCAGAAGTCGACGACGACCTGCTCCAGAGCCTGCTCCGACATCTGGCCGTGGGCGGTGGCGATCCGCGCCTCGGGCACGATCTCGCGGAGCTTGGCCGCCGCGCGGTCGATGGACTCGACGCGGTTGTGGATGTAGAAGACCTGGCCCTCGCGCAGCAGCTCACGGCGGATGGCGGCGCCGATCTGCTTGTGCTCGTAGGGGCCGACGAAGGTCAGGACCGGGTGGCGCTCCTCGGGCGGGGTCGTGATCGTGGACATCTCGCGGATGCCGGTGACCGCCATCTCCAGGGTGCGCGGGATGGGCGTCGCGGACATGGTCAGCACGTCGACGTTCGCGCGCAGCTTCTTCAGCTGCTCCTTGTGCTCGACGCCGAAGCGCTGCTCCTCGTCCACGATGACGAGGCCCAGGTCCTTGAACTTGGTCTCGGAGGAGAACAGCCGGTGGGTGCCGATGACGATGTCCACCGAGCCCTCGCGCAGGCCCTCCAGGGTGGCCTTCGCCTCGGTGTCCGTCTGGAAACGGGAGAGCGCCTTCACGTTCACCGGGAACTGCGCGTACCGCTCGCTGAACGTCCCGAAGTGCTGCTGCACCAGCAGGGTGGTGGGGACGAGGACGGCGACCTGCTTGCCGTCCTGGACGGCCTTGAAGGCGGCGCGGACCGCGATCTCCGTCTTGCCGTAGCCGACGTCGCCGCAGATCAGGCGGTCCATCGGGACCGTCTTCTCCATGTCCTCCTTGACCTCGGCGATGGTGGTCAGCTGGTCCGGGGTCTCCGCGTAGGGGAAGGCGTCCTCCAGCTCGCGCTGCCAGGGCGTGTCCGCGCCGAAGGCGTGCCCGGGTGCCGCCATGCGGGCGCTGTAGAGCTTGATCAGGTCGGCGGCGATCTCCTTGACGGCCTTCTTGGCGCGGGCCTTGGTCTTGGTCCAGTCGGCGCCGCCGAGGCGGTGCAGGGTGGGGGCCTCGCCGCCGACGTACTTGGTGATCTGCTCCAGCTGGTCGGTGGGGATGTAGAGCCGGTCGCCGGGCTGGCCGCGCTTGGCGGGGGCGTACTCCACGACCAGGTACTCGCGGGTGGCGCCCTGGACGGTGCGCTGGACCATCTCGATGTAGCGGCCGACGCCGTGCTGCTCGTGGACGATGTAGTCGCCCGCCTCCAGAGTGAGCGGGTCGATGGTCTTGCGGCGCCGGGCGGGCATCCGGGCGCCCTCGCGGCCGGCGGCCTTCTGCCCGGTGAGGTCGGTCTCGGTGAGTACCGCGAGCTTGAGCGCCGCATCGACGAAGCCGTGGTCGATGGAGCCGCAGGACACGTGGACGACGGAGGGGGACAGTTCGCCCAGGTCTCCGTCGAGGCGGGCGGGGACGCCCTCGCCGCCCAGCACCTCGACGGTGCGGGCCGCCGGGCCGTGGCCCTCGGTGAGGTAGACCGTGCGCCAGCCGTCGGACAGCCAGCCCTTGGTGTCGGCCAGGGCCCTGGCGGTGTCGCCCCGGTAGGCCTCGGGGGCGCGCATGCCCAGCTTGAGGGTGTCGGCCTCGTCGAGGGCGTCGTCGGCGGCGAACGGCGACACCGACCACCACATCATGTCCAGCTCGCGGGCCCGGTCCCGGACGTCCGCGATGGACCACAGGGAGGCCGCGTCGACGTCGATCGGCGCCTCGCCGCCGCCCGCGGTGGCGGCCCAGGAGGCCTGGAGGAACTCCTGCGACGTGGCGACCAGGTCGGCGGCACGGGTGCGCACGCGCTCGGGGTCGCAGACGACCGCCATGGCGCCCTTGGGCAGCACGTCGAGCAGCAGCTCCATGTCGTCCACGAGGACGGGCGCCAGGGACTCCATGCCCTCCACGGCGATGCCCTCGGCGATCTTGCCGAGCAGTTCACCCAGCTCGGGGTGGTCCTCGGCGAGCGCGGCGGCCCGCTCCCGGACCTCGGGCGTCAGCAGCAGCTCGCGGCAGGGCGGGGCCCACAGTCCGTGCTCGGCGATCTCCAGGGAGCGCTGGTCAGCGACCTTGAAGTAACGGATCTCCTCGACGTCGTCGCCCCAGAACTCGACGCGCAGCGGGTGTTCCTCGGTGGGCGGGAACACGTCGAGGATGCCGCCGCGCACCGCGAACTCGCCGCGCTTCTCGACCAGCTCCACACGCTGGTACGCGGCGGCGGCGAGGGCCTCGACGATCTCGTTCAGGTCGGCGGTCCGGCCGGTCCGCAGCGACACCGGCTCCAGGTCGCCCAGGCCCTTGACCTGGGGCTGGAGCACGGAGCGCACGGGGGCGACGACGACCGAGACGGGGCCGGTCTCCGGGTCGTCGGGGCGGGGGTGGGTCAGGCGCCGCAGGACGGCGAGGCGGCGGCCCACGGTGTCGCTGCGCGGGCTGAGCCGCTCGTGCGGGAGGGTCTCCCAGGAGGGGTACTCCACGACGCCCTCGGGCGGCAGGAGGGAGCGCAGGGCCGCCGCCAGGTCCTCCGCCTCACGGCCGGTCGCCGTGACCGCCAGGACGGGGCGGTTCGTCTCGCGGGCGAGCGCGGCGACCGTGAAGGGGCGGGCCGCGGGGGGACCGACCAGGTCGACGTGCATGCGGTTGCCGTCGGCGGCGGCGGTGATCGCTTCCGCGAGGGCGGCGTCCTTGACGACGGCGTCGAGCAGACCGTGCAGGCTCATTCGGGGCGCTTTCCGTCCGGGGATGTTCAACACGACGGGCCCGACGCGCGCTGCGGGCCGGGGGTGTCCAGCGTACGTCGCTGCGCGGGCGGGTGCGGGGGCTGTGGACCCGTCCCCGTCTGTGGACGGGTGCGCCGGCGTCGTGGCGCGGTACCAGGGGGCTCCGCCCCCTGGTACCCCCGGCCTTCGCCCACCACCACCCGACTCGGTGGGCCGGAAGGTGAGCGAAAAGGAAGCCCGGCACCGGAATCCCCTCGGACTCCGGTGCCGGGCCTCTCCCCCGCAACCCCCGTGTGCGGTGGTTCTGGGGTGCTACTCCGTCGCGATGGCGTTCAGGACGTTCATGCGGCCCGCGCGGAACGCCGGGATCAGGGCGGCGAACAGGCCCACGAAGGCCGAGCCGATGAACACGCCGGTGATCGTCGGCCAGGGGATGTCCAGGACGTTCAGGCCCTCCAGGGCGAGCAGCTTCTGGGCCGTCGTGCCCCAGCCCATGCCCAGACCCAGGCCCAGCAGGGCACCGAAGAGGGCGATGACCACCGACTCCATGCGGATCATCCGGCGCAGCTGGCGGCGGGAGAGTCCGATCGCCCGCATCAGACCGATCTCCCGGGTCCGCTCGACCACCGACAGGGCCAGGGTGTTCACCACGCCCAGGACCGCCACGATGATCGCGAGGGCGAGCAGGCCGTAGACCATGTTCAGCAGCTGGCCGACCTGGTCCTTGAGCTCCTCCTTGTAGTCGGTCTGGTCCCGCACCTGGTACTGCGGGTACTGGTCCAGCGACTTCTTCAGCGCCGCGTACGCCTCGGTCTCCTGGCCGTCCTTCGCCTTGGCGAACATGATCATGTTCGGCGGGACGCGGTCGGCCGGCAGGTACTTCTTCATCGTGTCGATGCTGATGTACCGGGCGCCCTGGTCGATCGCCACGTCGTCGCTCGTGATGGCGGCGACCTTCAGCCTCGCCGTCTCGCCGCCCTTGAAGGCGACCGAGATGGTGTCGCCGACGTGCACGCCGTGCTTCTCGGCGTAGTCGGAGCCGACCGACATCGCGTCGGCGCCGTAGGCGGCGTCCAGGTCGCCGGCGGTGGTCTCGCGGCGCACGTCCTTCGCGTACGTCGGGTCGGCGGCGGTCAGGCCGTCGTCGTCCTTCTTGCCGTCGGGAGAGGTCAGCGTCGCGTCGAGCACCTTGTAGCGGGTGACGTGCTCCAGGCCGGGCGTGGCCTGCATCTTCTTCTCGGCCTGCGGCACGATCCGCTGGTTGCCCTCGACGATGAAGTCCGCGCCGACCGTCTTGTCCAGCTCGCTCGTCGCCGAGGCGACCATCGAGGAGCCGACCACCGACAGGCAGGCCACCAGGGCCAGGCCGATCATCAGGGCGGCGCCCGTGGCGCCGGTGCGGCGCGGGTTGCGCAGGGCGTTGCGCTCGGCCATGCGGCCGACGGGGCCGAAGGCCCGCAGCAGCACCGCGCTGATCACCCGCACGACCGCGCCGGCCAGCAGCGGGCCGATCACGACGAAGCCGATCAGGGTGAGGACGATGCCGATGCCCAGCATCGACGCGCCGTCGCTCGCCGTGTCCGCCGTGCCGGCCGCGTACAGGGCGGCGACACCGGCGCCGGTGAGGACCAGGCCGATCAGGCCGCGGAGCCGGCCGGCCTTGCCGTCGGCCGGCGTACCCGCGTCGCGCAGGGCGGCCATCGGGGAGACCTTGCCGGCACGGCGGGCCGGCAGATAGGCGGCCAGGACGGTGACCACGACGCCGAGGACCAGGCCGGTCACGGGCGTCGCCGTCTTGACGGTCAGGTCGTCGGTGGACAGGTTCATGCCCGCCGCCGACATCAGCTTCATCAGGCCGACGGCGATCCCCACACCGGCGGCGACACCGAGGACGGAGCCGACGACGCCGAGGAACAGCGCCTCGACCAGCACCGAGCGGTTGACCTGCCGCCGGGAGGAGCCGATGGCCCGCATCAGGCCGATCTCGCGGGTGCGCTGGGCGACCAGCATCGAGAAGGTGTTGATGATCAGGAAGATGCCGACCAGGAACGCGATCCCGGCGAAGCCGAGCATGGCGTACTTGATGACGTTCATGAACTCGCCGACGTCCTCGCGGTTCTCGTCGGCGGTCTCCTTCGCCGTCTGCACCTTGACGGTGCCGCCCAGGGCGTCGGCGACGCGTCGCTTGAGCTGCGCGTCCGGGACGCCGGCCGCGGCGGTCAGGTTGAGCTGGGTGAAGCGGCCCTCGGCGCCGAGCAGTTCACGCTGGGCGGTCGGGGTGTCGAAGTAGACGACGGCCGCGCCGGGGTTGGTGACGGTGAAGGAGGCGATGCCGACGATCCGCGCCTTGAAGTCGCCGGTCTGCGCGATGGTGCGCAGCTCGTCGCCGATCTTCAGGTGGTGCTTGTCGGCGGTGTCGGAGTCGATCATCGCCTCGGTCGGGCCGCGCGGGGCGTGCCCGGAGGTGATCTCCATCGACCGGAGGTCGTTCTTCGTCCAGTTGCCGGCGATCGTCGGGGCGCCGCTGGTGGCTCCCACGTTGTCGTTGTCGCTGTTGACGACGGTCACGTTCATCGAGGCGACCGCGCCCTCGGCGGCGGCGACGCCCTCGACCGAGCGGACCTTCTCCAGCGTGGCCGCGGGCAGGGACTCGGGCACCCCGTTCTGCGGTGTGTCCTCGGCCTTGGCGTCCTTCGGGCCGACCGTCACGTCGGACGAGGTGACCGCGAACAGCTTGTCGAAGGTCGTGTTCATGGTGTCCGTGAACACCAGCGTGCCGCACACGAACGCCACCGACAGCAGCACCGCCACCGCCGAGAGCGCCATCCGGCCCTTGTGCGCGAAGAAGTTGCGCATGGAGGTCTTCACGACGGTCATGACGTGCGCCCCCGGGCGTCGAAGTCCTTCATGCGGTCCAGGACGGCCTCGGCGGTCGGCCGGTGCATCTCGTCGACGATCCGGCCGTCGGCGAGGTACAGCACCCGGTCCGCGTAGCTGGCGGCCACCGGGTCGTGGGTGACCATCACGATGGTCTGGCCCAGCTCGTCCACCGAGCGGCGCAGGAAGCCCAGCACCTCGGCGCCGGCCCGCGAGTCGAGGTTTCCGGTCGGCTCGTCACCGAAGATGATCTCCGGCCGGGCGGCGAGAGCCCGGGCGACGGCGACGCGCTGCTGCTGGCCGCCGGAGAGCTGGGTCGGGCGGTGCTTGAGCCGGCCGGCCAGGCCCACCGTCTCCACGACCCGGTCCAGCCAGGCCCTGTCGGGCTTGCGGCCGGCGATGTCCATGGGCAGCGTGATGTTCTCCAGGGCGTTCAGCGTCGGCAGCAGGTTGAACGCCTGGAAGATGAACCCGATGCGGTCCCGGCGCAGTTGGGTGAGCTTCTTGTCCTTGAGACCGGTGATCTCGGTCTCGTCCAGGTAGATCTGTCCGCCGGTGACGGTGTCGAGACCGGCCAGGCAGTGCATCAGCGTCGACTTGCCGGAGCCCGACGGCCCCATGATCGCGGTGAACTGACCGCGGGCGATGTCCACGTCCACATGGTCGAGGGCGACCACCCGGGTCTCCCCGCTGCCGTAGGCCTTGACGACCTGCCGTGCCCGCGCGGCAACGGCTGTACGCCCTCCGGTGCTCCCGTGCAGGGGAGTGGTTACGGCCGATGTCATGTCAAGTCTCCTATGTCGGTCATCGGGTGAGCCGTCGGTGCCGGCGGTACGGGTACCGCTGAAATGCCGTGTGTCCGTGGTGCCGCGTCGGTGCTGCCGCGTCGGTGGGTGGTGCCGGGTGCGCCCGCCGCGTCCTACGTCGAAGAGTCTGGCCGGAACCAGGGGCCGGGCGCGCTGGTGCTCAGCGCACTCTTTCGCTGGGGAAAACCCCACCCCCACTGGTCCGGTTCGCCGCCCCCCAGCGGCGTAAAGCCAGATTAAGGACCGGCCGGGGGCTGTCTCGTCCTCCGTCGGTACGAACCCTCCCCGGGCCGTAGTACGGAGGTACCCCTAGGGGCTGTCCACCCGTCGGTGGAGTTCTCCTAGGGGTAAGTCTCAGCCCGTGGACGCACCCAGCCTCCACCCTCCCGCAACGTGAGGCTCAAGTGGCAGGCTGAGCCCGGCAGGTCGATGCACGGGGCACACATCAGGGTCCCCGGGTGGACACGAGGGAGGACCCGGGGTGGGCGGTACCAGACCCGCGGTACGCGAGACCGCGTCCGGCGGCGGCACGGACCGGCGCGGCGCGGTCGTCGCCGCGTTGATGCTCGCGATGGCCCTGGCCGCCCTGGACTCGACCATCGTCTCCACCGCCGTCCCGCAGATCGTCGGCGACCTGGGCGGCTTCTCCCTCTTCTCGTGGCTCTTCTCCGGCTATCTGCTGGCCGTCACCGTCACCCTCCCCGTCTACGGCAAGCTCTCCGACACCTTCGGCCGCAAACCGGTGCTGGTCGTGGGCGCGGCCCTCTTCCTGCTCGGCTCCCTGCTGTGCGCGCTCGCGTGGAACATGGCCGCCCTGATCGCCTTCCGGGTCGTACAGGGCCTGGGCGGCGGCGCCCTGCAGGGCACGGTGCAGACCCTCGCCGCCGACCTGTACCCGCTGAAGGAACGGCCGAGGATCCAGGCCCGGCTGTCCACCGTGTGGGCGGTGTCGGCGATCGCGGGGCCCGGCCTGGGCGGCGTGCTGGCCGCCTACGCCGACTGGCGCTGGATCTTCCTCGTCAACCTGCCGATCGGCGCCCTCGCCCTGTGGCTGATCGTCCGCCACCTGCACGAGCCGCCGCGGGAGGCGTCCGGTGCGCGCCCCCGGGTCGACTGGGCGGGCGCCCTGGCCGTGTTCGCCTGCGGCGGCGTGCTGCTCACCGCCCTGGTGCAGGGCGGCGTGGCCTGGCCGTGGCTGTCGCCGCCCTCCCTCGCCCTGTTCGGGACGGGGCTCGTGCTGCTGGCGGCCGTGGTGGTGATCGAACGCCGGGCGGCGGAGCCGATCATCCCCGGCTGGGTGTGGCGGCGCCGGACGATCGCCGCGGTGAACCTCGCGCTCGGCGCGCTGGGCCTGCTGATGGTCGCCCCGACCGTGTTCCTGCCCACCTACGCCCAGTCGGTGCTGGGCCTGGCCCCCGTGGCCGCCGGTTTCGTGCTGTCCGTGTGGACGCTGACCTGGCCCGTGTCGGCGGCGCTGAGCCAGCACGTGTACCGCAGGATCGGCTTTCGCAACACGGCGATGCTGGGCATCGGCGCCGCGTCCCTGATCCTGCTCGCCTTCCCCTTCCTGCCCTACCCGGGCGAGGCCTGGCAGCCGATGCTGCTGATGCTGCTGCTCGGCGCCGCGCTCGGCCTGTTCCAGCTCCCGCTCATCGTCGGCGTCCAGTCGACGGTGGGCTGGTCGGAGCGCGGCACGGCGACCGCGTCCGTCCTCTTCTGCCGCCAGACCGGGCAGACCGTCGGCGCGGCCGTCTTCGGCGCGATCGCCAACGGCGTGCTGGCCGCGCGGCTCGGCGGCGCGAGCGACCTCGACTCGGTGACCCGGGCACTGGACACGGGCGCCCCCGCCCAACCCGTACGCCGCGCGATCGCCGAGGCCGTCCACGCGGTCTACCTGGGCGCGGCGGGCGCGGCCGCCCTCGCCTTCGTGGTGCTGCTGGTGGTGGCGCCGCGGAGGTTCCCGGTGCTGAAGGACTGACCGGGCGGGACGGTTGTGCCGGTGCCCTGCGCGAGCGGCGCGACGGTGGGCCGCGCACCCGAGGTCACGGCATACCGACCGCTCAGTTCGCCGAAAGGGTCCCGCGACGGCGAACCGGCGAGTAACGTGCGTGGCCCTCCACCCCCCACCTCCCTGCGGTCCGCCCGCGGACCCCAGCCGCGCAAGGAGCACCGGGATGTCCTTCGACCCGTACCCACCACCACGGCACGGCGCGCCACCGCCCTACGAGCCCTCCCCGGCGTACCACCCCGCCGCGTCCCACGGCACGCCCCCCGCTCACGACGCCGCCGCGCCGTACGGCACCGCCCCGGCGTACGCGGTCCGCTCCCGGCAGCCGGCCGGGCACCACAGCGACCTGCGCGTCCTGCGCGGCGCGTACCGCCGGCAACGGCGCACGGCCACCTTCGCCGCGCTCGGCTACTTCCTGCTGTTCCTCCTCCTGTCGGCGTTCGCCCCGTCGTCCCTCACCGGCGAGGTCACCGGAGGACTGCCCCTGGGCCTGCTGCTCGCCCTGCTCCAACTCCCCGTCACCTGGCTGGCGATCGCCCTCTACGAGCACACCGCGCGCCGCACCGTGGACCCGCTCGCCGACCGCATCCGCCGCGACAGCGCGGCGAACTCCGGGCGGGAGGGGGCATGGTGACCGGATTCGACGACAACGCCCAGGCGATGGCCCTGGTCGCCTTCACCGCCATCGCCACGGTCACGCTGCTGCTGTGCGTGATGACCGGCCCGGACCGGGACGACCTGGACGAGTTCTACACCGGCTACGGGTCCCTGTCGCCGATGCGCAACGGCCTGGCCATCGCGGGCGACTACATCTCCGCGGCGACCGTCCTCGGCACGAGCGGCGTGATCGCCCTGTTCGGCTACGACGGCGTCGTGCTCGCGCTGAGCACCGCGCTGTCCCTGCTGCTGCTCATGTTCCTGATGGCCGAACCGCTGCGCAATGCGGGCCGGTTCACCATGGGCGACGCGCTGTCCCGCCGCACCCCGGCGCGCAGCGTGCGCGTCGCGGCCTGCGTGGTGACCATCGCCGCGCTGCTGCCGATGATGCTGGTGCAGCTGGCCGGCACCGGGCAACTGCTGTCGTTCCTGCTGGGGTTCACCAGCGAGTCGGTGCAGACGGGCTGCATCGTCGGCGTGGGCGCGCTGATGATCAGTTACGCGGCGATCGGCGGGATGAAGGGCACCGCCCTCATCCAGATCCTGAAGATCGTGATGCTGCTCGGATCCGGCGCGGTGGTCACCGTGCTCCTCCTCGACCGCTTCGACTGGAACCCGGGCGCCCTCTTCGACGCCGCCGCCCGGAACAGCGGTGCCGGCCCCGCCTTCCTGCACCCCGGTCTGCAGTACACCGCCGGACCCCACCCCGGCCTCGACATGGTCTCCGCCCACCTGGCCGTGGTCCTCGGCGGCGCCTGCCTGCCGCACGTCACGATGCGCATGTACACCGCATCCAGCGCCCGCCAGGTGCGCCGGTCGATGTCCTGGGCGGTGTCGCTGGTGGCGCTGTTCGTGCTGGTCGTCACCGTCGTCGGCCTCGGCGCCACGGCGCTGGTCGGCCGCGAGACGGTCGCACGGATCGACGCGGCCGGCAACACCGCCTACCTGCTGGGCTCACGGGCCGCCTTCGGCACGGACGTGACCATGGTGGAGACCCTGCTCTTCACCACCGTCAGCACCGCCCTGTTCCTCACCCTGCTCGCCTCCGTCGCCGGCATGATCCTCGCCTGCGCCAACTCCCTGGCCCACGACGTGTTCGCCACCCGGCGCCGTGAGCTGACGCCGCGCCGCGAGATGACCCTGGCCCGGCTGTCCGCCCTGGCGGTGGGCGTGCCCGCGATCGCGCTGGCGACCCTGGTGCAGCACCGCAGCCTGCAGCCGCTGGCCACCCTGTCCTTCTGCCTGGGCGCGTCCGCCCTGTGCCCAGCCCTGGTCTACAGCCTCTTCTGGCGCCGCTACACCCGCACGGGCCTGCTGTGGACGCTGATCGGCGGCACCGTCGCGGTCCTGGTGCTGATGCCGGGCACCAGCCTGGTCTCCGGCACCCCGGTGGCCGCCTTCCCGGACGCCGACTTCAACTGGTTCCCGTTCACCACCACCGGGCTGGTCTCCATCCCGGCCGGCTTCGCCTTCGGCTGGCTCGGCACGGTGGTCTCGGGCCGGGACAGGACCGACGAGCAGCGCCGCCGGTACGAGGCCCTGGAGGCGGGGCTCCTCGCGGGGGCGGTGCGCAGGGGCGACTGACACCGGGCACGCGCCGGCGCCGCCGACGGGACGTCACTCCACCCCGCGGCCCGTCAGCGTGCCCAGGCGGCCGCGGGAGGAGCTGATCTGGTCCTGGACCTCGTCCCAGCGCTCCCCGTGCTCGCGCAGCACCCGCTCCGTCTCCCGGGCGATCCGCTCCGCCCGTGCCCGCGCCGCCGCGAGCGCCTCCGCGGCCTGGGTGCGCGCCTCCTCCTGCCGGCGCCCGGCCGACTCCTCCGCCTCGGCCAGGGCGCGCCCCGCCTCGGCCAGCGCCCGCTCGGCGCGCGCGATCAGCTCCTCGTGGTGGGCGTCCAGGGCGGCCGCGCAACCGGCCGCCTCCCGCTCGGCCTCCGCCCACCGTGCCGCCTGCCCGGCCGCCTGCTCGTCGAGCAGCGCGGAGCTGCGCCGCCGCGCCTCCCGCACCGCGGCCAGCGCCGCGCGCCGCCCCGCCCGTACCTCGCGCCGGGCCGCGATCCGCACCTCGTCGGCCTCCGCCCGCGCGGCCAGCAGCCGCTCCCGGGCCCAGGCGTCGGCCTCCGCCCGTACGGCGTCGGCGTGCGCCCGCGCGCACTCCCGGACCTCGGCCGCGGCGGCCCGTGCCCGGTCCACCAGCTCCTGCGCCCCGCGCCGTCCGCCCTCCCGTACGGCGTCGGCCTCCTCCTGCCCGAGCCGGAAGAGGCGGTGCGCCCGTTCGCCGAGCGACGCGTAATCCTGCGGGGCGAGTCCGGCCACCGTCTCCCGCAGCCGGTCCAGCCCGGTGCCCATCTCGCGGGCCAGCACGGTGAGCCGGGCGGCCCGCTCCCAGGCGGCGTCACGCTCCCGCGACAGGGCCTCGGCACACGCGTCGACCTGTTCGGGACGGTAACCGCGCCCTCGTACGGTCACGAAACCGTGCGGCGACACCGATGCGCTGCTCATGCCGGAACCCCTGTTTCGCCCGATCCACTGACAGACTTCCGCGATGTCCGGACATCTTTACGGATCAGACGTAAACACTCATAACGCGACACTCCGCGCGAAGCAGACAGCAGTCCCGGCGCGAGCCCGGCGCGGAGACGCCGACGGGCCGGCCCGGCACCCCTGGGGGCGACCGGACCGGCCCGTCGGTCCGCGTCAGCGGCGCCGCCTCACAGCAGCCCGTCCCACATCTGCTCGAGCAGCACCGACCACCAGCTCTCCGCCGACCCGAGCGCCGCCGGGTCGATCGCGGCCAGCTGCGCCTGGAAGTCCACCGTCCACCGGCCCGCCTGCTCCTGGTTCAGACCGAACCTGAGCCGCCACATCCGGCCCAGCAGCGCCAGGCAGCGCGCGAACTCCGGCAGCCCCGTGTTCACGAACTGCGGCGGCACGGGCGCACCGCCCGGCCCCGCCTCCACCGGCACCGCCACGATGTTCGCCGTGCCGTACTGCACGCAGAGCGCCCGGCCGAAGTCGCTGCCGACGACGAGGTACGAGCCCGCGTCCGAGGCCGGCTGCACCCCCCGCTCGGCCGCCAGCTCCGCCAGCGTCGGCACCGGACGGCCCGGCTGGGCCTGCGCCCAGAAGAAGGGGCCCATGTCCATCGGCAGGCCCGCCGCCACCAGCGTGTGCGCCACGACCGGCGGCACACCCTGCCGGGACACCGCGGCCTGCTCGAACCGGAAGACACCCGGCCCGAACGCCGCCGCGAGCTCCTGCCCGATCGCCTCCGGCGGGACCGGCGGCGCCGGCTGCACCGGCGGCAGCGGCGCCCGCACCGGCGCCGGACGCGCCGGACCGTCGGCCACCTGGTGCAGCTCGCCCTGGTGCGCGAGCAGTTGCCGCATGCCCTGCTGCCGGCTCGCGTGGTCCAGGCCGTACGGCGCGATCGAGGTGATCCGCGCCTGCGGCCACTGCTCGCGGATCATCCGCGCGCAGTAGGCGCCGGGCAGCTCGCACGACTCCAGCTCGGTGTGCAGCTCGAGCACCTGGTCCGGCGGCACGTTCATGGCCCGCAGCTCGTGGAAGATCTGCCACTCCGGGTGCGGCGTGCCCGGCGCCGAACGCCGGATCAGCTGCTGCTCGGAGCCGTCCTGCGCGCGGTAGCGCAGCACGGCCTGGTAGCCGGGACCCACGGTCGGCTGACCGGCGGGCGGCTGCGGATAGCCGTACGCCGGCGGCGGCACCGCGCCCGGCGGCGGAACGGCACCGGGGGGCGGCACCGCGCCCGGCGGCATGGGCTGCGCCGCGCCGGGGACGCCCGGGGGCTGCGGCGGGCCGGGCACGCCCGGCGCGGACGGCGGCGGAGGCGTGCCGGGGCCGCCCACCGGGGGCGCGGCCAGCATCGTCTCCGCGTGGTGCACGGCACCCCGCGGCCCGCCGGCGGACCCCTGCGCACCGGGGGCGGCGGGGGGCGGCGGCGTGGCGGGGCCGCCACCCGCACCGGGGACGCCGGGGGCGCCCGGCGCACCCGGAGCGCCGGGCGGCGGAGGTGTCCCGCCCCCGGTCCGGCCCGGGTCGGCCAGCATCGTGGCCGCATGGTGCATCCCGCCCGGAGGCGTCCCGCCGGGCGCGCTCGGCGGAGGCGGCGGCGTGCCCGGAGCAGCGGGACCGGCCGGAGCGGCGGGACCGGCGGGAGCAGCGGGACCGGCCGGAGCGGCGGGAGCATTTGGGGCCCCCGGAGCACCCGGAGCACCCGGAGCCCCCGGCCCCTCGGGGCCGAGCGACGACACCAACTGCGTCGGCACATACCCACCCGCCGGCGCACCCGGCGGCGGCGTGCTCCCCGGCCGCACGCCCGGCACGCCCGGGGCGCCCGGCGGAGGCGGCGTGGTCGAACCCCCGCCGCGTCGCGGAGGCGCGGCCTTGCTGGTCGCGGCGTCGGCGATGTCCCCGGCGTTCGGCGCAAGCGGCCGGGCCGGCGTACTCGCACCGGCCCCCGGCACGGGCGCACCGGCGGGGGGCGAGCCCGGCGCCGGAGTGTGCGGCGCCGGGGGCGGCGGCGTCGCCGGACCCGCGGGCGCCGCCGGTGCGTTCGGGCCGCCGATCGCCGGTGCGAGCGCCGTCGGCGGAAGCTGGCTGCCGCCCGACATCAGCGCCGTCTTGGCGTCCGGCGTCGTCGAGGGCGGCGGCGTGTCGTCGGCACCGCTCAGCGGCGGCGCGAACACCGTCTCCGGCAGCGGCACGGAACGATCGTCACCGGCGTCCGCGTTGGTGTCCGTCCCCGCCCAGGGCGTCGCCCCGGCGGGCGCACCCGGCGCACCGGAGGCACCCGCACCGCTCCCGGAGGCGTCACCGGCGGCGGGCCACGCCGCACCACTGCCCCGGGAATCCGCGCCGGCCCCGGCGGACGAAGCAGCGGGCGTGGCGGGCGCGGCGGGCTCGGGGGCCGCAGCGGCCGGCACCCCGGCCTGCGTCTCGGCCAGTGCCCCCGCACCACTCCCGGTCCCGGTCCGGGAGTCACCCCGCGCGGCACCGGCACCCGCGTCCCGCTCCCCCCGCCGATCCGGAATGCCCAGCTTGTCCGCGGCCTCCTGCAACCACTCCGGCGGACTCAGCAGGAACGACGTCTGATTCAGGTCCACCCGCTCCGGCGGAGCGGCCGGCGCCGGCTCCTCCGCCACGTCCGGACGGCCGTACTCCTCCTCGTAGCGGCGGATCACCTCACCCACCGCCAGCGCCGGCCACAGCGTCGCCTCACCGCTGTCCCGCGCGATCACCAGCCGCTGCGCACCCCCGTCCGAACGCGGCCCGTCCGCACGGTCCTCGGCCCACACCACGAACCCGAGACCGAACTCCCGCACCCGCACCTCACGGTGCTGATAGGCCGGCAGCTCGCCGTTGATCCACTCCTCCGCGCGCTCCTGCGCCTGCGCGAACGTCACCATCGCCAGCTCACTCCCCTACCGGCGCCGAGGACGCCGACGTCACGGGCACCGCACGCGCGAAACCACCGTCCACCATCAGATTCGCCACCGTCTCCAACTCCGGCGGCGACCCCGCCAGCCGCGACAGGAACGCGTCGAAGTCCTCACCGCACGGCAGCAGCAGGCGCTCCACCCGCTCCGCCGGCGACCACGACGGATCCACGTCCCGCGCGTCGTCGTACGAGCAGAACCACACCGAACCGATCCGCTCGCCCTTCACCTTCACCGCGAGCAGACCGCCCTGGACGAACGCGACCCCCAGGTAGTCCTTCGTCAGGTGGTCCCGCAGACACTTGTTCACATAGACCAGGTCGTTGACCGCCGCCTCCTCACGCACCGTGAAGAACGGCTGGTCCACCAGCAGCCCCAGCTCCGCGTCCAGCGCCGTGCCCACCGGAGCACAGCCGCCCGCCGCCTTCAGGAACGACCGGTACGCGCCCGGCAGCCGGTACCCGAGGTCCTCCTCGACCCCCTGCACCTGCTGCTCCGTCACCGACACACCCGACTTCGGCAGCCCGAAGTGCGCCGGACGCGTCTCCTGCAACGGCCGCGTACCCCGCTTGCCCTGGTCCACGGCCGCCGTCGCGACACCACCGTGATGCCGCAGCAGCGCCTTCACCTCGACCGGCACCAGCTCCAGGCGCCGCGAGCCGACCGCGTGATGCCACGTCCAGCCGTGCGGCGTCGCCACCGACGGCACCGTGTCCCACAACTCGTGCCCCGACGCCGCCATCGCGGCGTTCGCCGACACGTAGTCCGTCAGCCGCAGCTCGTCCACCCCGAAACCCGCCGGCGGCTCCGCGATCTCCGCCACCGCACGGGCGTACGGCGCGAAAACGGGGTAACCACCCTCGTCCACCCGTACCCCTCTCGGGTGACGGGCCGCCCGCACCGGATCCGGGAAATGCACGACCTGCCCGGCGTAGGCCGCGTTCGGCGGCGCGATCTGCCCGAGCCGACCTGTCGTCATGGCGGTAGCCCCCTGCGGCGTCTGTCTGTCTGCACTGTCTTCCATCACCGCACGCGAACGCGGTGCCGACAGCCTATGCGGTACACCGACACCGGTCACCGGCCCCGCACCACCGCCCCCGCCCCACCCGTGACCAGCCGTCACCCCCTCGTGACGGACCGCCCATACCCGGGCGTGTCACCCCGCCCCAGCTACCGCACACGCCACGGGATTTGGCACTCTGTGTCCTCCGGGGGGATGCTCAGGAGGGGAAAACGATCATGAGTGCGACGCAGACAGGACCACACACCGGCAGGTCCGACGACGCCCAGGGCGGCGACCCCCGCATCGGCTGGAGCGCCACCGAGACCCCCCACGCCCCCACCCTGCTCCACCGCCGCGACGGCATCCTCCCCACCGTCGCCGCCGCCCTCTCCGTACGCGGCACCACCCTCACCGGCACCGCCACCCGCGCCGACACACCCCCCGCCCTGCACCCACTCGTACAGGACTTCCTCGACACCCTCACCAGCGGACAGCGCGACCGCTTCACCGGCCGCTGCGCCGAGACCGTCCTCATCTCCCGGCACCTCACCACCGCCGACGCCGCACGCAGCAAACGCGCCGCACGCCGGCCCATGACCAACGGCGAAGCCCGCAAAGCACTCAAACACGCCAAACTCACCACCCGCCGCATCCGCGAGGACGGCGACCCCCTCCACGGCAGCTTCGCCACCCCCTGCCGCGCCTGCACCGCCCTCAGCGACCACTTCGGCGTCCGCATCGTCGACCCCACCACCGACGACTGACCCCCCGGCCCCACACCGCCGAACCCACCGACACGAACCAAGGGCAGATGCACGCCGACCGAACCTCCACCACCCGCTTCCCCGTCCCCGTCGACGCCGCCCTGCGCGACGCCGGCTGGCAACCCGGACGCTGGGACATCAAACAGGCCGAGATCTGGGCCGACACCCTGCGCGAACACACCTCGCCCGCCGGACACCGGCACGCCGTCTTCCCCGCCGCCGTCGAGGCCTGGGCCGAATTCGGCGGCCTCCACATCACCCCCACCGGACCCGGCCGCCAGATCGCCCCCGCCGGCCTCCACCTCGACCCCCTGCACGGCCTCCACATGGCCCGCACCCTCGGCGACCTCGGCCGCGCCCTCGACACCCAGACCTGCCCCCTCGGCACCGAGACCGACAGCCACGCCCTCATCGCCATCGACACCGAAGGCCGCGTCTACGCCCTCGACCACACCGGCGACTGGTACCTCGGCCCCGACATCGACCAGGCCCTCGCCGCCCTCATCGCCGGCACCCGACCCACCCGCCTCACCGTCACCGCCGACTGACCCGGCCCGCCACTACGACGCCGGAATCACCGCCGACACCCGGAAACCCCCGGCATCCGTCGGCCCCGACACGAACACACCCCCCAGAGCGGACACCCGCTCCTTCATCCCCACCAGCCCGTTGCCCCCCGACGGCAACCGCGCCGACGACGCCGACGACACCTCCGGCGGCGCCTCGTTCTCCACCTGCATCGCGATCTCCGACGCCCGGTGCGCCAGCCGCACATACGTCTTCGCGCCCGCCGCGTGCTTGTGGACGTTCGTCAACGCCTCCTGCACCACCCGGAACGCCGTCGACTCCACCTCCGGCGCATACGACCGCACCTCCCCCTCCACCGACAACGCCACGACCATCCCCGCCGCCGACGACTGCCCGATCAGCTCCTCCAGCTCCGACAGAGCCGGCCCCTCCGCGAGACGCTCACCACCCTCCGCCGCCCGCGAAGCAGCCGCCGCCGCGGCCACCCCCACCGCCGCCAACGGCACCGCCGGCCGCTCCGCACGCCCCCCGGCCCCACCGGCGCGCAACACCCCGAGCATCTCCCGCAGCTCCGTCAGCGCCTGCCGCCCCATGTCCCCCACCAGAGCGGCGTTCTTCACCGCCTTCTCCGGATCCTTCCGCGCGACCGCCTGCAACGCCGCCGCATGCACCACCATCAGACTCACCCGGTGCGCGACCACGTCATGCATCTCCCGCGCGATCCGCGTCCGCTCCTCGCCCCGCGCCCACTCCGCACGCTCCTCCGCGCGCTCCGCGAGCAACTGCAACTCCCGCTCCAGACTGTCCGCCCGCTCCCGCAGACTCTCCATCAACCGCCGCCGCGCCCCCACATACAGACCCAGCAGCACCGGAGGAGCCGTCACCCCCAGGGACGTGGCGATCGCCGCGAACGGAATGAACCAGTCGCCGATGTCCATGTCCTCGGACGCCATGTCCTGCCGCACCCGCACGAACGTCACGATCAGCGTGCCGACCAGCGACATCCCCGCCAGCGACCCGATGATCCGCCGCGGCAACTCCGACGCCGCCAGCGTGTACAGACCGACGATGCCCATCAGGAAACCCATCTGCGCCGGCGTGATGGCGATCGCCACCAGCACCACCGCGATCGGCCACCTCCGCCGCAGCACCAGCACCGAACCGGCCAGCAACCCGAAGACGACCCCCGCCGCCCACGGAATCCCCGCGTCCCTCGCGAACGGAATCCCCTCCGCCGCGCACTCCAGCGCCGACACGGCACCGAGGCTCACATCGAGCACCGCACCGCGCCGCCTGTCCCACCACCAAGGCCCACCCCGGGCCGGTACGTGGTCTTCCCCCGTCGTGGTCATACCCACCACCCTACGGGCGCCCCCCGCCCCATTTCCGTCGACTTTCACCAAGCGATACGACGCGATATCCCTCGAACTGGTGAACCCTCCACCGACCAGCACCGGAGCGGACCATTCCGGCCGGACGGTATGCGTATGGCACATCCACAGGGCAAGTACGCGGACTTCGAGGGGCTACGGGAACGGGCGGTCGCGCTGCGTCGGGCCGGATACAGCCTTCGGCAGATCAGCGATGAACTCGGCGTCCGCAACAAGGAGACGCTTCAGCGCCTCGTGGAGGGCGAACCGCCCCCGGAATGGACGAAGCGACCGCGAGCGAAGGACGACCTTCGACAGCGGGCACGCGAACTGCGACTCCAAGGTTGGACCTACAACCAGATTCAGACCGAGTTGGGCTGCTCGAAGAGCTCGGTGTCGCTGTGGGTCAGGGATCTACCGACACCGGAGCACCAGCGCCGCCCCGACACGACAATGGCGCGACGCGGCGTGCAGCGTGCGGTGGAGAAGCGCACTGCCGCGCGCGAAGAGCTGACAAACAACGCGTACGCCGAGATCGGATCCATCACCCAGCGCGAGCTGTTCCTGGTCGGCGTGGGGCTGTACTGGTCAGAGGGAGCGAAAGCCAAACCCGGGGCCCACCGCCGCGTCATCTTCGTGAACAGCGACCCGACCATGATTCGGGTATTTCTCGCCTGGCTGGACCTGCTGGGCGTGGCGGCCGAGCACCGTCGGTTCTCGGTCAACATCCACGAGTCGGCGGACATCCCGGGAGCCGAGGCCTACTGGGCGCAGTGCGTCGGCATCGAGGTTGGCGACCTGCTGAAAACGAGCCTCAAGAAGCACAATCCCAAAACGAACCGCACCAACACCGGTGAGAGCTACCACGGCTGCCTCAGGGTCGCCGTCCTGCAAAGCGCCGACCTACACCGTCGCATCGAAGGCTGGTGGTACGGCATAGTAGAAGCTGCGCCCGCAGCCGATCTAGAAAATCGGACATAGCGAGCAAACCATCCCGGGTCGTCTAATGGTAGGACAAAGAGTTTTGGTCTCTTGAATGAGGGTTCGATTCCTTCCCCGGGAGCCCTAGGTTCGGGCCCTGACCGTCGGCGAAAGCCACCGTCAGGGCCCGCACTCATGTCCCCCTGGGACCACCCCGGTATCCTGCGGATGTCCACCCCCACCCCCTCAAAGCCGAAGGGCATCCCGTGAGCGCCATTCGCCCGGCAGCCGTCGTCGTTCTCGCAGCGGGTGAGGGCACCCGTATGAAGTCGGCCACACCCAAGGTCCTGCACGAGCTGTGCGGACGTTCCCTCGTCGGCCATGTGCTCGCCGCCGCCGGTGAGCTGGAGCCCGAGAACCTGGTCGTCGTCGTGGGTCACGCCCGTGAGAAGGTCACCGCGCATCTCGCCGAGACCACCCCGGACGTCCGTACCGCCGTGCAGGAGCAGCAGAACGGCACCGGGCACGCCGTGCGGATGGGACTGGAGGCGCTCGGCGGTGCCGTGGACGGCACGGTCGTGGTCGTCTGTGGTGACACTCCGCTGCTGACCGGCGAGACGCTGCGGGCGCTGGCCGCCACGCACTCCGCCGACGGGAACGCCGTCACCGTGCTGACCGCCGAGGTGCCGGACGCGACGGGGTACGGCCGGATCGTGCGGGACGGGGCCTCGGGTGCCGTGACCGCGATCGTGGAGCACAAGGACGCCTCGGAGTCGCAGCGGGCGATCCGCGAGATCAACTCGGGTGTCTTCGCCTTCGACGGGCAGCTGCTCGCGGACGCGCTGGGCAAGGTGCGGACGGACAACAGCCAGGGCGAGGAGTACCTCACCGACGTGCTCGGCATCCTGCGCGAGGCCGGTCACCGGGTCGGTGCCTCCGTGGCCGGGGACCACCGGGAGATCGCGGGCATCAACAACCGCGTGCAGCTCTCCGAGGCCCGCCGGATCCTCAACGACCGGCTGCTGACCCGGGCGATGCTGGCCGGCGTGACGGTGGTCGACCCGGCGACGACGTGGGTCGACGTGACCGTCACCTTCGAGCAGGACGTGACCGTCCACCCCGGTACGCAGCTCCAGGGCACCACGCATCTCGCCGAGGGTGCGGAGGTGGGGCCGAACTCGCGGCTCACGGACACGCGCGTGGGCGCGGGCGCACGCGTGGACAACACCGTTTCGCTCGGTGCGGACGTCGGCCCCGGGGCGACGGTGGGTCCGTACGCGTATCTGCGTCCCGGTACGCGGCTGGGGCCGAAGGCCAAGATCGGTACGTACGTCGAGACGAAGAACTCGTCGATCGGTGAGGGGACGAAGGTTCCGCACCTGTCGTACGTGGGTGACGCGACGATCGGTGAGTACACCAACATCGGTGCGGCGAGCGTGTTCGTGAACTACGACGGGGAGAGCAAGCACCACACGACGGTGGGCTCGCACTGCAAGACGGGTTCGGACAACATGTTTGTGGCTCCTGTCACGGTCGGGGACGGTGCCTACACGGCTGCCGGCTCGGTGATCACGAAGGATGTGCCGCCCGGTTCGCTGGCCGTGGCCCGCGGCCAGCAGCGGAATATCGAGGGTTGGGTGGCTCGTAAGCGTCCGGGGAGCGCGGCGGCGAAGGCGGCCGAGGCGGTGTCCCGGGAGTCCGGTGGCGAGGGCTGACCGGAAACCGGCGCGTCGAACACGGCGTACCGTGATAAGTGCACATCCGCACCCCACCAGCTGAGACGCCTCCCGCACCCAGCCGGAAGAGCGCGCCTGACGCTCAGCTGCGAAACCTCTGAGGAGAAAGTGCTGTGACCGGGATCAAGACGACCGGCGAGAAGAAGATGATGTTCTTCTCCGGCCGCGCACACCCCGAGCTTGCCGAGGAGGTCGCCCAGCAGCTGGGTGTCGGGGTCGTCCCGACGAAGGCCTTCGACTTCGCGAACGGCGAGATCTATGTGCGGTATCAGGAGTCGGCGCGTGGTGCGGACTGTTTCCTGATCCAGAGCCACACGGCTCCGATCAACAAGTGGATCATGGAGCAGTTGATCATGATCGACGCGTTGAAGCGCGCGTCGGCCCGCTCCATCACCGTGATCGTGCCGTTCTACGGTTACGCGCGGCAGGACAAGAAGCACCGGGGGCGTGAACCGATCTCGGCGCGTCTGATCGCGGACCTGATGAAGACCGCGGGTGCGGACCGGATCCTCGCGGTGGATCTGCACACGGACCAGATCCAGGGCTTCTTCGACGGCCCGGTGGACCATCTGTTCGCGCTGCCGCTGCTGGCGGACTACGTGGGTGCGAAGGTGGACCGTTCGAAGCTGACGGTGGTGTCCCCGGACGCCGGCCGGGTGCGGGTGGCGGACCGTTGGTGCGACCGTCTGGGCGCGCCGCTGGCGATCGTGCACAAGCGTCGTGACAAGGACGTGGCGAACCAGGTCACGGTGCACGAGGTCGTGGGTGATGTGAAGGGCCGGATCTGTGTCCTGGTCGACGACATGATCGACACGGGTGGCACGATCTGCGCCGCGGCGGACGCGCTGTTCGCGCACGGTGCGGAGGACGTCATCGTGACGGCGACGCACGGTGTGCTGTCGGGTCCGGCGGCGGACCGGCTGAAGAACTCGAAGGTGAGCGAGTTCGTGTTCACGAACACGCTGCCGACGCCGAGCGAGCTGGAGCTGGACAAGATCACGGTGCTGTCGATCGCGCCGACGATCGCTCGTGCGGTGCGTGAGGTGTTCGAGGACGGTTCGGTGACGAGCCTGTTCGACGAGCAGTAAGGGTTCTTCGGGGCCCAGGGGGGTCTCGAGATCGTTTTGGGTACGGCCTCTCTCTCCGAGTAGACTGCTGAAGTTGCTCGGCGAGGGAGGCCGTACTCGTGTTTTCGCGGGTGGGCTGTCCGTTATCGACGCGCTCTTCGTAGCAGGCCGTTCGTGGCCGGGTGACCACGTCCGTTTCTACCTCTACGAGGAGTGATCATGTCCGAGGTGAAGCTCGCCGCCGAGACGCGCAACGAGTTCGGCAAGGGTGCGGCGCGTCGTATCCGTCGCGACAACAAGGTTCCGGGTGTTCTGTACGGTCACGGTTCCGACCCGGTGCACCTGACTCTCCCGGGTCACGAGCTGCTGCTCGCGCTGCGTACGCCGAACGTCCTGATCGCGCTGGACATCGACGGCAAGACGAACGAACTGGCGATCCCGAAGTCGGTGCAGCGTGACCCGATCAAGGGCTTCCTGGAGCACGTCGACCTGCAGCTGGTGAAGCGCGGCGAGACGGTGACCGTCGAGGTTCCGGTGCAGGCCGAGGGCGAGCTGGCCCCGGGCGGCAACCTGCTGGAGCACGTGCTGTCCGCGCTGCCGGTCGAGGCCGAGGCGACGCACATCCCGGAGCAGGTCGTCGTGTCGGTGGCGGGTCTTGAGGCCGGTGCCTCGGTCCTGGCCAAGGACATCGCGCTGCCCTCCGGTGTGAAGCTGGCCGTCGAGGACGACGCCGTGGTGCTGCAGGTTCTGGCCGCGCAGGCCGAGGAGCCCGCCGCCGAGGGCGAGGGTGCGGGCGAAGAGGCCGCCGAGGCCTGATCGTCCCGGTTGTTTTCCGGTCGGCCGCTGTTCCCTTGCGGGGCAGCGGCCGACGTGTATGTGTGGACGGACGGGCAGACGAGGAGACATGGACGTGACGACGGACGCGGGTGCGCCCTGGCTGGTGGCCGGTCTCGGCAATCCGGGGCCCGAGTACGCGGCGAACCGGCACAACGTCGGTTTCATGGTGGTGGATCTGCTGGCGGAGCGGATCGGGGCGCGGTTCAAGCGGCACGGCAAGGCGCAGGCGCAGGTGGTGGAGGGCCGGATCGGTCCTCCGGGCCCGGCCAACCGGCGGGTGATCCTGGCGAAGCCGATGTCGTTCATGAACGTGTCGGGTGGTCCGGTGACGGTGCTGCGGGACTTCTACAAGGTGCCGGTGGCCAATGTCGTGGCGGTGCACGACGAGTTGGACATCGATTACGGCGTGCTGCGGCTGAAGCTGGGCGGCGGGGACAACGGGCACAACGGGCTGAAGTCGATCACGAGGTCGCTGGGTGCGGACTACCACCGGGTGCGGTTCGGGATCGGCCGGCCGCCGGGCCGGATGCCGGTGGCGGATTTCGTGCTGAAGGACTTCTCGTCGGCGGAGCGCAAGGAGCTGGACTACTTCGTGGACCGTGCGGCGGACGCGGTGGAGTGTCTGGTGATCGAGGGTCTTGAGCGGGCGCAGGGGACGTACAACTCGTGACTTGTCGGGGATTGCCGCCCGGGTGAGTTGACCGACCGCGTAGGTATGGCCAATGATCCCGGCCATGCCTGCCTCAGCCGCCGTCGCCGCTGCCCGTCCCCGTCAGGCCTCGCGCTTCTCGCGTGCGGTGTTGCGGTTCGGCCGGGTGGCGTCGATGGGCGCGGTCGCCGCGTTGATCCTGATCGCCGGGGTGTGGGCGTCGTGGGGGACGGCGCAGCACGTGATGCTGACCAAGGGGCGTGAGCAGGGCACGGTCGAGGTGACGCGGTGCGGGGGCGGTTCGTGCAGCGGGCCGTACGCGCCGGTGTCGGCGGGGTCTCGGGCGCGGGCGAGCGTCGTGATCGAGGATTCGGTGGCCGTGTCGAAGGGGCGGACGTACACGGTGGTGCTGAAGCCGGGCGGCACGCACGCCGTCCGCTCGGGTCCCGCCGGGGTGCTGTACGCGTGGGTGCCGCTGGGCGGTGCGCTGCTGCTGGCGTCGGTGGTGGTGGCGGGCGGGCTGCGGCGGACGCGGGCGGCGTGGGTGATGGCCGCGTCCGGGGTGGGTCTGCTGACGGCGGCGTTCGTGGTGGTGTGACGCGGCTTCGTGGTGTGCCGTGGATACGGCGGTGCCCCCGTGCTCGTGGTGAGCGCGGGGGCACCGCCGTGTCCGGGTGGTGCGGGTGTCAGCCGGTGTTGCGCAGGCCGGCGGCGACGCCGTTGACGGTGAGCAGCAGGGCCCGGGCGAGCAGCGGGTCGACCTCCTCGCCCGCGGCGGCCGCTTCGCGCTGGCGGCCGAGGAGGGCGACCTGGAGGTAGGAGATCGGGTCCAGGTAGGCGTCGCGGATGGCGAACGTCTGCTTGAGGACGGGGTCGGCGTCGAGGAGTTCGTCCTCGCCGGTGACCCGCAGCACCTCGGCGACGGTCAGCTCGTGCTCGGCCTTGATGGCGTCGAAGACGTGCTTGAGCTCGTCGGGGACGAGGGTGTCGACGTAGTGCTGGGCGATGCGCAGGTCGGTCTTGGCGAGGGTCATCTCGACGTTGGAGATGAAGTTCCGGAAGAAGTGCCACTGCTGGTGCATCTCGTCCAGGACGGTGTCCAGGCCGGCCTCGCGCAGTGCCTTGAGGCCGGAGCCGACGCCGTACCAGCCGGGGACGATCTGGCGGGACTGGGTCCAGCCGAACACCCACGGGATGGCACGCAGTCCGTCGAGGGAGACTCCCGAGCCGGGGCGGCGTGAGGGCCGCGAGCCGAGGTGCAGGTCGGCGAGCTGGTCGACCGGTGTGGAGGCCAGGAAGTACGTCGGCAGGTCGGGGTCCTCGACCAGCTTGCGGTAGGCCTGGTGGGCGGCCTCGGAGACGACGTCCATGGCGGCGTCCCAGCGGGCGAGGGCCTCGTCGGACTGGCGCGGGGCCGTGTGGAGGGCGGAGGCCTGGAGGGTGGCGGCGACCGTCAGTTCCAGGTTCTCGCGGGCCAGGGCCGGGATGAGGTACTTGTCGGAGATGACCTCGCCCTGCTCGGTGACCTTGATCTCGCCCTCGAGGGTGCCCCAGGGCTGGGCGAGGATCGCGTCGTGGGTGGGGCCGCCGCCGCGGCCGACGGTGCCGCCGCGGCCGTGGAAGAGGCGCAGGCGGACGCCGTAGCGGTGGGCGACGTCGCGCAGGCGGCGCTGGGCGCGGTGGATCTCCCACTGGCTGGTGGTGATGCCGCCGAACTTGGAGGAGTCGGAGTAGCCGAGCATGACCTCCTGGACGTCGCCGCGCAGGGCGACCAGGCGCCGGTAGGAGGGGTCGGCGAGGAGGTCCTCGAGGATGGTGTCGGCGGCCTTGAGCTCGTCGGTGGTCTCCAGGAGCGGCACGATGCCGATCTTGGCCCAGCCGGCGTGCAGGTCGATGAGGCCGGCTTCGCGGGCGAGGACGGCGGCGGCGAAGACGTCGTCGGCGCCCTGGCACATGGAGATGATGTAGGACTCGATGACCTCGGGGCCGAAGACCTCGAGGGCGCGGCGCACGGTCTGGAAGACGCCGAGGGTCTTCTCGCCGGCGGCGTCGACGGGGGCCGGGGTCGGGGCTAGCGGCCGGCGCGAGCGCAGTTCCTTGGCGAGGAGCTTGGTGCGGTACTCGCGGGGCATGTCGGCGTAGCGCCAGGACTCCTCGCCGAGCCGGTCGAAGAGCTGGCCGAGGGCGTGGTGGTGGGCGTCGGCGTGTTCGCGGACGTCCATGGTGGCGAGCTGGAGGCCGAAGGCGGCCAGGGTGCGGATGGTGCGGGCGAGGCGGCCGTCGGCGAAGAGGCCGCCGCGGTGCTCGCGCAGGGAGGTCTGGAGGATGCGCAGGTCGGCGAGGAGTTCGGCGGTGCCGAGGTAGTCGTGGCCGTCCTGGTGGGGGATGCCCCGGGCGAGGCGCTCCTTGGTGTTCTCCAGCTTCTGCCGGATGCAGGTGGCCTTGAGCCGGTAGGGCTCCTCGGCGTTGAGTCGCTTGTAGCGGGGGCTGATCTCGGGGAGCCGGTCGAGGTCGGTCTGGAGGGAGGTGAGGAGTTCTTCCGTCGCTCCGGTGTAGCGGATGGAGTTGGACAGGAAGCCGCGCAGCTCGTCGATCATCTCCAGGGCGTCGTTGATGCCGTGCTCGTGCTGGAGGATGAGGACGTCCCAGGTGACCTGGGGGGTGACGTTGGGGTTGCCGTCGCGGTCGCCGCCGATCCAGGTGCCGAAGGTGAGGGGGCGGGTGTCGTCGGGGAGCTTGACCCCGGCGCGCTCCAGCTCGGCGGTCAGGTCCTCGAGGACGTCGCCGACGGCGCCGGCGTGGAGTTCGTCGAGGTAGTAGATGGCGTTGCGGGCCTCGTCGGCGGGCTCGGGGCGGACGACGCGCAGTTCGTCGGTCTGCCAGACGAGGTCGATGTTCTCGGCGAGGCGGGTGTCGAGGCGGCGCCGGTCGGACTCGATGACGGGGGTGTCGAGGAGGGCGGCGATGCGGCGCAGCTTGTTGAGGACGGAGCGGCGGGCGGCCTCGGTGGGGTGTGCGGTGAAGACGGGGCGCACGTTGAGGTTGCGGACCGTCTCGCGCAGGTGCTCGGGGTCGGCGTCCTTGAGGCGGTCGGCGGTGCGGGCGAGCAGTCCGCCCTCGGCGGAGCGGCGGGCGCGCAGTTCGCGGCCGCGGTGCACCTGCTCGGTGACGTTGGCGAGGTGGAAGTAGGTGGAGAAGGCGCGGACCAGCTTGGCCGCGGTCTGCAGTTCGGTACCGCGCAGCAGTTCCGCGGCGGCCTCGCCGTCCTCTCGGGTCAGGCGGCGTACCTTCTCGACGAGGTCCAGCAGTTCGGGCCCCTCCTGCCGGACGAGGGTCTCCCCGAGGAGATCGCCCAGTCGGCGGATGTCGGCCCGCAGCTCGGTGCTGGTGGTCGCCTGGGACACAGTCTGGTCGTCGGCACTGCTCACAGGTGCGGCTCCTTGCAGTGTTGAAGCTCGTCTGGGAGGGAACCCGGACGGCGTCTCGCGCGGCGGGCGCCGCTTACGGGGCAGGACGTCCGGGAAGAAATCTGAGCGGACCGCGCTGTCCGACCGTTGTCCAGGATAGGTGTCGGCCGGGACGCGCAGGCTCTCGGGCTCTTGCCGCGGGGTGACGCGCTGCCATACTTACGTCGCCGTAGGTTACGGAACCGTAGGAAACTGTGCGTGGTTTCCGCGGCGTGTTTCCGCAGCCCGGCACCGGCCACAATCCTCGACCCCACAGGGGACGCGCATGACCACGAGTTCCGATGTGATCCCAGACGCTCCGAAGGCCCCCGACGACGAGTCGGCGGGCTCCGCCACGCTGGGCGGCGAGCAGAAGCGTTCGATCGAGCAGATCACCCTCCTGCTGTTCATCACCGTTCCCTTTCTCGCGCTGGTGGCGGCGGTGCCGCTGGCGTGGGGGTGGGGGGTGAGCTGGCTGGACCTGGGCCTGCTGGTCTTCTTCTACTTCCTGGGCTGCCACGGCATCACGATCGGTTTCCACCGTCACTTCACCCATGGTTCGTTCAAGGCGAAGCGGCCGCTGAAGATCGCGTTGGCGATCGCGGGCTCGATGGCGGTCGAGGGGCCGCTGGTCCGCTGGGTCGCCGACCACCGCAAGCACCACCGGTTCTCCGACGCCGAGGGCGACCCGCATTCGCCGTGGCGGTACGGCGAGACGGTCCCGGCGCTGATCAAGGGCCTGTGGTGGGCGCACATCGCCTGGATGTTCGACGAGGAGCAGACGCCGCAGGAGAAGTACGCGCCGGATCTGGTCAAGGACCCGGCGCTGCGGGCGATCTCCCGCCAGTTCGTGCTGTGGACGGCGGTGTCGCTGGCCCTGCCGGCGCTGATCGGCGGGCTGGTCACGATGTCCTGGTGGGGTGCGTTCACCGGGTTCTTCTGGGGGTCACTCGTCCGGGTGGCGCTGCTGCATCACGTGACGTGGTCGATCAACTCGATCTGCCACGCGGTGGGCAAGCGCCCGTTCAAGTCGCGGGACCGTTCGGGCAACGTGTGGTGGCTGGCGGTCCTGTCCTGCGGTGAGTCCTGGCACAACCTGCACCACGCGGATCCGACGTCGGCACGGCACGGCGTGATGCGGGGGCAGATCGACTCCAGCGCCCGTCTCATCCGCTGGTTCGAGGCGTTCGGCTGGGCGTACGACGTGCGGTGGCCGTCACGCTCGCGTATCGATTCGCGCCGCAACACGGACCAAGGCGGCTCCCGCCGCCGGAAGGAAACCGTCGAGGCGGCATGATGGTCGCCGTGGCGACCGACTCCAGCACTCCCAGCAATGACAAGCCACGGCGTGCGCGCCGTACCCGGATGACCGGTGCCGAGCGTCGCCAGCAACTGCTGGAGATCGGTCGCACCCTCTTCGCCGAGAAGGGCTTCGAGGGCACGTCGGTGGAGGAGATCGCGGCGAAGGCCGGGGTGTCCAAGCCGGTGGTGTACGAGCACTTCGGCGGCAAGGAGGGCCTGTACGCGGTGGTGGTGGACCGTGAGATGCGCCGTCTGCTGGACATGGTGACCAGCTCCCTGACGGCAGGCCACCCCCGCGAGCTGTGCGAACAGGCGGCGTTCGCCCTCCTCGACTACATCGAGGAGTACACGGACGGCTTCCGCATCCTGGTCCGTGACTCCCCCATCCCGCAGTCGACGGGCTCCTTCGCCTCCCTCATCTCCGACATCGCCACCCAGGTGGAGGACATCCTGGGCCGCGAGTTCAAGAACCGCGGCTTCGAGCCCAAGCTGGCCCCGCTGTACGCGCAGGCCCTGGTCGGCATGGTGGCCCTGACGGGTCAGTGGTGGCTGGACGTGCGCCGCCCGAAGAAGGCGGAGGTGGCCGCGCACCTGGTCAACCTGGCCTGGCACGGCCTGGACGGCCTGGAGCCGAAGCCGCGGCTGATCGGCCACCGGAAGAGCTGAACTTAAGGTGCACAAGATCAATGTTGTGCACCATGTATGCATGGCTGAGATCACGATCAGCGCAGCCCGTGCCCAGCTCGGCGACCTGGTCCGCCGCGCAGCCCACAGCCGGGAGACCATCGCTCTCACCGATCACGGACACGTCGCCGCCCTGCTCGTGTCGCCGCATGTCATAGAGGACCTTGAGGACGCCCGGGCGGTGGCCGACCATCACCGGCGCAAGGCGGAGGGCTCCCTCGGCGAGGGCGTCCCTCACGACGAGGTCGGCCGCATGCTGGGGCTGCGCCCGTGACCTACCGCATCATCTGGGAACCGGCCGACACCAACGCGGCCGTGCGGTTCCTCAGCGACGACCCTGTCGGTCTCGCAGCCGTCTACGAAGCCGTCGACGGCTTGGCCGAGGTGCCACGTCCAGCCAACTCCGCGCCCTACGGGCCGGATGTTCGCCGCCTGCGCGTCGGGGACTACCGCGTGCTCTACGTCATCGATGACGACGTGGTCCGCGTCCTTGTGACCCAACTGGGCCGCACCCCCTGAGTCACCCGTCCTTCTGGGCCACGGCGAAGATGCGGCGGAACGGGAACGGGGTGCCGTGGGGGCCCGGGGGGTAGGCCTCGCGGAGGGCGATGCGGTACTCCTCGATGAACGCGTCCCGGGCCTCCGGGTCGTCGGCGAGGGCGGTGAGGACGGGGCGCAGGCCCGTGCCCTTGACCCAGTCGAGAACGGGGTCGTCGCCGGTCAGCAGGTGCAGGTACGTGGTCTCCCAGACGTCCGCGGCGCAGCCGAGGCCGGTCAGCCGCTCCAGGTACGCCTCCGGGGCGAGGACGGCGTCGCCGTGGCGCAGGACGCCGGCGAGGCGGTCGCGCCGGCGCGGGGAATCGGCGAGGTCGCGCATCAGGCGGTGGCTGGGGGCGTCGAAGTTGCCGGGGACCTGGAAGGCGAGGGTGCCGCCGGGCTTCAGGGCGGCGATCCAGTCGGCGAGGCGTTCCGCGTGACCTGGGACCCACTGGAGCGTGGCGTTGCTGACGATCAGGTCGTGCGGCTCGGCCGGGGTCCAGGTGCGGGCGTCGGCCGGGGCGAAGTCGAGGCGGCCGCCGCCCAGGGTGGGACCGGCGTGCTCCTCGGCCCGCGCGAGCATCTCGGCGGAGTTGTCGTAGCCGGTGATGCGGGCGGTCGGCCAGCGGTCCGCGAGAAGGCTGGTGACGTTGCCCGGCCCGCAGCCGAGGTCGGCGATGCGGGCCGGCTCGGTGGGGAGGCCGGGGATCCGGGCCAGGAGGTCGGCGAAGGGGCGGGCGCGGTGGCCGGCGTGGCGCAGGTACTGGGCGGGGTCCCAGGTGGGCGCGGACATGGTGCCTCCAGAGAGCAGCCGTGAGCATCCGTGAGCGGCCGTACGGGCCTGGTACCCAGCGTCACCCGCCTCTATCTCGACGTCAAGACAGTCGACATCAAGAGACTTCACATCGACACAACCACTACACTGATCGTCATGGAGGACGAGGTCGATCGGCTGGTCGCAGCGTGGCGCCGGGAGCGCCCGGACCTCGACGTGGAACCGCTCGAGGTGCTGAGCCGGGTGAGCAGGCTCGCGCGGCACCTGGACCGCGCACGTCGGCTGGCCTTCTCCGAACACCATCTGGAGCCGTGGGAGTTCGACGTGCTGACGGCGCTGCGCCGCGCGGGCACCCCCTACCAGCTCTCGCCGGGCCAGTTGCTCACGCAGACCCTGGTCACCTCCGGCACGATGACCAACCGCATCGACCGCCTCGCCAAGAAGGGCCTGGTGGAGCGCCTGCCCGACCCCAGCGACCGGCGCGGCGTGCTGGTCCGGCTCACGGACGAGGGCCGGGACCGGGCCGACCAGGCCCTCGCCGGCCTCCTGGACCAGGAGCGCGCGATCCTGGCCGAGCTGTCCCGCGCCCAGCGCAGCGAGCTGGCCGCGCTGCTACGCCAGCTGACCGCCCCGTTCGACAACATCCCGGGCTAGGTCGGCCGGACCCACGCCCGCCCGCCGCGCCAGTGCGACCGCGGCGAGGGTGGAGTGGACGCCCAGCTTGCCCAGCACGTTCTGCATATGGGTCCGCACCGTGTGCGGGGACAGATACAGCCGCTCGGCGACGGCCTTGCGGCCCAGGCCCGCCACCATGCAGCGCAGCACCTCCCGCTCCCGCGGGGTCAGCGACTCCACCAGCCGTTCGCTCTCCGTACGGTCCCTGCGGGCGGCGGTCAGCTCGCGCAGGACGCCGGTGAGCAGCGCGGGCGGCAGATGCGTCTCGTCGCGCAGCACCCCCCGGATGACGCTGAGCAGCCGCGACAGGGAACAGTCCTTGGCGACCCACCCGCAGGCCCCGGCGCCCAGCGCCAGGGCTGCCCGCCGGGGGTCGTCCTTCTCGGCGAGGACGACGATCCGCACCCCGGGCTGCGCCGACCGCACCCCGCTGACCAGCGAGATCCCGTCCACCAGCCCTTCCTCGTTGCCGTCGCGCACGGACACGGCCGGCCGGGCGCCGGGCACATGGCCGCCCAGGTCGGCGTCGACGAGCAGCACGTCGAAGCGCCGCCCCTCGGCCGCCGCCCGCTCCAGGCAGCGCAGCGCCGCCGGACCGCTGCCGGCCGCCGAGACGTCGACGTCGGGCTCGGCGGCCAGGGCGGCCGCGAGCGACTCGGCGAAGATGCGGTGGTCGTCGACGACCAGGACTCGGATGCGAACCACGGAACCCCCTTCCCCAGGCTCCCGCGGAGCAGGGGATACGTCGCCACAGGACGGAGGACGACACCGGCGCGGGCACGGAGCCCAAAACCCCCGTCCCGTCCTCGCGTTCGGTACCGGGGACGGGTCACCGCAGCCGCACGGCCGCCGCCGTGCCCTGACCGGTACCCCCGTCCCGGGCCCCGTACCCGGCTGTCTCGCCCCCTGATCGGCACCGGCCCCCACCGGTGCTGTGCATCAGAGTACGGGCGGGCGCGGGGAGCGGAAGGCTATTTGCAGAACTGACAGCCGGGCGCGTTTATGGTGAGCCGCATGTTCCGTCTTGTGACAGAAGTCGACAAAGCACGGCGCGATCTGCTGCGCACCCGCCTGCGGGAGACGAACACGGCCGCCTCCCCGATCCTGCGTTCCCTGCGCGGCACCCCTCACGAACGCGAATTCCCGCTGCACGTCTGGGTCCTGGACGACGGGGGCGCCCTCGCGGGCGGGCTGGTCGGCCACACCTGGGCGACCTGGCTGCACGTGACCTATCTGTGGGTGGACGACCGGTGCCGGGGCGCGGGACTGGGCGCCGCGCTGCTGGCCGAGGCGGAACGGACGGCCCGCGACGAACGGGGCTGCGCGGCGGCCCGCGTGGAGACCTGGGACTTCCAGGCCCCGGACTTCTACCGAGGCCGGGGCTACGAGGTGGTGTGCGTGATCCCCGACTACCCGCCGGGGATCACGGAGTACACGCTGGTCAAACGGCTGGGCTGAGGCGCCGCGCGCCCGCCGAGGGCACCGCCTCGAAGACCCGGGGGGCGGTGAATCCGGCCATGGCGAAGGCCTCCTCGACCGCCTTGGTGACGCCCTCCACGGCCGCCGTCTCCACCAGCACGATCGCCGAGCCGCCGAAGCCGCCGCCGGTCATCCGCGCGCCCAGGGCACCGGCCTCCAGCGCGGTGTCGACGACCAGGTCCAGCTCCGGGCAGGAGATGCGGAAGTCGTCGCGCAGGGAGACGTGGCCCTCGACGAGGACCGGGCCGATGGCGCGGGTGTCGCCGGACTCCAGCAGCGAGACCACCCGCTCGACCCGCTCGTCCTCCGTCACCACGTGCCGGACCAGGCGGCGCACCTCCTCCTCGTCGCCCAGCCGCTCGAGCGCCGCGTCCAGATCCGCGTACGGCACGTCCCGCAGGGCGTCGACGCCCAGCAGGGCGGCGCCCTTCTCGCAGCCGGCCCGGCGCTTGCCGTACTCGCCCTCGCTGTGGGAGTGCTTGACCTGCGTGTCCACGACGAGCAGGCGCATGCCCTCGGCGGCCAGGTCGAAGGGGATCTGGCGCTGGGAGAGGTCGCGGGTGTCCAGGAACAGGGCGTGGCCGGCCTCGCAGCAGGCGGACGCCGTCTGGTCCATGATGCCGACCGGCGCGCCGACGTAGACGTTCTCGGCGCGCTGGCACAGCCGGGCCAGCTGCCAGCCGCGCAGGCCGAGGGCGTACAGGTCGTTCAGGGCCAGGGCGACGACGACCTCCAGGGCCGCCGACGAGGACAGGCCCGCGCCCGAGGGGACCGTCGAGGCCAGGTGGACGTCGGCGCCGGTGATCTCGTGCCCGGCCTCGCGCAGCGCCCAGACGACGCCCGAGGGGTACGCGGTCCAGGACCGGTCCGCCCCCGGGGTCAGGTCGGCGACGCGCAGCTCGACGGGGCCGGCGTCGATGTCCGCCGAGTGCAGGCGCAGGACGCCGTCGTCGCGCCGGGAGACCGCGGCGACCGCGGTGTGGGGCAGGGCGAACGGCATGACGAAGCCGTCGTTGTAGTCGGTGTGCTCGCCGATGAGGTTGACCCGGCCCGGCGCCGCCCACACCCCCTGCGCCTCCGCGCCGTACAGCTCGCGGAACCGCTCCCCGACCGTCCGCGCGACAGCCTCGCTCATGCCCTGACCCCTCGCTCTTCCGTGCTCGTCCACGTACCTCAGGTCTACTTCGCGTGCCGCTGCGCGAACTCCCACGCGTCGGCGACGATTCCCGCGAGGTCCGCGCGGGACGGGTTCCAGCCCAGCTTTTCGCGGGCGGTGGCGGCCGAGGCCACCAGGGTGGCCGGGTCGCCGCCCCGGCGGGGGGCCACGACCTCGGGGATCGGGTGGCCGGTGACCCGGCGGACGGTCTCGACGACCTCCCGGACCGAGAAGCCGTTGCCGTTGCCCAGGTTGCAGATGAGGTGCTCGCCGGGGGCGGCCGCGGCCAGGGCGAGCAGGTGTGCCTCGGCCAGGTCGGCGACGTGGATGTAGTCGCGCACGCAGGTGCCGTCCGGCGTCGGGTAGTCGTCGCCGAAGACGGAGATCGCGTCGCGCCTGCCCTGGGCGACCTGGAGGACCAGCGGGATCAGGTGCGACTCGGGGTCGTGCCGCTCGCCGTAGGCGCCGTACGCGCCGGCGACGTTGAAGTAGCGCAGCGAGACCGCGCCCAGCCCGTGGGCCGCCGCCTCGCCGGTGATCATGTGGTCGACGGCGAGCTTGGAGGCGCCGTACGGGTTGGTGGGCTTCGTCGGCGCGGTCTCGACGATCGGCACCTCGTCGGGCTCGCCGTAGGTGGCGGCCGTGGAGGAGAAGACGAGCCGGCGCACGCCCGCGCCCCGCATGGCCTCCAGCAGGGCCATGGTCCCGCCGACGTTGTTGTCCCAGTACTTCTCGGGCTTCACGACGGACTCGCCGACCTGCGAGAAGGCGGCGAAGTGCAGCACACCGTCGTACGAGGAGTCCAGCCACTTGGCGGCGTCCCGGATGTCGCCCTCGACGAACACGGCGCCCGCGGGCACGCCCTCCCGGAAGCCCGTAGACAGGTTGTCGAGGACGACGACCTCGTGCCCCGCCTCCAGCAGATGCTGGGCGACGACACTGCCGACGTAACCGGCCCCGCCCGTCACCAGGTACTTCCCGCTCATCAACTCGCTACCTCTCGCAGTCGCTCGGCCGCGCGCTCCGGCGGCACGTCGTTGATGAACACGTTCATGCCGGACTCGGAGCCCGCGAGGAACTTCAGCTTGCCGGACGTACGGCGAATAGTGAAAAGCTCCAGGTGCAGCGCGAAGTCGTCACGCGTCACACCGTCGAAGTCCTCCAGCCGGCCGAACGGGGCCTGGTGCCAGGCCGCGATGTACGGGGTCGGAGGCTCGCCCTCACCGAAGATCCGGTCGAAGCGCCTCAACAGTTCCAGATAGACCTGGGGAAACTCTGTGCGCGCCGCCTCGTCGAGACCGAGCAGGTCGGGCACGCGCCGCTTGGGGTAGAGGTGCACCTCGTACGGCCAGTGCGCCGCGTACGGCACGAAGGCGACCCAGTGCTCCCCCTCCAGGACGACCCTCTCACCCGCCAGTTCCTCCGCCACCATGGTGTCGAAGAGGTTCTCCCCGCCGGTCGCCTCCTTGTGGGCGGCGAGCGAACGGAGCATCAGGGCGGTGCGGGGGGTGGTGAACGGGTAGGCGTAGATCTGCCCGTGCGGGTGACCGAGCGTCACACCGATCTCGGCGCCGCGGTTCTCGAAGCAGAAGACCTGTTCGACGGAGGGCAGATGCGACAGCTCCGATGTGCGGTCCGTCCAGGCGTCGAGGACGAGCCGGGCCTGTCCCTCGCTCAGATCGGCGAACGAGGCGCTGTGGTCGGAGGTGAAGCAGACGACCTCGCAGCGGCCGGAGTCGCCGGCCAGGGAGGGGAAACGGTTCTCGAAGACCACCACGTCGTACGACGAGTCGGGGATCTCGCTCAGCCGCTCACCCGCGGAGGGGCACAGGGGGCACTCGTCGGCGGGCGGGTGATAGGTGCGGCCCTGCCGGTGGGAGGCGACGGCGACCGAGTCACCGAGCAGCGGGTCGCGGCGGACCTCGGACGTGGTGACGGTCGGTTCCAGCGGACGCCGGTCGACGGCGTCCCGCGTCCGGTCGTCGCGCAGGTCGTAGTAGATGAGCTCGCGACCGTCGGCCAGCCGGGTCGAGGTCTTCTTCACAGTCGCACTCCTCTACACCCACACCCAATCACTCAACACAATCAAACATAACACGTCACAACCCACCAGCACCCCGATCATCACAATCCAACAAAGAACATCACCAGAAGTGTTCAATTACTGAACGCGGAGGCGTAGGTTCCGCTGCGGATCAGTTCGCGCAACGAAGCGAGTTCGTATGCATACCCCCACATATCTAGCCGCGGAGCTTCGACTCCCCACCAACTGGCTCGACTACACGATCCTCGGGATCTACTTCGTCGTCGTGCTGGGCATCGGCTTCGCCGCCCGCCGCTCGGTCAGGACCAGCCTGGACTTCTTCCTGTCCGGCCGCTCCCTGGCCGCGTGGATCACCGGCCTCGCCTTCATCTCGGCCAACCTCGGCGCCACCGAGATCCTGGGCATGGCCGCCAACAGCGCGCAGTACGGCGTCTACACGACGCACTGGTACTGGATCGGCGCCATCCCGGCGATGGTCTTCCTCGGCCTGGTGATGATGCCGTTCTACTACGGCTCGAAGGTCCGCTCGGTCCCGGAGTTCCTCCTCCTCCGCTTCGACAAGGCGGCACACCTGCTCAGTTCGATCCTGTTCGCCTTTGCGGCCATCCTGATCGCCGGTGTGAACCTCTACGCCCTCGCGATCGTCGTGGAGGCGCTCCTCGGCTGGCCCGAGTGGGTGGCCATCGTGGTCGCCGGCTTCTTCGTCCTCGCGTACATCACCCTCGGCGGTCTCTCCTCGGCGATCTACAACGAGGTCCTCCAGTTCTTCGTGATCCTGGCGGCGCTCATCCCGATCACCATCCTGGGCCTGAAGAAGGTCGGCGGCTGGGACGGCCTGTCCGACTCCCTCACGAAGACCCACGGCGCGGACTTCATGACCTCGTGGGGCGGCACGGGCATCGGCAGCGACAACCCGCTCGGCGCCAACTGGCTGACCATCGTCCTCGGCCTGGGCTTCGTGCTCTCCTTCGGCTACTGGACGACGAACTTCGCCGAGGTGCAGCGCGCCCTGTCCGCGAAGAACCTCTCGGCCGCGCAGCGCACCCCGCTGATCGCCGCCTTCCCGAAGATCTTCATCGTCTTCCTCGTCATGATCCCGGGCCTGGTCGCCGCGGTCCTCGTCCCGAAGATCGGCATGCCCGGTTCGGACCTCCAGTACAACGACGCGATCCCGTACCTGATGCAGCAGCTGCTGCCCAACGGTGTCCTCGGCATCGCCGTGACCGGCCTCCTGGCGGCCTTCATGGCGGGCATGGCGGCGAACGTCTCGTCCTTCAACACGGTCTTCACCACCGACATCTGGGCGAAGTACGTCGTGAAGGACCGCGACGACGCCTACTACGTCCGCTTCGGCCGCCTGATCACGGTCATCGGCGTCCTGGCCTCGATCGGCACGGCCTTCCTGGCCTCGTCGTTCTCGAACATCATGAGCTACCTCCAGACGCTCTTCTCCTTCTTCAACGTGCCGATGTTCGTGGTCTTCATCATCGGCATGTTCTGGAAGCGGGCGTCGATGAAGTCCGGCTTCTGGGGCCTGATCGCGGGCACCACGGCGGCGATGGTGAACTACTTCGTCATCTACAAGCAGGGCATCATCGAGATCCCCTCCGACCAGGGCGCCAACTTCGTCTCGGCGATCGCGGGCTTCGTGGCCGGTGCGGTGGTCATGGTGGCGGTCTCCCTGTTCACCGCGCCCAAGCCGGCCGGCGAACTCCAGGGCCTGGTCTACGGCACCCGCTCCCCCGGCATGGCGGAGCCGCCCGCCGAGGGCGACGACGCGTGGTACCGCAAGCCGGCGCTGCTGGGCTGGGGCGCGGTCGTGCTGGCCGCCGTCTGCTACATCCCGTTCTCGTTCTGATCGCGAGAGGATTGAAAGAACATGTCTGATTCCTACTCCGACAAGAACGTCCAGGACGAGGTCTCCGAACTGGAGAGCAAGTCCGCGACCGCGGCACGCCTGTTCGACATCCGGCGGATCATCGGCGGGCTGTTCGTGATCTACGGCGTCATCGTGACGATCGCGGGGATCGTGGCGTCCGACGACGACATCGACAAGGCGCAGGGGGTGAACATCAATCTGTGGACCGGGGTGGGGATGCTGGTGCTGGGGGTGTTCTTCCTGGCGTGGATGAAGCTGCGGCCGATCGCGCCGCCGGAACTGCCGGCGGACGAGCCGGCGAAGAAGTGACGGCCCGCTCCTGACGCGGGTGCCTGCACCGGCGTCGGGAGATGCCCGGCGCTGAGGCTGAGCGGGGGTGGGTTCGCGTGGCCCTGCGTTGCCGGGTGCCCGGCGTGGCTGCTGGGCGGGCGGGCGACGCGGCCCAGCGCCACGGGGTGCCCGGCGCGGGTGCGGGGCGGGGGTGGGTGACGCGGCCCGGCACCACGGGGTGCCGCTGCGCCCACCCGTGCCGCCCCAGCGGCACGACTGCCCGCAGCTAGGACGGCGTGGCGGCACGGCGGGCGGCTGGCCGCAGCCGGTGACGGCGGATAGTCGCGTACGGCGCGAAGGGGTCGTGTCGGGGGGTGTCCGCCCGCAGCGGTTGGCGCGTCCGCGCCCCGTCTGTTGAAAGTGACCGATTTCGCGCCGTTCCGAGGACGGACACCCCCCGGCGCGACCCCGACCCACAGACAACCGAACGCGCTACACGCACCCCCACCGAACCCGCACAGGCCGCCGCAGGCATCCCGCACCGCCGCTCAACCGCCGGAGGCCGCCGCAGGCATTCCGCTCAGCCGCCGGAGGCCCCCGCCCGGTCCAGCAACCCCGTCCGCGCCGCCAACGCGGCCGCCTCCAGCCGCGATCCCACGCCCAGCTTCATCAGCACCCGCTGCACATGCGTCCGCGCCGTGGACGGCGCGATCCCCATCCCCGCCGCGATCAGCCGCGTGTCCTCGCCGTCCGCGACCCGCACCAGCACCTCGACCTCCCGCGGGGTGAGCATCGCCAACAGCCGCTGCCCCTCGTCGTCCGGCTGCGCCGCCGGATTCAGCAGCTCCCCGAACGCCCCCTGCAACAGCGCCGGCGCCACCGCCGCCTCCCCCGCCCGCGCCTTCATGATCGCCCGCTCGACCCCCTCGATGCGCTCGTCGTGCCGCACGTACCCCGACGCCCCCGCAGCGAACGCCGCCGCTATCCCCCGCGGACTCGGCACCGGCCCCAGCACCAGCACCGCCACCTGCGGCCGCTCCCGTTTGATCCGCACCACCGGGTCGAAGATCCCCGGCTCGGCCGGCGTCGCCGTGCCCAGCAGGCACACCTCCGGCGCCCGGCTGATCACCAGCTCCGCCGCCCCCGCCGCCGGCGCCGCCGCGGCCAGCACCCGGTGCCCCCGCAGCTTCAACGCCGAGGCCAGTGCCTCGGCGAGCAACCGATGGTCGTCGACCACCATGAGCCGCACTCCCACAGACCAACCCCCAGTCCCCCCGGCCCCCGGCCCGGCCCGGCCCCCCGGCCCCGGCCTGCCCTCATGCCCCCGGAAGCTACACGCAAGTTCCCCGTCTCGCTGCCCCTACCGGCAAGAACTGCCCCGGAACACCGAAATCCCCAGCAATACGGCCCCGCCCCCGCCGGAACTCACCGGACAGGGACGGGGCCGCAGCCACGTCACGAACAGGGACCGCCGGCTCAGCCGCTGGTGCCGAACCCGATCGCCAGGTACTCCTTCTCGTCCGAGCTGGTCACCTCGCTGGCGTAGACCTCGGACATGTACAGGTGCCCCTGCGAGTAGAGGTACTCGGCGTAGTCCGGCAGCATGCTGCCCTCCACGTCCCGTACCGCCTCGGTCGCCGGGTTCTCCAGGAGCTTGGTCTGCTTGAAGCTGCCCCCGTCGATGCTGACGATCTGGCCGCCCTTGTCGTACGGCGGGCTCTTGTAGGCGATCACATTGCCGCCGTCCATCCGCAGCGGAGTGATCGTGTAGCCCTCGCCGGCGTCGGCGCGCTGACCGGTCTGCTTGCCGGTGGCCAGGTCGAGCGCGACGATCTCGTTGGTCCGGGAGTAACCCTCGCCGCCGCCCTCGTGCTCCTCGGTCGGGATGTAGATCCGGTCGTTGCCGACCGCGAGCCCGGAGCACTGCTCGATCTTGCTGATGGTGTCGCAGCGGGCGGCGTACTGCTCGCCCGGCGCGGAGATGCGGGTGCGCAGCTGACCGGTCTTGTTGTCGATGGAGAAGAAGTCCGAGATGCCGCTGCCGTCACCGGCGGAGTCGCCGACGTCGGCGGCCACGACCAGGGGGTTGGTCGAGACGATGCCCGCGTACTCGATGCCCTTGGCCATCTTGTACTCGGAGAGCACCTTGCCGGTCTTCGGGTCGAGCGTCTGGATGTTCAGCTGCCGCGCGTCGTACGAGCCGCACTTGCGGACCGCGACCAGCTTCTCGCCGCCGCCGTAGCCCGCGTCGTAGCAGGAGTCGGTCGCCTTCGGGGACCACAGGACCTTGCCGTCGGCGATGTCCCAGGCGACACCGCCGCTGGTGCCGCCCGCGGCGACGGTGCCGCCGCTGATCGTGACGTTGTCGAAGGACATCGGCTGGTCACCGGACTTGGCGGACTTCGTCCACACCGTCTTGCCGGTGTTCAGGTCGATCAGCGCGACCTGGCTGCAGCCGTGCGAGGGGTCGGCCTTGGTCGGCATGGCGGGCTCGTGGACGACGACCGCCTTGTTGTCCTCGGTGAGGTGCCGGCTGGCGGTGCAGACGGGGCCCGCGAGCGGGATCGTCCACAGCTTGGTGCCCTTGTCGGGGTCGTACCCGACGATCTGGGCGATGCCGCTCTTGGCGTACACCGAGTCGGTGAGCCAGGAACCGGCGACCACGATGGTGCTGTCGTCCTTGCTCACCGGGGGTGCCGGGACCTGGAAGAGGACCTTGGCGGACGGGTCCGACGGCACCTTCTCCTCGCCGCCGGACGAGGTGCCGCCGGAGCCGCCCTTCTCGTCCGTGCCGCCCTTGCCGCCCTTGCCGCTGGTGCCGCCGCTGGAGCCCGCGGTGGTCTTGTCGTCGTCCTTGCCGGAGGAGCTCGCGTACCAGACCCCGCCGCCGACGATGAGGGCGATCGCGACGACGGCGGCCACGATGATGGCCATCGACGCGTTGATCTTCCGTCCGCCGCCCGTCCCGCCGGCCTGGGCCGGCATCGGCGTGGTCGCCTGCGGATACCCGTACCCCGGCTGACCGGGCTGCCCCGGCTGACCGTACGGCGGCGTGGGGGGCTGCCCGTACGGGCCGGGCTGCTGACCGGGGTAGCCGTACCCGGGCTGGGGCGTCGGCGGGGCCTGCGGGTACCCGTACCCCGGCTGCGGTGCGCCCACCGGCGGTGCCGGCGGGGGCGTCCCCGGGCCCTGCGGCGGCGTTCCCGGAGCCTGCGGGTAGCCGTACCCGGGCTCGGGAGCCTTGCCGAGGTTCGGTCCCGCCGGCTGGGCGGGAGGCTGGGCCGGCGGCGGCTGCGGCGGCTGCTGTGGCTGGTCCTGCGGCGGCCCGAACCCCCCTCCCTGCGGGGGCTGGTTCGGCGGCGGAGGCGGCGGCTGGGTCATGGCGTGAGTACCTCGGTGAACGATGACGACGGGACCGGACGAACGGCGTGGGCGAAGAAGGTCACTTGCCGTAGGCGAGCATCAACTTCTCCTTCGCGTCGTCGTTTCCGGTCAGGCGCGTGCTGGAGATGTAGAAGCGCCCGTCGACCCAGTCGATGTCCCGCGAGTAGAAGCTGTCCTCGACGTCCGCGGCGCCCTGCGGGTTCTGCAGGAGCTTGCTCGGCGTGTGGCCGGCACCGCTCGTCGGGATCGACACGACCTGGCCGCCCGCGTCGTACGACGGCTCGACATAGGCGACGAGCGCGCCGCCCTCGGCCTTCACCGGCAGCATCGACTCGTCCGCCGGGGACTTCGTGCGCCACTTCTCCTTGCCGTCGGCCAGGTTGATCGCGACGATCTCGTTGGCCCCGGTGGTCGCCTCGGTCGGCAGGTAGAGGGTGTTGTCGGCGACGACGACGCCCGTGCAGCCCTGGAGGTCGCGCTCGAGGATGGCCCAGTCGCACTCGGGAGCGAAGTCCTCGTCCACGCCGACCTGTGCCTGGACCCGGCCGGCGGAGGTGAAGCCGGAGATGTTCCAGACCTTCTTGTCCTCGTTGGTGGCGTAGATGACGAGCGGGTCGACGGAGTAGGCCCGTGCGACCTGCCAGCCCTTCTCGTACTTGTAGGTCCACAGGGCCTTGCCGGTCTTCGGGTCGAGGCCCTGCAGCTCGTCGTGCTCGTTGTCGCCGCCGGCGCCGCAGGAGGCGACCTGGACGAGCTTGGTCGCGCTGCCCGCGAATCCGGCGGGGAAGCAGGCGTCGCCGTACCGCTTCTTGTCGTACAGCTTCTTGCCGCTGGTGACGTCGTAGGCGGTGCCGGACTGGGAGCGGCCGACCATCAGGGTGTTGCCGCTGACGGTGAGTTCGAGGGAGAGCGTCGAGTCGAACAGCTCGCCGTCCTCGACCACGCCCTTCCAGCCCTGCTTGCCGGTGGCGAGGTCGATCTGCTGGAGCTGGTTGCACTCGGCGCGGTCGCTGGAGCCGCTCATGTAGGCGACGACGATCGTGTTCTGGGCGGTCGCCTCCGGGGTGACCGCGCAGATCTTCTGCGGGAAGGTGACCGGGTCCCAGGTGGGCTTGCCGTCACCGACGTTGTAGGCGAAGACCTGCTTGTACGCGGCCTTCACCGCGGCCTTGTCGGTGATCCACATGCCGTCGGCGTCGGCGCCGGAACCGGGGGCGTCGGGCGCCTCCTTGTACCAGAGGACCTTGGACTCCCCGTCCTGGCGGCCCTCGTTGAGGTCCTCGGGGTCCTCGCCGCCGTCGCCGCTGCCGTCACCCGGGTCGACCGGGGCGCCGCCGGAGGCGGAGGGCTTGGCGTCGTCGCTCTTCTCGGCGACCGGCTTCTTGTCCTTGTCGTCCCCGCTGCCGGTGACCGCCCACACGGTGCCGCCGATCACGAGCAGGGCCGCGACCGCGGCGCCGATCACGAGGGCGGGCTTGCCCTTGAAGGGGTTGCGGGAGCCGGAGCCGCCGGGCGGCGGGGTGCCGGGTCCACCGGGGAACTGGGGCTGCGGATAGCCGTAGCCCGGCTGCTGGCCGTACGGTCCCGGCTGCTGGGGCTGGGCGTACGGGCCGGAGGCGTACGGCCCCGGCTGCGGCGGCTGGGCGTACGGGCCGGGCTGCTGCGGGTATCCGTACCCCGGCTGCGGCGGGCCCTGCGGAGGCGGCGGCGTCTGGGGCGATCCCTGCGGGGGCGGCGGCGTCTGCGGTGCGCCGAACCCACCGCCCGGCGGCGGATCCTGCGGTGCTCCGAAGCCACCCGGCTGCGGCGGCTGGTTGGGCGGCTGGCTCATCAGCGCGTTCCCCCTTATTGCTCACTGATTTTTCGCCACGTCCCGAGGTACGCGCTGGCCTCGGGGACGTCGTAGGGCGGTCACTCAGACAGTCTTCAGACGGCCCTTTCTATCACCCGGCACCGACAGCACACCGGGCCGCGTCCGCCCCTGTTCCCAAGGGAGGACCGGCCCGTGATGCCCCCGTTACGCGCCTTCACGCCCCCTTCACGCGCTGCGCGCCCCGCATACGCACGGGGCGGCCGCCGGATCAGGCGTCCTCGGCCAGTTCCAGCCAGCGCAGTTCCAGCTCGTCGCGCTGGCCCGCCAAGGCGCGCAGCTCGGCGTCCAGTTCGGCCACCTTCGCGAAGTCCGTGGCGTTCTCGGCGATCCGGGCGTGCAGCTTGGTCTCCTTCTCGGAGATCTTGTCGAGCTGCCGCTCGATCTTCTGGAGCTCCTTCTTCGCGGCGCGCACGTCGGCGGCGCTCTTCTCGGGCACCTCCGCGGCCGGCTTCGCCGCCGGTGCCGGGGAGTTGGCGGCCGCGGCCTCCTCCATGCGCTGCCGTCGCTCCAGGTACTCGTCGATGCCGCGCGGGAGCATCCGCAGCGCGCCGTCGCCGAGGAGGGCGAAGACGCGGTCGGTGGTGCGCTCGACGAAGAACCGGTCGTGGGAGATGACGATCATCGATCCGGGCCAGCCGTCGAGGACGTCCTCCAGCTGGGTCAGGGTCTCGATGTCGAGGTCGTTGGTGGGCTCGTCGAGGAAGAGGACGTTGGGCTCGTCCATGAGGAGCCGGAGCAGCTGGAGCCGCCGCCGCTCACCGCCGGACAGGTCGCCGACGGGCGTCCACTGCTTCTCCTTGCCGAAGCCGAAGGTCTCGCAGAGCTGCCCGGCCGTCATCTCGCGGCCCTTGCCGAGGTCGACGCGCTCGCGCACGCGCTGCACGGCCTCCAGGACCCGCCAGTCGGGGTCCAGCTCGGCGACCTCCTGGGAGAGGTAGGCCAGCTTGACGGTCTTGCCGACGCGGACGTGCCCGCCCGCCGGCTGCTTCTCGCCCTCGGTGCGGGCGGCCTCGGCGAGGGCGCGCAGCAGGGAGGTCTTGCCGGCGCCGTTGACGCCGACCAGGCCGATGCGGTCGCCGGGGCCGAGCTGCCAGGTGACGTGCTTGAGCAGCACCTTGGGGCCGGCCTGGACGGTCACGTCCTCCAGGTCGAACACGGTCTTGCCGAGCCGGGACGAGGCGAACTTCATCAGCTCGCTGCTGTCGCGGGGCGGCGGCACGTCGGCGATCAGCTCGTTGGCGGCCTCGACGCGGAAGCGGGGCTTGGAGGTGCGGGCGGGTGCGCCGCGCCGCAGCCAGGCCAGCTCCTTGCGGACCAGGTTCTGCCGCTTGGTCTCCTCGGTGGCGGCGATGCGCTCGCGCTCGGCGCGGGCGAAGACGTAGTCGGAGTAGCCGCCCTCGTACTCGTAGACGTCGCCGCGCTGGACGTCCCACATGCGGGTGCAGACCTGGTCGAGGAACCAGCGGTCGTGGGTGACGCAGACGAGGGCGGACCGGCGCTCGCGCAGGTGCTTGGCGAGCCAGGCGATGCCCTCGACGTCGAGGTGGTTGGTGGGCTCGTCGAGGACGATGAGGTCCTGCTCGTCGATGAGCAGCTTGGCGAGCGCGATCCGGCGGCGCTCGCCGCCGGAGAGCGGGCCGATGACGGTGTCGAGCCCCTGCGGGAAGCCGGGCAGGTCGAGCCCGCCGAACAGGCCGGTCAGCACGTCCCGGACCTTGGCGTTGCCCGCCCACTCGTGGTCGGCCATGTCGCCGATGACCTCGTGGCGGACGGTGGCCTCCGGGTCGAGGGAGTCGTGCTGGGTGAGCACGCCGAGCCGCAGCCCGCCGGAGTGGGTGACCCGCCCGGTGTCGGGCTCCTCCAGCCTGGCGAGCATCCGGATCATGGTCGTCTTGCCGTCACCGTTGCGGCCGACGACACCGATGCGGTCCCCTTCGGAGACGCCGAGGGACACGCCGTCGAGCAGTGCACGGGTGCCGTACACCTTGCTGACGTTCTCGACATTGACCAGATTGACGGCCATTTCTCTCCTGCCTGGGGGATCGATCAGCCTTCAAGCGTAGGCCCTCCGGGGGGTGGGGGGACGCGGGCGGGGGTGGTCACTCTTCGTGGTGACGTGTGTCGGAGCGTCCGGCTACGGTGGGGAGCAGGCAGCAGGATCCCGTCCATGGGAGGAACCATGACCGCCGAGTCCGTAGAGCACCGCCACCCGCGCTGGCCGGTGCCGCCGCAGGACGGATACACCGTGGACGACCTGTTCACGCTGCCGGATCTCCCGCCGCACACCGAGCTGATCGACGGGAGCCTGGTTTTCGTGAGTCCGCAGCGCCGTTTCCACTACTTGGTGATCGACCTGCTGTGCAATGGGCTGCGCAACTCGCTGCCCCCGGAGTTCAGCGTCGAACGGGAGATGACCGTTCTCCTCGACGACCGCAACGGACCCGAACCCGACATCAGCGTGGTGCGAGCCGACGCGGTCACCGGAATGGATCAGACCAGTTTTCGGGCCAAGGACGTCCTCCTCGCCGTCGAGGTCGTGTCCCCGGAGTCCGAGTCCCGCGACCGCACGACGAAGCCGTACAAGTACGCGGCCGCCGGCATTCCGAGCTTCTGGCGCGTGGAGCGGGGCGGGGCGAACGGCGGGCCTGTCGTCCATGTCTATGAGCTGGAACCGAGGACCAAGGCGTACGTGCACACAGGTCTGCATCGCGACGTCCTCAAGGTGGACCAGCCGTGCGCCATCGGCATCGATCTGTCGGCGCTCGGTAGGCAGTAGCCCCTCAGACCACCGTCGCCCCCGCCGCAGCCCCCACCGCGGTGCGTACGTCCCGGCACGTCCCCGACGCCCGCAGCACCCCCGCGATGTCGGAGGCCGACCCGGCGTCGGTGGCGAGGAAGGCCGTCGTCGGGCCCGAGCCCGAGACCAGGGCCGCCAGTGCGCCCGCCGCCCGTCCCGCCGCGAGGGTGTCGGAGAGTTCGGGGAAGAGGGAGAGCGCGGCCGGCTGGAGGTCGTTGGACAGGGCGACGGCGAGTGCGGTGGGGTCGCCCTTGGCGAGGGCGTCGAGCACCGCCTGGTCGGCCACCGGCTCCGGGATGTCCAGGCCCTCCCCCAGCCGGTCGAACTCGCGGAAGACCGCCGGCGTCGACAGCCCCCGCGCCGCCAGCGCGAAGACCCAGTGGAAGTCGCCGCCCACCTCCAGCTCCGTCAGCCGCTCGCCCCGGCCCATGCCCAGCGCCGCCCCGCCGACCAGGCTGAACGGCACGTCGCTGCCCAGCTCGGCGCAGATCTCCAGCAGCTCGTCGCGCGAGGCGCCGGTGCCCCACAGGGCGTCGCAGGCCAGCAGCGCGCCCGCGCCGTCGGCGCTGCCGCCCGCCATGCCGCCGGCGACGGGGATGTCCTTGGCGATGTGGAGGTGTACGGCCGGTTCACGGCCGTACCGCTCGGCGAGCGCGAGGGCCGCGCGGGCCGCCAGGTTGCTGTGGTCCAGCGGGACCTGACCGGCGTCCGGGCCCTCGCAGGTGACGCGGAGCGCGTCGGCCGGGGTCGCGGTGATCTCGTCGTACAGGGAGACCGCGAGGAAGACGTTGGCCAGGTCGTGGAAGCCGTCGGGGCGGGCGGCGCCGACCGCGAGCTGGACGTTGACCTTGGCGGGGACGCGGACCGTCACGCTCACTTGCTCGTCACTCCTTGTGTTCGGCGATACGCGCGAACTCTTCCACGGTCAGGGCCTCTCCGCGCGCCTGCGGCGACACGCCCGCGGCGACGAGGGCGGCCTCGGCGGCGGCGGCCGACCCGGCCCAGCCGGCCAGGGCGGCCCGCAGGGTCTTGCGGCGCTGGGCGAACGCGGCGTCGACGACGGCGAAGACCTCGCGCCTGGACGCGGTGGTCTTCAGCGGCTCGGTCCGCCGGACGAGTGACACCAGTCCGCTGTCGACGTTCGGCGCGGGCCAGAAGACGTTGCGGCCGATGGCGCCGGCCCGCTTGACCTCGGCGTACCAGTTGGCCTTCACGGACGGGACGCCGTACACCTTCGAGCCGGGCCCGGCGGCGAGCCGGTCGGCGACCTCCGACTGGACCATGACGAGGGTGCGCTCGATGGTCGGGAAGGTGTCGAGCATGTGGAGGAGGACGGGGACGGCGACGTTGTAGGGCAGGTTCGCGACCAGCGCGGTCGGCGCGGGGCCCGGCAGTTCGGTCACGTGCATCGCGTCGGAGTGGACGAGCGCGAAACGGTCGGCGCGCTCGGGCATCCGGGCGGCGACGGTGGCGGGCAGGGCGGCGGCGAGGACGTCGTCGATCTCGACGGCGGTGACCCGGTCGGCCGCCTCGAGGAGGGCCAGGGTGAGCGAGCCGAGACCCGGTCCCACCTCGACCACCACGTCGTCGGGGCGTACCCCGGCGGTGCGGACGATACGGCGGACCGTGTTCGCGTCGATCACGAAGTTCTGGCCGCGCTGCTTGGTGGGGCGCACGCCGAGCGCCGCCGCGAGTTCGCGGACGTCGGCGGGGCCCAGGAGGGCGTCGGGGGTGGGGCTGCTCACCCCGCAAGGGTAGCCGGGGGCGGACCGCGGGCCGCCGGTGCGCCGCCCGGGGTCAGCGCAGCCGGGCCCCGCAGTGCGGCCAGGCGCTCGCCCCGCTGCGCACGTAGAGCTTCTTGGCCCGGTACGTCTGTTCCGCGGCCGGCGCGTCCTGGGGCCGCCCCTGCCCGCCGAGGCTGTGCCAGGTGGCGGTGTCGAACTGGTACAGGCCCCCGTACGTCCCGGAGGGGTCGACGGCGTCGGGGCGTCCGCCGGACTCGCAGGCGGCGAGGCCCTCCCAGTCCAGGTGGCCGGCGCCCCGCACGGTGACCGGCCGGGGCCGGGTGCCGACCCGCACGACCTGGGAGCGGGGCTCGCGCACCACCTCGGTGCTCAGCCTGCGGGGCTCGAGCCGTACTCCGTTGACGGTGCGCACGGCGTAGGTGGTGCGCCGCAGGCCGGGCTGTCCCGCCCGTTCGACGACCTCGGTGCCCCGGGGCAGGGAGGCGTCCTCCGTCCGCTCCTCGGCGAAGGGGAGCGGGTCCTCCCGGACCTCCTGGGAGTCGGTGACGCGCAGCACGGTGACGGTCTGTCCGTCGCGCGGGAAGCCGGCCGCGGGGACGGAGGTGGTGTCCTGGCCGTGCAGGGTGACGCCGGCCTGCGCGACGGCCTCGCGCACGGTCGCGGCGTTGGTGCGGATGGTGCGGGCCCGGCCGTCCGCCATGACCGTCACGACGCGTTCGGTGCGGACCTCCAGCGCGAGTCCTCCGTCCCCGATGCGCCGGGAGGGGCTGGTGGACAGGTGGGCGCCCTCCGTGCGGACGCCGAGCATCCGCAGCGCCTCCTCCACGGTCCCGGCGGTGGTCCACACCTGGCGACGCCGGCCGTCGAGGGTGAGCAGGACGGGCCGCCCGTGCCGGACGGCGATCTCGTCGCCGCTGGTGAGCGGCGTGCCGGGGGCGGGTGAGACGACGTCGTGGGCGCCGACCGGGACGCCCTGCTCGGCGAGCAGCCCGGTCACGTCGTCGGCGAAGGTGTGCAGGGTGCGGGGCGTGCCGTCGACGGTCAGCTCGACCGCCTTGTCCTCGGCGACGAAGGCGGTGGTGCCGCCGGCGAGGAAGGCCACGACCAGCGCCTGCGGCAGCAGCCGGCGCACGGTGCCTTCCGCGCGCCCGGCGGAGCGTGCCCGGCGGTGCGCGGCCCGACCGCCCGCCGGGACGGACGCGCGCGGTGCGGGGCTCTGCCGGGGCAGTGCGGGCTCGGCCGCCTCGTAGGCGGGCCGGTACGTCTGCGCGTACGGCAGGGTCGGCGCGCTGTGCACGTCGTACGGTGCACGGGTCGCGCGGGTCTCGGACTGCGTTCTGCTCACGCCGACACGCTCCAGGGGTCCGGATCGGGCCCCCAGAACCTAGCCGAGCCGCGGTCACTCTCCAAAGCGACGCGACCACGAGGCGTGAGCGGCGTGTCAGTAGCCGAAGGCGCGGGCCGTGTTCGCCGCGAGGGCCGTGGCCAGGGCGTCCTCGTCGATGCCGCGCACCGCGGCCATCGCCCGCACCGTGACCGGCACGAGGTACGGCGCGTTGGGGCGGCCCCGGTAGGGGGCCGGCGTCAGGAACGGCGCGTCGGTCTCCACGAGGACCAGCTCCAGCGGGGCGACGGCGAGGGCGTCGCGCAGGTTCTGCGTGTTCTTGAAGGTGACGTTGCCGGCGAAGGACAGGTAGTACCCGGCCTCGGCGCAGATCCCGGCCATGTCGGCGTCGCCGGAGTAGCAGTGGAAGACGGTGCGCTCGGGGGCGCCCTCCTCCTTGAGGACGCGCAGGACGTCGGCGTGGGCGTCGCGGTCGTGGATGACCAGGGCCTTGCCGTGCCGCTTGGCGATCTCGATGTGGGCGCGGAAGGACCGCTCCTGTGCCTCCCTGCCCTCGGGGCCGGTGCGGAAGTAGTCGAGGCCGGTCTCGCCGACGCCCTTGACCTGCGGCAGCGCGGCCAGCCGGTCGATCTCGGCGAGGGCGTCGTCGAGCGCCGCGTCCCCGCCGGGCTGCCGGGACCAGCCTCCCCCAGCCCTAGGGGGCTGGGAGGTGCTTCCAGGGTCCCCGTGGACGATGCGCGGGGCCTCGTTGGGGTGCAGGGCGACGGTGGCGTGGACGGCGTCGTACTGGGCCGCCGTCTCGGCCGCCCAGCGGGAGCCGGCGAGGTCGCAGCCGACCTGGACGACCGTGGTGACGCCGACCGACGCGGCCTTCGCGAGGCCCTCCGCCACCGTGCCCGACTGCATGTCGAGGTGGGTGTGCGAGTCGGCGACCGGTACCCGCAGGGGCTCCGGGAGCGGGGGCGCGGCGGTCTTGTCGGAGGCGTTCGAAGGCATGCCCCGATCCTACGGAAGGAGCGTGCCGTCGCGGATCGCCGGACCGGACCGGGGAGGCGGGGCGGTCAGCTCGGCCTGCGCTGGATGTGGAGGGCCTGGAGGAGGTCGGAAAGGTGCCAGTGCCGGTGCCCGGACGAGACCCCCGGTGTCCCAGGTCCCGGCTGTTCGGGCACCCGCGGGACCTCCAGCGGCCCGGCCGGCGGCACCCGGTGCACGCCGTGCGCGGTGCCGCGTACCGAGGCGACGCGGCCCGGCCGCATGATCCGTACGACGTGGCTGTCGCAGCTGGCGCACGTGGGCCGGCTCAGCGGGGAGGGCACGACGTGGCCGTCCGTCACGTAGCGCACGAACTCGTGGCCCTCGGCGTCCCTGAAGTGTTCTATCTCGAACGACTGCTCCCAGCCGTGCCCGCACCGCATGCAGGCGAAGGAGTACGACTCGTGGACGACGGCGGTGGCGGTGGCCCGCCGGCCGGTCCGTCCGGTGATCTCGCTCATGCCGGCTCCTGCTGTCCGCTGGACGTGGGGAACGGGTACGTCCCCCTTCCTCCAGTGGACGCCTCGGCCGACGGGAATGCATCAGTCCTGTCGACAATTGGAGCCGTTTTGGACGTTTCTTGCCCAAGAGCGCCCTGCGGGTGGTCTGCGGCTTTGCCTTGTGGACAGGCTGTTTGCCCGCCCATGGGGCGCAGGCGCGTGCCGGGGGGTGCGTCACGCGCCGGCGTGCTTGGCGGCCACCACCGCGTCGAACACCTCCCGCTTGGGCACGCCCGCCTCGGCGGCCACCGCGGCGATCGCCTCCTTGCGCCGTTCCCCGGCCTCCTCGCGCACCCGCACCCGGCGCACCAGCTCCTCCGCGCCGACCTCCTCGGGCCCGGTCTCGGGGGCGCCCTCGACGACGACGGTGATCTCGCCGCGCACCCCTTCGGCGGCCCACGCGGCCAGCTCTCCGAGGCCGCCCCGCCTGACCTCCTCGTACGTCTTGGTCAGCTCGCGGCATACGGCGGCACGCCGGTCGGCGCCGAACACCTCGGCCATCGCGGCGAGGGTGTCGTCGAGGCGGTGCGGGGCCTCGAAGTAGACGAGGGTCCGGCGCTCCCCGGCGACCTCGCGCAGCCGGCCGAGCCGTTCGCCGGCCTTGCGCGGCAGGAAGCCCTCGAAGCAGAACCGGTCGACCGGCAGCCCGGACAGCGCGAGCGCGGTGAGCACGGCGGACGGGCCGGGCACCGCGGTGACCCTGACGTCCCGCTCGACGGCGGCGGCGACCAGCCGGTAGCCCGGGTCGGACACCGAGGGCATGCCGGCGTCGGTCACCAGCAGCACGCGGGCGCCGCCCACCAGCTCCTCGACCAGTTCGGGTGTGCGGGCGGACTCGTTGCCCTCGAAGTACGACACGACGCGCCCCTTGGGCGTCACCCCGAGCGCCTGGGTGAGCCGGCGCAGCCGCCGGGTGTCCTCGGCGGCGACGACGTCGGCGCCCGCGAGTTCCTCGGCGAGCCGGGGCGGGGCGTCCTGGACGTCGCCGATGGGGGTGCCCGCCAGTACAAGGGTTCCAGTCACGTCCCCCATCCTCCCAGGGGTGCGCGCGGGGGGACGCATCCGGACCGGTGAGGGCCGTGCGCGGGACGCGCACAGAACGGTTCCCTACGATGGCGCGGTGACCAGTACCGCGTCCTCCACGGACCTCCGGCAGGACCAGGCACCGCCCGACCAGGGGCCCACCTGGCAGCAGCGGCTGCGCCGCTTCGGCTACCGGGCGGGGCTGCCCGCGGGCGACGTGAGCGACCGGCTGGTGCCGCCGTACACGCGGCCCGGCCCGCGGCTTTGGGTCTTCCTCGGGCTGTCGAAGACGGCGGCCGACCGGATCGTGCGCTGGTCGGGCTGGGGCGGTCCGCTGCTGGTGACGCTGCTGGCGGGCGTGCTGCGGTTCTGGAACCTGGGCAGCCCGAAGGCGGTGATATTCGACGAGACGTACTACGCCAAGGACGCCTGGGCGCTGGTCCACCGCGGTTTCGAGGTCAACTGGGACAAGAACGCCAACGACCTGATCCTGAACTCGGGCGGGCACGTCCCGATCCCCGCCGACGCGGCGTACGTGGTCCATCCGCCGGTCGGCAAGTACGTGATCGGTCTCGGCGAGCTGATGTTCGGGTTCGACCCCTTCGGCTGGCGGTTCATGACGGCGCTGCTCGGCACGCTGTCGGTGCTGCTGCTGTGCCGGATCGGGCGCCGGCTGTTCCGGTCCACGTTCCTCGGGTGCCTGGCGGGCGCGCTGATGGCGCTGGACGGGCTGGCGTTCGTGATGAGCCGCACCGCGCTGCTGGACAGCGTGCTGATGTTCTTCGTGCTGGCCGCGTTCGGCTGCCTGGTCGTGGACCGCGACAGGGCCCGCGGCAGGCTCGCCGCCGCGCTGCCCGTGGACGCCGACGGCCTGGTCCGCCCGGACGCGCACGTCGCCGAGACGCTGCGGCTCGGCCTGCGGCCCTGGCGGCTGGCGGCCGGGGTGATGCTGGGCCTGGCCGCGGGCACCAAGTGGAACGGCCTGTACATCATGGCGGCGTTCTGTGTGATGGCCGTGCTGTGGGACGTCGGCTCCCGCCGGGTCGCGGGTGCCCGCCGGCCGTATCTGGCGGTCCTCAAGCACGACCTGGGCTGGGCGTTCCTGTCGACCGTGCCGGTCGCCGTCGCCACCTACCTCGCGTCCTGGACCGGCTGGATCCTCTCCGCCACCGACGGCTCCGGCGGCTACTACCGCGACTGGGCGACGGCGGACGGCCGGACGAGCTCCTGGTCGTGGCTGTTCCCGGACTGGTGGCGCAGCCTGTGGCACTACGAGACGCAGGTGTACGAGTTCCACACCCATCTGACGTCGCCGCACACGTACCAGTCCAACCCGTGGAGCTGGATCGTCCTGGGCCGCCCGGTCTCGTACTTCTACGAGTCGCCGAGCGCCGGCACGGACGGCTGCCCGGTCGACGCGGGCGGGAAGTGCGCCCGCGAGGTGCTGGCGATCGGCACGCCGCTGCTGTGGTGGATCGGCTGCTTCGCCCTGCTGTACGTCCTGTGGCGCTGGGCCTTCCGCCGCGACTGGCGCGCGGGCGCCATCGCCTGCGGGCTGGCGGCCGGCTATCTGCCCTGGTTCCTGTACCAGGAGCGCACGATCTTCCTCTTCTACGCCGTCGTCTTCCTGCCCTTCCTGTGCCTGGCGGTGGCGATGCTGCTGGGGGCGGTGGTGGGCCGGCCGGGCTGCGGCGACACCCGGCGCGTCGCGGGGGCGACGGGCGCGGGCGTGCTGGTGCTGCTGATCGCGTGGAACTTCATCTACTTCTGGCCGCTGTACACGGGCACGGCGATCCCCATGGACGAGTGGCGGTCGCGGATGTGGCTGGACACCTGGGTCTGACGGCCGCCTCCGGAGCGGCTCAGGAGGTGTACTTCACGGTCACCGGCGCGGTGTTGCCGGAGACGTCGGGTCCTCGGGGGCCGGCGGGGCGGTGACGCGGCCAGCGGCGCCGTCGACCGCTTCGGCGATGCGGACGCGCATCATGACGGCGCCGTACGTGAGGGCCCGCACAGGTGGGGCCCTCTCTCGTCGGCGCCCTCCCGGCAGTAGCCGACCTCGCCGGGGTAGGGGAGCTCCCCGGGCTCGAGGGACTCGAGGACGAGTCCCTCCGGGAGGGTCACCTCCATGGTGACGGACCCGCCCGCACGACGCCGCCGCCGACCCGCGCCCCCGGCACGGGGTTGCCGCCTCTTCAGCGGCGTTGTGCCGCAGCATCTCCGTTCGGCAACGAACGGAAACACCCGTACCTTCCGCCGCCCCCGGCGCATAGAGTGCTCACCACAACTACTTCTGAACACGTTCAAGAAAGCGCGTTCAGGGTTCGACGGGGAGGGGACTGCCCATGGGCAGGGGGGTGAAGGCCGCCGTCATAGGCGGCGTGCTCGCCGTGATGGTGGGCGGGGCCGGATACGGCGCCTACAACGTGGTGTCGGCGCTGGAGGGGGGCGGAGGCTCCGGTGCGGCCGGGGCGTCCACGAAGAGCGGGCCGCCGAGCGCCGACGAGGTGCAGGAGACCGCGGACGCGTTCCTCACCGCCTGGGAGAAGGGCGACGCGACGACGGCGGCCTCGTACACGAACAACGCCGCGATCGCCGGGACGCTGCTGACCGCCTACGGCGAGGACGCCCACATCACCGGCGTCGAGATCACTCCCGGCGAGGTGAGCGTCAGCGGCATGACCGTGCCGTTCACGGTGAAGGCGAAGGTCTCCTACGACGGCGCGTCCAAGCCGTTGACCTACCGGAGCAAGCTGACCGTGGTGCGCGGGCAGACCACGGGGCGGCCGCTGGTCGACTGGGACCCGGCCGTCGTCCATCCCCAGCTGAAGGACGGCGACACCCTGGTCACCGCGGAGTCGGCGACCCCGCAGATCCAGGCCGTCGACCGCGAGGGCGCCGTGCTGTCTGCGGAGAAGTACCCCTCGCTCCGTCCGGTCCTCGCCACGCTGCGCGAGAAGTACGGCGACGAGGCGGGCGGCACCCCCGGCGTCGAGCTGGCGGTCCGGCACACCATGACCCAGGCCCCGGACACCCCGCTGCTGACGCTGACCGAGGGGAAGCCCGGCAAGCTGCGCACGACGCTCAGCGCCGGTGTGCAGGCGGCGGCCGAGCGGGCGGTCGCCCAGTACGACGAGTCCTCGGTGGTCGCCGTCAAGCCGAGCACCGGTGAGGTGCTGGCCGTGGCGAACAACCGCGCGGACGGCTTCAACGCGGCCTTCCAGGGCCGGGTCGCCCCCGGCTCCACCATGAAGATCATCACGGCCGCCATGCTCATCGACAACGGCGTGACCTCGATGAACGGACCGGCGCCCTGCCCGGACACGGCGATGTGGCAGAGCCAGACCTTCAAGAACCTCACCAACATGAAGGAGGACATGAGCGCCACGCTCGCCGGCACCTTCATGCGCTCCTGCAACACGGGCTTCATCAAGCTCATCGACGAGGACCCGCTCGACGACGGGTCGCTGACCCGGGAGGCCGAGGAGCGGTTCGGTCTGGGCCGGGACGACTGGCAGACCGGGATCGTCTCCTTCGACGGCAGCGTCCCCGCCGTCAGCGGCCCGGACCGCGCGGCCAACGCCATCGGGCAGGGCCAGGTCCAGATGAACCCGCTGAACATGGCCTCGGTGACGGCGACCGCCATCACCGGCGAGTTCCGCCAGCCCTATCTCGTCTCGCCGGAGCTGGACGGCCGGCAGCTGGCCACCGCCAAGGGGCTGCCGGGGAGCACCGCCGACCAGCTCAAGCAGATGATGCGGCTCACCGCGACGCAGGGCACCGCCGCGACCGCCATGTCCGGGCTGCACGGCGACATCGGCGCCAAGACCGGCTCGGCCGAGGTCGACGGGCAGACCGCGTCCAACAGCTGGTTCACCGGCTTCCGCGGCGACGTCGCGGCGGCGGCCATGGCCGAACGGGGCGGCCACGGCGGTGACGCGGCCGGTCCGATCGTGGCGTCCGTGCTGCGGGCCGGCGGCTGAGCCGATCCCGCGGCGCGGGACGCCCCGGGGCCTGTCGGACGATGCCCGTCGTCGTCCGAAGGGCGGCAGACGGGCATCGTCCGACAGGCCCTAGGGTGGTCGCCGTCGCGGCAGGGCGCGGCGGCGGGGTCCCGGGGATCCGGGCGACACGGAGGAACGGGACGCGAGTGGGCAGCAGAAGGGCCGCCGCCGGGCGGCGGAGGACGAGACCGGCCGTCGTCGGCGGGGTGGTCGCCGTGGTCGTGGGCGGCGCGGGAGCCGGCGCGTGGGCGCTGTACGGCGGCGGGGCCGCGGCCGAGGAGGACGGGCGTACGACGGCCGCGGCCGAGGAGAAGGTGCGGACCGGCCCGCCGACGGCGGCCGAGGTCACCGCCGTGTCCCAGCGGTTCCTCACGGCCTGGCAGCGCGGCGACGTCGCCGCCGCGGCCGCCGCCACCGACGACGCCCAGGCGGCCACGGCCCTGCTCACCGGCTGGACGAAGGACGCCCGCGTCACGGCCGCCACGTTCGCCCCGGGCGCCCCGGCCGGCGCGAAGGTCCCGTTCTCCGTCCGGGCGACGGTGAGCTACGGCGGCCGGACGCCGGCGGGGACGCGGCAGGAGGGGACGCAGCAGGACGCGTCCGGGCAGGGGGCGGCGATCAGCAAGCCGCTCGCCTACGACAGCGCGCTGACCGTCGTCCGCCGGGCCGCCGACGGCGAGCCGGTCGTCGACTGGCACGCCGCCGTCGTCCACCCCGAGCTGAAGGACGGCGACACGCTGGTCACCGGCTCGGCCGGGGAGCCCCCGGTCAAGGCCCTGGACCGCGACGGCGGGGAGATCACCGCCGCGAAGTACCCGTCGCTCGGCACCGTCCTGGACGGGCTGCGCGAGAAGTACGGCAGGAAGGCCGGCGGCACGGCGGGCATCGAGCTGCGCGTGGTCCGCGGCAAGGAGTCCAAGGCGGCGAAGGCGTCCGACAGGACCCTGCTGGAGCTGAGCGAGGGCACGCCGGGCACCGTGCGGACGACCCTGGACCCCGGTCTCCAGGCCGTCGCCGAGCAGCAGGTGGCGGGCAAGGCGCGGGCGTCGGTCGTGCTGCTGCGCGCCTCGACGGGCGAGATCCTCGCGGTCGCCAACGGCGGCCACGGCTTCAACACCGCCTTCCAGGGCTCCCTCGCCCCCGGCTCCACGATGAAGGTCATCACCTCCTCGCTGCTCATCGAGAAGGGCCTGGCGTCGGCGGACAAGCAGCATCCGTGCCCGAAGTACTTCAGCTACGGCGGCTGGAAGTTCCAGAACGACGACGAGTTCGAGATCAAGGACGGCACGTTCAAGGCGAGCTTCGCCCGGTCCTGCAACACCGCCTTCATCAGCCAGGCCCCGAAGCTGGAGGACGACGACCTGACCAAGCAGGCCCAGGAGGTCTTCGGCCTGGGCCGCAACGACTGGGCGATCGGCGTGCCCAGCTTCGACGGCTCGGTGCCGGTGCAGAGCGCGGCGCCGATGGCCGCCTCCCTCATCGGGCAGGGCGGGGTGCGGATGAACCCGCTGAACATGGCGTCGGTGTCGGCGACCGTGCGCACGGGCGCCTTCCACCAGCCGTATCTGGTCGCCCCGTCGGTCGACGGACGCCGGACCGCCACGGCCTCGCGCACGATGTCCGCGTCCACGCTGGGGCAGCTGCGGGACCTGATGTCCTACACGGCCACGAACGGCACCGCGGCCGAGGCGATGGCCGGCGTCAGCGGTCAGATCGGCGCGAAGACGGGATCCGCCGAGGTGGACGGCCAGGACAAGCCCAACGGCTGGTTCACCGCGTACCGGGGCGACCTGGCCGCGGCGGGCGTGGTCCAGCAGGGCGGCCACGGCGGTGACACCGCGGGACCCATCGTGGCGGCGCTGCTGAAGGCGGCCGGCTGAGCGGACGCCCGAGCGGACGCCGGGCGGGAGCGCGGCTCAGTGCGGAACCGGCTCGGCCGCCGTCGCGTGGGTGCGGCGCAGGAAGCGGAAGAGCGCCTTCGTCTCGAACTGGACGACCGAGCACCCCTGCGCGGAGTGGAACTCGACGACGGCCTGCACCCGCCCGCAGGGCCACACCCGCACCTCGCCGCTCCCGGCGGGCGCCCGCATCCCCTGCTCCAGCAGGTCCCGGGCGAACCTCCACTCGCGCGGGGCGGAGCTCCGGCCCCGGCCGGGCAGCGCCACGCACACCGAACGGGGGTCGTGGTCGGGGTCGTAGCGCAGCACAACCGGTATCGCGCCGCCGTCGTCCTCCTCGGGGAGGTCCTCGTCCGTGAGGATGTGGGCTCGTACGTACTGTTCGACAACGGACATCGGATCGCCCCTCACGCTCTGTGACCTGTGGGGATGCCATGCGCCCACTCACTCTTAAATGTCCCATATTTTCCGAATGACACATTTTGAGGGCCGATCACCGCCCGCGCCGCCCGGTCACCCATCTCACATGTGAGATGACGACGCCGTCGCTCTTGCAAGAGGTTCGCAACAAGCCTCTATCATCGAGCCGTGCATGTACCTGACGGATTCATCAACGCCCCGACCTCCGCGGTGACCGGAGTCGTCGCCGCCGGCGCCGTCGCGGTGAGCCTGCGCGGCGCGCGGCGCGAACTGGACGAGCGGACGGCGCCCCTGGCGGGCCTGGTCGCGGCGTTCATCTTCGCGGTGCAGATGCTGAACTTCCCCGTCGCCGCGGGGACCAGCGGCCATCTGCTCGGCGGCGCGCTCGCCGCGATACTCGTGGGTCCCTACACGGGGATCCTGTGTGTCTCGGTCGTCCTGCTCATGCAGGGCATCCTCTTCGCGGACGGGGGTCTGACCGCGCTCGGCGTGAACATCACCGACATGGCGATCGTCACCACGGTCGTCGCCTACGCCCTCTTCCGGGGCCTGGTGAAGGTCCTGCCGCGCACCCGCCGCTCGGTCACCGTCGCCTCCTTCGTCGCCGCGCTGGTCTCCGTCCCGGCCGCCGCCCTCGCCTTCACGCTGCTGTACTGGATCGGCGGCACCACCGACGTCTCCATCGGCAAGGTCGCCACCGCGATGATCGGCGTGCACGTCCTGATCGGCATCGGCGAGGCCGCGATCACCGCGCTGACCGTCGGCGCCGTCATCGCCGTACGCCCGGACCTCGTGTACGGGGCGCGCGGGCTCCGGCAGCGGCTGAAGCTGCGGGTGAACGGCGAGCTGGTCGACGCCCCGGACGCCTCCGGCGCCGCCGCGCCCGCGCCCGTCGCAGCCCGCTCGCACCGCACGGTGTGGATCACCGGCCTGGTCGCCTCCCTGGTCCTCGCCGGCTTCGTCAGCTTCTACGCCTCCGCCGATCCGGACGGCCTGGAGAAGGTCGCCGCCGACAAGGGCATCGACAAGAAGGCCGAGGAGCACGCCGCCGCCGACTCGCCGCTCGCCGACTACGGCGTGAAGGACATCGCGAACGCCCGTGTCTCCGGCGGCCTCGCGGGCGTCATCGGCGTCGGCGTCACCGTCGTCGCGGGCAGCGCGGTGTTCTGGGCGGTGCGCAGGCGGCGCAGTGACGACACGTCGCCCAGCAGCACGTCCAGCAGCAGCACGAGCGTCTGAGATGGGCGCCGGACACGCCCACCGGCTCTACCGGCACGGGCACTCCCCCGTGCACGGTCTGCCGCCGCACACCAAGCTCGCCGCCACGTTCGCCTTCGTGGTCGTCGTGGTGTCGACCCCGCGCGAGGCGATGTGGGCCTTCGGCCTGTACGCCGCCCTGCTGGCGACGGTGGCGTACGCGGCCCGCGTCCCCGCCGGCTTCCTGCTCAAGCGGCTGCTGATCGAGGTGCCGTTCGTCGCGTTCGCCGTGCTGATGCCGTTCGTGGCCGAGGGCGAGCGGGTCGACGTCCTCGGCCTGTCGCTGAGCGCGGGCGGCCTGTGGGGCGCCTGGAACGTGCTGGCCAAGGGCACCCTGGGCGTCGCCGCCTCCGTCCTGCTCGCCTCCACCACCGAGCTGCGCGAACTGCTGCTCGGCCTGCAGCGGCTGAAGCTGCCGCCGCTGCTCGTGCAGATCGCGTCCTTCATGATCCGCTACGGGGACGTCATCACCGACGAGATGCGCCGGATGCGGATCGCCCGGGAGTCACGCGGCTTCGAGGCGAAGGGCGTCCGGCACTGGGGGGTGCTCGCCAAGTCCGCCGGGGCCCTGTTCATCCGCTCCTACGAGCGCGGCGAGCGCGTCCACCTGGCGATGGTCAGCCGCGGGTACGCCGGCTCGATGCCGGTCATCGACGAGGTGACCGCGTCCCGGGCGCAGTGGTCGTACGCTTCACTGCTCCCGGGGGCGGCTCTCGTCGTGTGTTTGCTGGGATGGACGCTTTGAACCCTCCCTCTTGGGTTGCAACGGGGATTCCTGGCTCACGCTGCCCGATTGCCCAGCGGACGACCGAGTCTGACGCGATCAACACCATCCGGGTTGGAACCAGCCCGGTTGCCGGCAATGACACAGAGGTGGTGCAAGCTTGGCTCTCGCATGCACCAGCCGTCGACAACGACACTCATCCGCAGACTGGGAAGTGGGCGTTTTTCCGATGACACCCTCCCTGGAGGTCTCCGGCCTCGCCTTCGCCTACCCCGACGGGCACCAGGCCCTGTTCGGCGTGGACTTCTCCGTCGCCCGCGGCGAGCGGGTCGCGCTGCTCGGCCCGAACGGCGCGGGCAAGACGACCCTGGTGCTCCACCTCAACGGCATCCTGTCCGGCGGCACCGGCACGGTCACCGTCGCCGGGCTGCCCGTGGACAAGCGGAACATGGCGGAGATCAGGCGCCGGGTCGGCATCGTCTTCCAGGACCCCGACGACCAGCTCTTCATGCCGACCGTGCGCGAGGACGTGGCCTTCGGGCCGGCGGCGGCCGGGCTGAAGGGGGCCGAACTGGAGGAGCGCGTGGACCGGGCGCTCGGCCTGGTCGGCATGGCCGGGTTCAAGGACCGGCCCCCGCACCATCTCTCCTTCGGCCAGCGGCGCCGGGTGGCGGTCGCCACCGTGCTCGCCATGGAGCCGGAGATCCTGGTCCTGGACGAGCCGTCGTCCAACCTCGACCCCGCCTCCCGCCGCGAACTCGCCGACATCCTGCGCTCCCTCGACGTCACGGTGCTGATGGTCACCCACGACCTGCCCTACGCCCTGGAGCTGTGCCCCCGCTCCCTGGTCCTGAGCGACGGCGTGATCGCGGCGGACGGTCCCACCGGCGAGCTGCTGTCCGACGACGCGTTGATGCGCGCCCACCGTCTGGAGCTGCCCTTCGGCTTCGACCCGCGGTCGGTGACGTCGGGCGGGTGAGGAATCGCAGGCGCGCGGTGACTGTTGCAGCCACTGTCGCAGGCGAGCGGAAGGAACACAGGGACGTGGACGCGGACATACACGGCACGGTGGCCGGGGGCTTCGAGCCGGTCAGGGACGCGTTCGCGCGGAACTTCGCGGCGCTCGGGGACCGGGGTGCGGCCGTCGCCGTCTACCGGGACGGGCGCAAGGTCGTCGACCTGTGGGGCGGCACGCGCGACATCGACGGCACCGAACCGTGGCGCCGGGGCACCGCGCAGGTCGTGCGCTCGGCGACGAAGGGCGTCGCCGCCGCCGTACCGCTGCTGCTGCACCAGCGCGGGGAACTGGACCTGGACGCGCCGGTGGGCGAGTACTGGCCGGAGTTCAAGGCGCACGGCAAGGAACGGGTGCTGGTGCGGCACGTGCTGAACCACCGGGCCGGGCTGCCGGTGCTGGACCGTCCGCTCACCCCCGAGGAGGCCCTCGACCCGCTGCGGGGCCCCGAGGCCGTCGCCGCGCAGGCACCCGTCTGGGAGCCGGGCACCGACCACGGCTACCACGCGCTGACCTACGGCTGGCTGCTGGACGAGCTGGTGCGCAGGGTCACGGGCGGGCGGAGCGCGGGCGAGTGGATCGCCGACGAGATCGCCGGCCCGCTGGGCCTGGACCTGTGGCTCGGCCTGCCCGCCCAGGAGGAGGCCGCGGGGCGCGCCGGAAGGGTGGGCCGCGTCGAGGACCCCGAGCCCGCGGGCGGTGGCGGACTGCGCCTGCGTCCCAAGCGCTCCGTCACCGAGGCGTACCAGGACCCGGACTCGCTCACCCGCCGTGCCTTCGCCGCGATCACGCCGTTCCCGGACCAGAACGACCCGGCGTACCGGGCGTCGGCCCTCCCGGCGACCAACGGCATCGCGACGGCCGACGCCCTGGCCCGCTTCTACGCGGCGCTGATCGGCGAGGTCGACGGCGTCACGCGGCGGACACGGCTGTTCGACCCGGCGACGACGGAACGCGCCCGGACCGAGGAGTCGGCGGGCCCGGACCGGGTGCTGGTCGTGGGCACGCGCTTCGGCCTCGGCTACATGCTGCACGGCAGCGCGTCGCCGTTCCTGTCGCCCGGCTCCTTCGGCCATCCCGGCCGCGGCGGTGCCCTCGGCTTCGCCGACCCGGAGACGGGGACCGCCTTCGGCTACGTCACCAACGGCTTCCGCAAGACCGTGACGGCCGATCCGCGGGCCCAGGCCCTGGTGCGGGCGGTGCGCGCGTCGCTCGGCGCGGGCTGAACGGGCTGAGCGGACCGGGCCCCGGCGGGCCACGGAACCGGCCCCCACCGGGGACCCGGGCCGGGACGGGCTCAGACGTGGATCGGGTGGGAGATCCTGCCCGACGCGTCGTCGATCTCGTCGTGCGCCTTGGTGAGCAACTGCATCGCGAGCTCGTTCAACGCCCGTGCGCCGGCGACCTCCTCCCCGACGCGGGGCTGCTGGGAGTCGACCCGGTGACGGGTGGCGTGGCCGTGCGCCCGCACCTCCGCGCCGTCGGGCAGCCGCACCATCGCGACCGCGCGCGTGTGCTGGTCGTCCTCCATGAACTCCAGCTCGACATGCCATCCCACAGCGGTGTGCATCATGACGATCACCTCCGGAACATCTGCTTCCAGGGTGCTCCTCGTCGCCGCCGCGCGCACTATCCGGCGTGCAGCATCAGCCCGATCCCGACGACCAGGAGACCCGCCGCCGCGATCCGCGAGGCGCCGAACCGCTCCTTGAAGAACACGGCGCCGATCGCCGCGCCGACCAGGATGGACGACTCGCGCAGCGCGGCGATGGGGGCGAGTGCGGCGCGGGTCTGCGCCCACAGCACGAGGCCGTAGGCGGCGAAGCTCAGGGCCGCGCCGAGCAGGCCGAGGGCGGCCCGGGGACGCACCACCGCCCAGGCGCCGGCGCGGTGGCGGTACACGAGGTACCCCGGGATGAAGCTCCCCTGCACCACCATCAGCCAGGAGATGTACCCGAGGGAGGACCCGGAGGCGCGTACGCCCAGGCCGTCCACGACGGTGTACACAGCGATGGTCGCGCCGGTGGCGAGGGCCGCGCCGATCGCCGCCCAGTCGGGCCGGCGCCCCCTCAGCCCCCACAGGGCGACGCCGGTCAGCCCCGCGCAGGAGAGCACGATGCCGGCGGTCCCCCATCCGTCGGGCACCTCGTGCGCGAAGGCGGCGGCCAGCACGGTGACCAGCAGGGGCGCGCTGCCGCGGGCGATGGGGTAGGCCTGCCCGAAGTCGCCGAGCCGGAAGGAGCGCATCAGCAGGGCGAAGGAGGCGATGTGGACGGCGGCCGACACGAAGAGGTACGGCCACGCGCCGGCCGCCGGGAACGCCGTGAACGGCAGCAGCGCGAGCCCGATGAGCATCCCGCCGCCGGTGATCAGGGCGAAGCCGGTGAGCTTGTCGGGTATCCGGTGGGCGATGGCGTTCCAGCCGGCGTGCGTGACGGCGGCGAGCAGGACCGCGGCGGTGACGAGGGGGGTCACGCCGAGGGCTCGCGCACGTCCACGAGGGTGGCGCCCGCGGTGGCGACGAGGTCCTTGGGCTCCATCGGGAAGACGCTGTAGGGCGTGCCGGCGGCGGCCCAGACGACCTCGTGCGCGAGCAGCGACCGGTCGGCGAGGACCCTGGTCCGGCTGCGGTGCCCGAAGGGCGGCACACCGCCGATGGCGTACCCGGTGGTCTCCCGCACGACGTCGGCCTTGGCCCGCGTGACCTTCTCGGCCCCGAGCTCCTCCCGGACCCGCTCCAGGTCGACCCGGGAGGCCCCGTCCATGAGCACCAGCACGGGCACCCCGTCCGCGGCGAAGATCAGCGACTTGCAGATCTGACTCAGCTCGCACCCGATCGCGTCGGCGGCCTCGACAGCGGTCCGCGCGGCCTCCGGAAACCGCCGCACCCGCCCGACGATCTCATCGAGCCCGAGCCCACGCAGGGCCTCGGCGAAACGGGGGTGGACGTCGGGGGTGCCGTTGGTCGTCGTCATGGTCGGCACGGTAGCGGTACGTGTAGCTCGCATGCGACCGGGTTGTGCGGTTGCCCCGCACACGGCGGGGCAACCGCACACGGCGGGCCGGTGAGGGCCGTCCCGTCCCCACGGAGCCCTCACCGGCCGGTCTGTGTGTGCGTCAGGTGTGTGCCGGGACGCGGTCCTCGTCGGGGTCGGAGCGGTCGGCGTCGGCGGCCGTGCGCAGGCCCTCGCCCTCGACGTCCACGTTGGGCAGGGCGCGGTCCAGCCACTTCGGCAGCCACCAGGCCTTCTTGCCGAGCAGGGCGAGGACGGCCGGGACGATGGCCATGCGGACCACGAACGCGTCGAAGAAGACGGCGATCGCCAGGCCGAAGCCGATCATCTTGATCATGGACTCGCTGGAGCCGATGAAGCCCGCGAAGACCGCCATCATGATGACCGCGGCGGCCGTGACCACCCGGGCGCCGTGCTTGAAGCCGGTCACGACGGCCTGGTTCGGCTTCTCGCCGTGGACGTACGCCTCCCGCATGCGGGTGACCAGGAAGACCTCGTAGTCCATCGCCAGGCCGAAGACGACGCCCACCATGAAGATCGGCATCATCGACATGACCGGACCGGTCTCCTCGACGCCCATCAGGCCGGACAGCCATCCCCACTGGAAGACCGCGACGACCGCGCCGAGCGCCGCCATGACGGAGAGCAGGAAGCCGAGGGCGGCCTTCAGCGGGACCAGGATCGAACGGAAGACCACGATCAGGAGGAGGAAGGCCAGGCCGACGACCAGGACCAGGTAGGGCAGCAGCGCGTCGTTGAGCTTCTGACTGACGTCGATGTTCATCGCCGTCGCGCCGGTGACCAGGGTCTCCGCGCCGGTGTCGGCCTCGATGTCGCCGCCCGCGTCACGGATGGAGTGCACCAGGTCCTCGGTCTGCACGGAGGACGGCTTGGAGTCCGGGATCACGGTGATCGTCGCGGTGTCGCCGTCCTTGTTGGGCGCGGGCGGGGTGACCGCCACGACGCCGTCCAGGCCCTTGATCGCTTCGGAGACGTCGGTGAACGCGTCCTTCGGGGCGTCGCTGCCCTTGGCGTCCACCACGACCATCAGCGGGCCGTTGAAGCCGGCGCCGAAGCCGTCCGAGAGCAGGTCGTACGCCCGGCGCTGCGTCGTGGACGTCGGCTGGGAGCCGTCGTCGGGCAGCCCCAGTTCCAGGGAGGTCGCGGGGATCGCGGCGGCGCCGAGGCCGAGGACGCCGAGCAGCAGCACGGCGACGGGACGGCGGACGACGAAGCTCGCCCAGCGGGTGCCCATGTTGGCCTTGGCGGGCTTGCCGGCCTCGGCCTTGCGCGCGGCACGGCCGCCGCCCAGCAGCTTGCTCTTCTCCCCGGCCGGCTTGACCCTGCGGCCCACGTAGCCGAGCAGCGCGGGGATCATCGTGAGGGCGATCAGGACCGCGATGGCGACCGTGCCGGCCGCCGCGACGCCCATCTTGGTCAGCATCGGGATGTTGACGACCGCGAGACCGACCAGCGCGATGACCACGGTGAGGCCGGCGAAGACCACCGCGGAGCCCGCGGTGCCGACGGCCCGGCCGGCCGCCTCCTCGCGTTCGCGGCCCTCGGCGAGTTCCGCGCGGTAGCGGGAGACGATGAACAGGGCGTAGTCGATGCCGACCGCGAGGCCGATCATCATCGCCAGCGTGGAGGTGGTGGAACCCAGGTCCAGCACACTGGCCAGCGCGGTGATCGAGGAGACGCCGATGCCGACGCCGATCAGCGCGGTGAGCAGCGGCAGTCCGGCGGCGATCAGCGAACCGAAGGTGATGACGAGGACGACCGCGGCGATCGCGATGCCGATGATCTCCGTCGCGCCGGTCTCCGGGACCGCCTGGAGCGCGTCGCCGCCGATCTCGACGGTCAGCCCGGCGTCACGGGCCTGCTGCGCCGCGTCCTCCAGCGCGTCCTTGGTGGACTCCTCCAGCTCCATGCCGGAGACGTCGTACCGCACCGAGGCGTAGGCGATCGAGCCGTCCTTGCTGACGGCGTCGCCCTGGTAGGGGTCGGCGACGGAGGCGACCTCGGAACCGTCCGACAGTTCGTGGACGGTCTTCTCGACGGTCGCCTTGTTGCCGGCGTCCGTCATCTTCTCGCCGGCCGGTGCCTTGAAGACGACGCGTGCGGTCGCCCCGTCGGCGCTCTGGCCGGGGAAGCGCTGTTCGAGCAGGTCGAAGGCCTTCTGGGCCTCCGTGCCGGGGATGGAGAAGGACGAGTTGCCGGCGGGCGGGGCGCTGGCCGCGCCGACGCCGGCGAGCGTCAGCAGCGCCACCCAGATCAGAGCGACGAAATGCCGTCGCCGGAAGGCGAGCCGGCCGAGTTTGTAGAGGAAAGTGGCCACGAGGGCGTACTCCCGGTCAGGTCGTGGGGTCTTCGGGGCAGGGGTGATCAGCCCGACGACGTGAGCGGTGACGTCAGGTGGGGCTCGGGGACAGGGCTCAGGCGGGGCCTGGCCGAGGGGGTGTCAGGCGCCGAGAGCGGGGAGGATCACGGCGTCGATGTAGGAGGTGAGGAAGGCCCGGGTGGGTGGCTGGTCCTCCAGCAGCGTCCGGGTGGCGAAGGCGCCGGCCAGCATGGGGACGAGGAAGTCCAGCGCGGGACAGTCCGCTCTGATCTCGCCCCGGTCGATCGCGCGTTGCAGCAACCGCCGGAACTCCGCCATCTCCGGTTCCACGAGCTGTTCGCGGAAGGCCTGGCGCAGGTCCGGATTCTGGTGGAGCGCCATGGCCACGCCGCGCATCAACGCGGCGTTCTGGGCCATGGTGCAGTCGTCCTCGCGTTCCATCAGGGCGTGCAGGTCGCCGCGGAGGGTGCCGGTGTCGACGTCGGCGATGTCACCGGGCTTGTTGTGCCGCATGGCCGTGACGACCAGCTCGGGCTTGCCGCCCCACTGGCGGTAGAGCGTGGCCTTGCTGGACCGGGTGCGGGCGGCCACGGCGTCCATGGTCAGGGCGTCGTAGCCGACTTCCCGGAGCAGGTCGAGCACGGCGCCGTACAGCTCGGCCTCGCGCTCGGGAGTGATCCGACTGCGGCGCGCGGTGGCGGTCTCGGTCATCTCGCTCTCCCCCTTCTCCGTCGTACGACACCGTTTCGTACGTGTCTTCGTACACGTCGAATCTACACCGGCCCACTAGCGAAACGAAACGGTTTCGTTCGTGTTGTGGGTCACGGTTGTCAGCTCCCCATAAGTTGCCGGTGACCTGCCCGCGGCAAAGCATGGGAGGGGTGAGTTACCTGCGCCTTCCCCACCTCAGCGGCGACCGGCTGTGCTTCGTGACCGAGGACGACCTCTGGCTCGCCGACCTCGACGGTCCGGGCAGCGCCCGGCGGCTCACCGTCGACCGGACCAAGGCGGGCCCCCCGCGCTTCTCGCCCGACGGCCGCCACATCGCCTACACCAGCTGGCGCACCCTGGCACCGGAGGTCCACCTCGTGCCGGTCGACGGCGGGCCGGGACGCCGGCTCACCCACTGGGGCGGCCTGGACACCCGCGTCTGCGGCTGGACGCCGCCCGAGGCCGACGGCGACAGCGCGGTCCTCGCCGTCGCCTCCCACGGCGAGCCCTTCTCACACCTGACCTGGGCCTACAAGATCTCCCTGGACGGCGATCCCGGCCGCAAGCTGCCCTGGGGCCCGGTCACCGACATCCAGGCCGCCGACCTCGACGGGGAGCGGAGGACGCTGCTGCTCACCGGCACCCCGCCGCACGAACCCGCCGCCTGGAAGCGCTACCGGGGCGGCGCCACGGGCCGGCTGTGGCTGCACGGCGAACGCCTGCTGCCCGACCTCGACGGGCACCTCTCCGCACCCATGTTCGTCGCCGGCCGCATCGCCTTCCTCTCCGACCACGAGGGCACCGGCAACCTCTACTCCTGCGCCCACGACGGCTCCGACCTGCGCCGCCACACCGATCACGACGCCTTCTACGCCCGCAACGCCGCCAGTGACGGCACCCGCGTGGTGTACCAGTGCGCCGGCGACCTGTGGATCGTCGACGACCTGTCGTCCGGCTCGGTGCCGCGCCGGCTCGACGTCCGGCTCAGCGGGCCGCGCGCGGGACGGCGTACGTACCAGGTGCCCGCCGCCCAGAACGTGGGCGGCATCTCCGTCGACGAGACGGGCCGCGCGAGCGCCGTCGTCGTCCGCGGCAGCCTGTACTGGCTCACCCATCGCGACGGCCCGGCCCGCACCATCGCCGACACCCCGGGCGTACGGGTCCGGCTGCCCGAGATGCTCGGCGAGAGCGGGCGGGTCGCGTACGTGACGGACGCGGACGGCGAGGACGCCGTCGAGATCTCCTACCTGCCCCGGGCGACGGGCGGCCGGGCGCCCCGGCGGCTGGCGTCCGGCCTGCTCGGCCGGGTGCTGGAGCTGGTCTCCGACCCGGCCGGCGAGCGCCTCGCCGTCGCCTCGCACGACGGGCGGCTGCTCCTCCTCGACGCCTCGGACGAGACGGAGCCCGCGGCCGCGCTGGAGGCGGCCGAGGCCGCCCTCACCGGCCAGGACGGCGCCGGGGCGGCCGGCGGCACGGACACCGGCGGCGGCACCTCGGACACCGGCGCGGACCCGGGCCGGGAGACCGCGGCGGACGCCGGCCCGGGCGGCCCCGCCGGCGGCGGCGTCACCGAGCTGGTCCGGTCCGACAACGGCCCCGTCCGCGACCTCGCCTTCTCCCCGGACGGCGCCTGGCTGACCTGGTCCCACCCGGGCATCGGGCGGTCCCTGCGGCAGATCAGGATGGCCCGCATCGACGCCGCCGACGGGCCGGCCGTCATCGACGTGACCAACGGCCGCTTCGAGGACGAGAACCCGGTCTTCACCAGCGACGGCCGCTATCTCGCGTTCCTCTCCTGGCGCGGCTTCGACCCGGTGTACGACGTGCACACCGGGGACCTGTCCTTCCCGCTGGGCTGCCGCCCCTACCTGGTGCCGCTGTCGTCGGCGACGCCCTCCCCCTTCGCGCTCAACCCGGAGGGCCGCCCGGCCGCCGGCGGTCTGGACCCGCTGGAGGACGAGGCAGGCGAGGGCGGCCCGGTGACCGTGGAGGCGGAGGGCCTCGAGGCACGGGTGACGCCCTTCCCGGTGGCCGCCTCCAAGTACTCGGCACTGCACCCGGTCGCGGGCGGCGGCCTGGTCTGGCTGCGCTGGCCGATCTCGGGCGCGCTCGGCGAGACCTTCGCCAACCCGGACGACCCGAGCGAGCGCCCCACCCTGGAGCACTTCGGCCTGGCCAAGGCGAAGAAGACCGAACTGGTCAACCACCTCGACTGGTTCCGGGTCAGCGGCGACGGCACCCGGCTGGTCGTGCTCGACGAGGGCGACCTGCGCGCCGTACCGGCGACCGAGGCCGGCGACGGGGACTCCACCACCTGGATCGACCTGCGCCGCATCCTGCACGAGGTCGACCCGCCCGCCGAATGGCGCCAGGCCTACGAGGAGGCCGGCCGGCTGACCCGCGCCTACTTCTGGGACCCCGGCATGTGCGGCATCGACTGGGACGCGGTGCTGGCGCAGTACCGCCCGCTGGTCGAACGGGTCGCCTCCCCGGACGAGTTCGCCGACCTGCTGCGCGAGGTCCTCGGCGAACTGGGCACCTCGCACGCCTACGTCGCCGCCGCCCGCCGCAACGAGGGCCCGGCGCACTACCAGCGCTGGCAGGGCCTGCTCGGCGCCAACTTCGTGTGCCGGGACGGCCGCTGGATCGTCAAGCGGATCCTGCCCGGCGACTCCTCCGACTCCAAGGCCCGCTCCCCGCTGGCCGGCACGGGCATCCGCGAGGGCGCCGCCCTCACCCACGTGGACGGCCGCCCCGTCGACCCGGTGGCGGGCCCCTCCCCGCTGCTCGCCGGCGCCGGCGGCACGACCGTGGAGCTGACCTTCGCACCGGCGGGGGACGGCCCGGGCCCGGCCCGCCGGGTCGCCGTCGTCCCGCTGATCGACGAGCGCCCGCTGCGCTACCAGGACTGGGTGTCCAAACGCCGCGAGGTGGTAAGGCGGTTGAGCGACGGACGCTGCGGCTATCTGCACATCCCCGACATGGGCGGCTCCGGCTGGGCGCAGTTCAACCGCGACCTGCGCATGGAGGTGTCTCGGCCCGCGCTGATCGTGGACGTGCGCGGCAACGCGGGCGGTCACATCAGCGAGCTGGTCATCGAGAAGCTGACGCGCACGATCCTGGGCTGGGACCTCACGCGCGACGCCCAGCCGGTGTCGTACACCTCCAACGCCCCGCGCGGGCCGGTGGTGGCGCTCGCGGACGAGGCGACGTCCTCCGACGGCGACATGATCACGGCCGCCTTCAAGCTGCTGCGGCTCGGCCCGGTGGTCGGGCAGCGCACCTGGGGCGGGGTGGTCGGCATGACCGGCCGGCACCGCCTGGGCGACGGCACCGTGATCACGGTGCCGATGAACGCGGCCTGGTTCGACGCGTACGGCTGGTCCGTGGAGAACTACGGCGTCGCCCCCGACGTGGAGGCGCTGCGCACCCCGCTGGACTGGGCGGAGGGCCGCTACCCGGTGCTGGACGAGGCGGTGCGGCTCGCGCTGGAGCTGCTGGAGGCCAACCCGCCCACCACCCCGCCCGGTTACGACGCCGTGCCCGACCGGTCCCGGCCACCGCTGCCGCCGCGCGCCTGACGCGGACCCCCGGGGCACGGGCACGCGCGCACGACGCGGATCCCGACGGACACGCGCGCACGACGCGGTCCCCGAAGGGCACGGGCACGCGCGAAGGCGCCCTCCGTCGCACGGAGGGCGCCTCGCGGGCTCAGCGGCTACGCGTCAGGCGTCGTAGCTCTCCTCGAACCGCTCGTCCGCGTCGCGGCGGCGCGAGGCCGGGTCCTGCTGGTCCTCGTCGCGACGGCGGTCGCGGTTGTGCATCTGGTCCTGCGCCTGGCCGGCACGCTGCCGACCCTGCTCGGCACGCTGCTTGCCCTGCTGCTGCATGCGCTCGGCCTTGTCCTGGAACTGGTCCTTGATACCCATGTGGGTTCACTCCTGTGGTCTTTCGGGCCGGCCGGATCGGCCGGGCCCGATCAGATTCACACGGGCGGTGACCCTGCGCATGTCGATCAGTGACGGACCGTAGCGGAGGTCGTCCGGTGCTGTTCGTCGGCCGCTCCGCCCGCCCCGACCAGCCCTGTGCGCATGCCGTTCAGCCGGTCCGCGAAGCGCCGCATCTCGCGCTGGCCGACGGTGCCGATGACAGCCGGCAGATAGCCACGCACGCCCTGCATGCCGCGCAGCCACCACTGCCCGTAGACGTGTCTCGACCGGCGCTCGATGCCCTCCACGAGCCGGTCCACCGCCGGGCCCAGCGGATACGTCTTGTTCGACGGCCACGGCAGCCGCTGCCGCAGCTCCCGCATGACGTCGTCCTGGTCCGCGCCGCGCACCATGTCCGTGTCGGTCCACGACAGATACCCGACGCCGACCTTCACGCCCCGGTGGCCTACCTCGGCCCGCAGGCTGTGTGCGTACGCCTCCACCCCGGACTTGGAGGCGCAGTAGGCGGTCATCATCGGCGCGGGGGTGATCGCGGCCAGCGACGCGATCTGGAGCAGATAGCCCCGGCTCTCCGTCAGCGCCGGCAGGAAGGCGCGGGCCGTCACCGCCGAGCCGATCAGATTGACCTCGATGACCCGCCGCCAGGACTCCGGGTCGGAGTCGACGAACGGACCGCCCGTGGCGACACCGGCGTTGGCGACCACGATGTCGACCTTGCCGAACCGCTCCTCGACCTCGCCCGCCACCCGGGCCATCACCTCGTGGTCGGTGACGTCGGCGTGCCACACCTCGCTCTCGGTGTGCAGCCGCGCCGCGACCTGCTTGAGTCCGTCCGGCTCCAGCCCGACCAGGGCCACCTTCACGCCCCGCGCCGAGAGCTTGCGGGCCAGCAACTCCCCTACGCCCCGCGCCGCCCCGGTGACGACGGCGACGCGTCCTTCCAGGCTCACCCTGCTCATGCGCTCTCCTCGGCGTGTACGGCGTCCGTCGTCGCGGACGCGGCGGTGATGTGCGCGGCGGCCAGCGCGCGTATCTTCCCGGTGACCAGATCCGGCGCCTCCACCGGCGTCATGTGGCCCATACCCTCGAGCACCGTCAGACCCACGCACCGGGGCAGCGCGGCGGCCAGCGCACGGGCGTGCACGGGCGGGGTCAGCCGGTCCGCGGTGCCGGCGACCACCTCGACCGGCATCGTCAACTCCCCGACACCGCGGTCGAGGTCGAGCAGGTCGAGCACCTGCGACCAGGCGTGGCGCGCCGTACGGGGGCAGGCGTGCACGATGCGGGCGCACGCCTCGACCATGTGCGGGGCCGAACCCGGGCCCATCGTGCCGTACTTGAGGATCCTCAGCGCGATCGGCGTGACCGGTCCGAGCGGCGCCCGGGAGCCGAGGATCCGCCGGGTCAGCCAGGTGCGCACCCGGCCCTCCCGCAGCGGCAGCACGGTCGCCGACGCCACCAGCCGCGAACTGCCCGTGCTGCACAGCAGAACGGCCGCGGCGTGCTCGCGCAGCGCGGGCCGCGAGGCGGCGGCCATGACCGTCATCCCGCCCATGGAGTGCCCGGCGATCACCGCCTGTTCGCCCGGCGCCAGCGTGGCCTTCAGGACCGCCTCGAGGTCGTCGGCGAGCGCGTCGGTGCCGCACACCCGGCTCACCGGGCTGCGGCCGTGGCCGCGCTGATCGTAGGCGATGACCCGGTGGTCGGCGGACAGGGCGCGTATCTGCGCCGCCCAGAAGGCGGTCGAGCAGGTCCAGCCGTGGGCGAGGACGACCGCGGGCGCGTTCTCGGGGCCGTGCACCTCGACGTGCAGCCGGGCCCCGTCGGCGGAGGTGACGGTCAGGACGTGGGCCGCCACGGGCGGGGCGTAGGGGCCAAAGGAGACGTGCGGGAGGCGGCTCACGCGCCCACCTCCGCGCCCTCGGCGGAGGCCGGGGCCTTGCGGGCGGCCGGGACGCGCAGCACCTCGTACTCGGCGAGGTCCACCTGCCGTGTCGCCCGCCGGAACTCGGCGGTCGTGCCGGGCCAGATGGTGGTGTTGCGGCCGCTCGGGTCCAGGTACCAGCTGGTGCAGCCGCCGGTGTTCCACACGGTGCGCTTCATGCGCTCCTGCACCCGGTGGTTCCAGCCCCGCACGGCCGTGGGGCGGGCGTCCAGGGCGACCTTGCCGCCGAGGACGTTCAGCTGGCGCAGGTAGTCGGCCATGTAGTTCAGCTGGGACTCGATCATGAGGATCATGGAGGAGTTGCCGAGACCGGTGTTGGGCCCGATGACCGTCATGAAGTTGGGGAAGCCGGCCGCCGTGGCGCCGCGCAGGGCCTCCATGCCGCCCTTCCAGTTCTCGGCGAGGGTCCGCCCGTCCGCGCCCACGACCCGCTCCGCGACCGGCATGTCCGTGACGTGGAAGCCGGTGCCGAAGATGATCGCGTCGACCTCGGCCTCACTGCCGTCGGCGCCGACGAGGGTGCTGCCGCGGACCTCGCTGAGACCGCTGGCGATCACGTCCACGTTGGGGCGGGCGAGCGCCGGATAGTAGGTGCTGGACAGCAGGATCCGCTTGCAGCCGATGCGGTAGTCGGGGGTGAGCTTGGCGCGCAGGGCCGGGTCCTTGACGGCGGCGGCCATGTTGCGCTTGGCGATCTTCTCGACGAAGCCCAGCTCGTTGGGGTGCTTGGTGAAGGCCTGCACCTGGAGTTCCCGGATGCCCCACAGCAGGCCCCGACGGATCTTGGTGGTGACCGGCAGCGCCCGGTGCAGGGCGCGCTCGGCGCCGCTGATCGGCCGGTCCATGCGGGGCATCACCCAGGCCGGGGTGCGCTGGAAGAGGGTGAGGCGGCCGACCTTCGGCTGGATGGACGGCACGATCTGGATGGCGGAGGCGCCGGTTCCGATCATGGCGACGCGCTTGCCGGTGAGGTCGTAGTCGTGGTCCCAGCGGGCCGAGTGGAAGACCTTGCCGGGGAAGGTGTCGAGGCCGGGCACGTCCGGGAGCTTGGGGTCGGACAGCGGGCCGGTCGCGGAGACGATGACGTCGGCGGTGAGGTTGCCGCTCGCCGTCTCGATCTCCCAGTGCAGCTGCTCGGGGTCCCACACCATCCGCTTCACCTCCGAGTCGAAGCGGAGGTGGGGGCGCAGCCCGAAGGTGTCGGCCACGTGCTCCAGGTAGGCCCGGATGTGCGGCTGCCCGGAGAAGGTGCGCGGCCACTCGGGATTGGGCGCGAAGGAGAACGAGTACAGATGGGACGGCACGTCACAGGCGCACCCCGGGTAGCTGTTGTCCCGCCAGGTGCCGCCGACGCTGCCGGACCTCTCGAGGACGACGAAGTCGGTGATCCCCTCGCGGCGCAGCCGCACGGCGGCTCCCAGCCCTCCGAAGCCCGACCCGATCACCGCCACCCGCACGTGTTCTTGAACCTGCTCGTGCTCGGCCATCCCGAAGCCTCCACGCATCGCCTAGAACTCTGCCAGTGAACACTGGCGCAATGGGGAGAGTAGAGCAGCTCCGTACCGATGGGTAGGGGGCGCGGCAAGGAAAGTTACCGCCGGTACGACATAGGCTTCCGGCGTGGCAGAAGACGCTGGAGACGCTGGACGCACCGAAGGCCCGCGCGAGTACCGCATGGAGGAGCTGGCCCGGCTGGCCGGCATCACGGTGCGCACCCTGCGCTTCTACCGCGAACGCAAACTGATCCCGCCGCCCCGCCGCGAGGGCCGCATCGCCTGGTACGACGACCACCACCTGGCCCGCCTGCGCACCATCGCCGCCCTCCTGGAACGCGGCCACACCCTCAGCGGCATCGCCGAACTCGCCGACGCCTTCGACCACGGCCGCGACGTCGGCGACCTGCTCGGCATCGGCGAGCCCACCGAGGAGACCCCGGTCCGCCTCACCCCCGAGGAACTCGCCGCCCGCTTCGAGGGCGAGGTCACCCCGGAGAACCTCGCCGCCGCGATGGAGCTGGGCTACCTCGGCACCGACGGCGACGAACTGGTCCACATCAGCCACCGCCTGCTCGACGTCTCCTCCGCCCTGGTCCGCGAGGGCATACCCCTCGCCGAGGTCCTCGACGCCGGCAAACGCGTCCGCGACCACGCCGACGCCCTCGCCGAACTCTTCGCCGACGTGATCCTCCGCCACGCCACCACCGAGGACCTCGCCCGCCTGCGCCCCCTGGCCCGCAGCGTGGTCGAGGCGGAACTGTCCCTGGCCCTGGACCGCCGGCTGCGGATGCGGCCGGACGAGGATCAGCGCTCGTAGACGACGGTCACCGGCGCGTGGTCCGACCAGCGCTCGGCGTGCGTGGCGGCCCGCTCGACGTACCCCTTGACCGCCCGGGCGGCCAGCCCGGGGGTGGCCACCTGGAGGTCGATCCTCCAACCCGAATCGTTGTCGAAGGCCCGCCCCCGGTACGACCACCACGAGTACGGCCCTTCGACGTCCGGGTGCAGGGCGCGGACGACGTCCACGTAGCCGCCGTCGGCCGGGTCGAGGACGCGGCTCAGCCACTCGCGCTCCTCCGGCAGGAAGCCGGAGTTCTTCTTGTTGGCCCGCCAGTTCTTCAGATCGGCCTCGCGGTGCGCGATGTTCCAGTCGCCGCAGACCACGACCTCGCGGCCCTCGGCGGCGGCGCGCTCGCGCAGGCCCTTGAGGTGGGCGAGGAACTCGCCCATGAAGCGGATCTTCTCGTCCTGTCGCTCCGTACCGACCTCGCCGGAGGGCAGGTAGAGGGAGGCGACCGTCACACCCGGCAGGTCGGCCTCGACGTAGCGGCCGCTGGTGTCGAACTCCGCCGAGCCGAAGCCGATCCGCACGGCGTCCGGCTCACGGCGGGTGTAGAGGGAGACGCCGGCGCGGCCCTTGGCGGCGGCGGGGGCGTGCGTCACGTGCCAGCCCTCGGGGGTGCGCACGTGCTCGGGCAGCTGCCCGGGCTCGGCCCGCACCTCCTGGAGGCACAGCACATCGGCGGAGGTGTCCGCGAGCCATTCCACGAAGCCCTTCTTCGCGGCGGCACGCAGACCGTTCACGTTTGCGGTGGTCACGGTCAGCACCCCGGCACGATACCGGCACACTGGACGACGTCCCTCTCCGGATTGCGCATCGAACAACGGTAGGAAGCATGAACATACGCCGGGTCTCCTTCGACCACCCCGACGCCGTGAAGCTGAACGACGAGGTCCAGGCCGAGTACGAGCTGCGTTACGGCGACGGTGGCGACGCCACGCACCTGGAGGCCTCGGACTTCGCGCCGCCGAACGGCCTCTACCTGATCGCGTACGACGAGAACGACGTCCCGGTCGCCTCCGGCGGCTGGCGCAGTCAGGACGCCAACGAGGAGGGCAACCGGGACGGGGACGCCGAGCTCAAGCGGATGTTCGTGATCGAGCAGGTGCGCGGCCGCGGGCTGGCCCGCCGCATCCTGGCCGCCCTGGAGGAGGACGCCCGTGCGGCGGGCCGGACCCGGATGGTGCTGGAGACCGGCACCAAGCAGCCGGAGGCCGTGGCCCTGTATGTCTCCAGCGGCTACGAGCCCTGCGAGAAGTTCGGCTACTACCGCTTCCACGAGGAGAGCCTCTGCTATGCGAAGGCTCTCCGGGTCCCGTAGGGGCCGGCGGCGGCGATCAGGCCGCGCCGGCCGTCCTGCGGCGGCGCGAGACGGCGTACAGGACACCGCCCGCCGCGAGCGCGAGGGCCGCCGCGGCCGAGCCCAGCAGGGCCGTGGTGCCGGTGGAGGCCAGCAGGCCGTCCTCGCCGCCCTGGGGTGACTGGCCGCCGTCCGTGCCGCCGGTGGTCCCGGCGGTGGAGGTGTTGCCGGTGCTGCCGCCGGTGGCGTCGGTGCCACCGGTCGTCCCGGTGCCGCCCGGGGCCGGCGTACCGCCGGTGGTGCCCGTACCGCCCGTGGAGTCCGAGCCGCCGGCGGTGCCACCGGTGTCGCCGGGCGTCTCCTCGTCACCCGTGCCGTTGAGCACGATCCAGCCGGTGTCGTTGGACGGGTCGCCCTCCCACGGGTTCTCGAAGTCGGGCAGGGAGATCTTGCCCTTGGCGCCGGGGACGACCTTGTCGATGCGCAGCGTGAAGGGGAAGCTCCGCGTGTCGTCCTCCAGGAAGGGGGTGGCGGCGAAGCACAGGTACTCGGAAGCCGTCCCGCCGCTCTTGGGCCGGCAGGGACTGTCGACGACGCCGGCGCCCTCGGGGATCTGCACGGTGAAGCCGATCGGCTCGCCGCCCGCGCGCAGCGACCCGACCCAGGCGGGGCCGTGGTTGCTCAGGCCGACGTCGACGGTGACGGTCTCGCCCTGCTCGCCCGCGACGCGGGCCCCGGTGAGGTCGAGGTCGTAGGTGTTCTTGGTGGCCAGGTCGATCTCGGCGTACTTGGCGTAGTCGCCGCTCTGTCCGCCTCCGACCGGCTTCAGGGTGAGCGTCGTGCCGCTCCCCTGCCGGTGGCCGGCGCCCGCGCGCAGGGCGTCGGCCCCCTCGGCGCCGATCGCGTCGAAGCCGTAGCTGAAGATGTCGCCGAGCGCGAAGTCCGCGGTCTTGACGGCGATCGGCTCGCTCAACGCGTAGGCCGTGCCGGGCGGGAAGTCGCCATCGAAGGTGCACAGGGCGATGTGGCGGTAGCGGATCAGGTTGTCCTTGTTCTCCTCGGCGTACGTGCAGTTGTCGTACGTCTCGGGGAAGGAGAGCCCGCGGGTGCCGGCCAGGCGGAGCACGACCCCGTGCGCGGGCAGGGCGCCCACGTTGCGGAAGCCGAGCGGGGCCGTGTAGGTGTCGCCGGCCTTGAAGCCCCCGGGTTCGGCGGGGAGCTTCTTCTGGAGGAGCTCGGGGCCGCCGACGAGGACGTCGACGGTGTGCTCGTTGAACTCCAGGCCCTCGCCCTCGCCGGTGACCTTGACCGTGCCGTGGTCGCCGGCCGCGGCGGAGTCCAGCAGGTCGAGCCGGACGTTCCAGTACGGGTTGTAACTGGCGCCCGGGTAGAGGCTGCTCTCCTGGCAGACCGCGACGAGGCCGTCGACGTCGCAGAAGCGCGGCAGGGTGACCTTGGCGAAGCCCTTGAGCGCGGTGGCGTCGATGGTGACCCGGTAGCCGCTGTTGGGGATCGGCTCGGGGTCCGTGTCCGGGTCGTATTCGCCCGGGCCGGTGAGCCCGAGTTCGATCTGCGGCTCCCCGGGCTCGGTCTCGGCGCCGTCGAGGGCGAGGTCGACCCTGTCCGTGCCGGTGATCGTGACGGGCAGCGGTGCCTGACCGTCGGCCGCATGGGCGACGCCGGCCAGTCCGGCCGCGGCGAGCCCGGCGGCCGCCGCCCCGGCCACCGCCGCACGCGCCCACGGCGAGTACAGGGAGCTTGGTCTCATGGTGTGCTTCTTCCGTTCCCCGGACGACAAGAAGGTGCCACTGTGTGACACCGCGCACAGGAGACCCACGGGAAACGCCCAAGGTTGTGCTGTACATGATCACGGATGTGTCTCGGTGCCGCGAGCCGGGGCCGGGAAACGACGAAGGTCCCGTCCGATCGTGATGATCGGACGGGACCTTCGTCAATGTGCGTGGACCTGAGGGGATTTGAACCCCTGGCCCCCTCGATGCGAACGAGGTGCGCTACCGGACTGCGCCACAGGCCCTTGCAACGAGTGAAACTTTAGCACCCCGATCGGCCTGCTCAAAAATCCCTTCCCGGAGCCCGGCCGAGGCCGTGGCGCGGGCGGGCTACTCGTTGGCCGCGCGGGGCCGGTCGCCGTCCTCGTACTGGTCGAACAGCGGCGTGCGGCCCCGCTCCCGCGCACGGCGGGCGGACGCGGCGCGGCGGACGCCGCTGCGGCCGGGGGCCTCGGGCCGGTCCTCGGCTCCGTCGGCCGGGCGGTCGGGCTCGGGCCGGGCCTGTGCGTCCCGCCCGTCCGTCCGCTCCGTCCGCTCCGGTGTGACGGCGCTGGAGCGGGCCGAGCTCCACGCGTCGGGCGCCGCGAGGTCCACGTCGGGCGTGGCGCGCGGAGCGACCGGCGCGGTGACGTAGGTGGGCAGCGGGACCGGCACGGGGTCCCAGCTGTCGCCCTGGCCGGGCCGCCGCTGCCGTTCGCGCTGCTGGTCGACCCACTCGGCGTGGTCGGTCTGCTCCACCAGCGCCCGGCGGTCCGCGGCGAGCGCGGAGAGCCCGGCGTCGGGTTCGGCCTCGGGTGCCTCGTCGGGCTCCTCGGCGTCGGGCTCGGCGGGGACGTCGGCGGGGGTGCGCCGGCGCGGCTGGCGGTCGCGCAGCCGCTGGGCGGCGACCTCGGCCTGGCGGCGGTCCATGTGGAAGGCGAACCGGCGGCGTTCCTGGGACCGGAGGTAGGCGATGTAGGCGCTGAGCAGCACGGCGGGCACGCCGGGCGCCCACAGGAACGCCAGTCCGCCGACCGCGGCGACGACCGAGCCGAGGGTGAAGGCCAGGAAGAGCACCACGGTGGTGCGGCGGCGGCGGGCGAGGACCTTGGTGCGCCGGGCGCGGGCCGCCGCCGGTGAGCCCGGGGCGGGCCGGGCGGCGGGCACCCGCTTGCGGCCCGGCGCGGCGCCGGACTCGGGGGTCTGCGCGGGTCTGGCGCGCTCGGCGCGTCCGTCCGCCCCGGCGCGTCCGTCCGTCCCGGCGCGCGCGGGCCGCTCGTCGCCGGGCTGCGGGACCGGCTGGGTGTACTGCTGGGTCCTGGACACGGCGAAGGCCCGGACGTCCACCGATCCGGTGACGGCGTCCGGGGCGTCGGCGTCGGACTCCGCCTCGTCGGCGGAGCGCGACCGCAGGTCCTTGGCGTACCGGCGCTCCATGCCCGCCCGTCCGGACAGCAGCCGGATGGCGGTGCTGAAGCGTTCCGTCGGACGGGCTTCGTTCAGCTCGTCCTGCCTACGGAGCCACATCGGCACCAAGTAGGCGGCCCAGGCCCCGACGATGACTGCGTAGATGAGGCCGCTGCTGCTCACATCTCACACGGTAGAGGGGTTTGCGCGGGGCCATCCGCCAATTGGGCCGGTGTGTCGCACGATCCGGCTGATATTTCGAACTTTTTTTGCGACCGATGCGACCAGCCGACTGTCGGGGTCACGAATTACCCGCTCGGATGCGGTCGCGACCCGATCAATTTCGAACGTTTATTCAATTCCGGTGCTCGGCCGGGCCGGATTCCCCGGCGTGTTCCGGGTGCTGCGCTCCCGTGACCGGTGCCAGCGTCGCAGCATGCCCTCCGGTACTTCTTCCGCGGTGAGCGCGAAGACGAGATGGTCGCGCCATCCGCCGTCGATGTGGAGATATCGGGGCCTGAGGCCCTCCTCGCGGAATCCGAGTTTCTCCACGACCCGGCGGCTGGGCCCGTTCTCCGGGCGAATGCAGATCTCGACGCGGTGCAGGCCGACGGTGCGGAAACAGTGGTCCACGGCCATCGCGACGGCCGTGGGCATCACGCCGCGCCCCGCCACCGCCTCGTCCACCCAGTACCCGACGTGGCCCGAGCACATCGAGCCCCAGGTGATCCCGGCCACCGTCAGCTGTCCGGCCAGCCGCCCCTGGTACTCGATGACGAAGGGCAGCATCCGGCCGGCGTTCGCCTCGGACCTGAGGTGGCGGACCATCTGGCGGTACGTCGGCCGCTGTGCGAGCGGGCCGCCGGGCGCGGGCGGCGGGATGGTCGCCTCCCAGGGGCGCAGCCAGTCGCGGTTGCGCCGGTTGACCTCGCGCCACGCCCGCTGGTCGCGCAGCTTTATCGGCCTCAGGACGATGTCGCCGTCCACCAGCTCGACGGGCCAGGACGGGCCGTTCAGCTCGCACCCCCGCTGCCGGCGCTTCCGGGGTGGTCGGCGCCGCGGAGCTGGTCCACGGCGTGCTTCAGCAGGGGCTCAAGGACCGCGAGGCCGTCCTTCACCCCGCCGGTGGAGCCCGGCAGGTTGACGATCAGCGTTGCGCGCGCCACCCCCGCCAGGCCGCGGGAGAGCGCCGCGGTGGGCACCTTGTCGCGGCCGTACGCACGGATGGCCTCCGCGATGCCGGGGACCTCGTGGCCGATCACCGCGCGGGTCGCCTCGGGGGTGCGGTCGGTGGGCGAGATGCCGGTGCCGCCGGTGGTGACGATCACGTCGTAGCCCGCGTCGACGCCCGCGCGCAGGGCCGCCTCGACGGGGTCGCCGTCGGGCACGACCTGGGGGCCGTCGACGGCGAAGCCGAAACGCCGCAGGCCCTCCGCGACCAGGGGGCCGCCCCGGTCCTCGTAGACCCCTGCGGCGGCCCGGTTGGAGGCCGTGACCACCAGGGCGCTGTACGGGGCCGGCAGAGCGCCGCCGATCGACGCGTCCGGTGTCATGACCGGCTCCAGTCGCCCGACTTGCCGCCCGTCTTCTCCTCCACGCGCACGTCCGTGATGACCGCTCCCTTGTCTACCGCCTTGACCATGTCGACCACGGTGAGCGCGGCGACGGAGACCGCGGTGAGCGCCTCCATCTCGACGCCCGTGCGATCCGTCGTCTTCACCGTGGCGGTGATCTCCACGGCGTCGTCCGCGACCGACAGGTCCAGTTTCACACCGGAGAGCGCCAGGGGGTGACAGAGCGGGACCAGATCGGGGGTGCGTTTGGCGCCCATGATGCCGGCGATCCGGGCGGTGGCCAGGGCGTCGCCCTTGGGGACGCCCTCGCCGCGCAGCAGTTCGATCACGCGGGGTGCGACCAGCACGCGTCCGCTGGCGCGTGCGGTACGCGCGGTGACGTCCTTGGCGGACACGTCGACCATCCGGGCGGCGCCGGCCTCGTCGATGTGCGTCAGCCGGCCTTGGGTGTCCTGGCCGTCCTGGGTGGGTCGGTCCTGCGTGCTCATGCTGTGTGGCGCTCCCGGTCCGGGCCCGGCGCGGTGCGGCGCGTGGGCCTGCTGTGCGCGACACGGTACCGCCAACCGGGCAGGGTCAGCGGAGCAGGACCACCTCGACCTCGGTGCCGGGCTCGACCTTTTCGACGTCCTCGGGGACGACGATCAGCGCGTCGGCGTGGGCGAGGGCGGCCACCAGGTGGGAGCCGGCGCCGCCGACCGGGGTGACCGTGCCGTCCGCGAGGGTGCCGCGCAGGAACTGCCGGCGTCCCTTGGGCGAGCCGAGCGCCTTGTCGGCGGCGAGGGTGGCGGTGACGGTCGGGCGGTGGACGTCGGCGAGGCCCATGAGGGTGCGGATGGCGGGGCGCACGAACAGCTCGAAGGAGACGTACGACGACACCGGGTTGCCCGGCAGGGCGAGCAGCGGGGTGTGGTCGGGGCCGACGGAGCCGAAGCCCTGCGGCTTGCCGGGCTGCATGGCGAGCTTGCGGAACTCCACGCCGCTGCCCGGCTCGTCCTCGTCGGCGACGTGTGCCAGTGCCTCCTTGACCACGTCGTACGCCCCGACGCTGACGCCGCCGGTGGTGACCATCAGGTCGGCGCGGACGAGCTGGTCCTCGATGGTGGAGCGCAGTGTCTCGGCGTCGTCGGCGACGGCGCCCACGCGGTAGGCGATGGCGCCGGCGTCGCGGGCGGCGGCGGTGAGGGCGAAGCTGTTGGAGTCGTAGATCTGGCCGTGGGCCAACGCCTCGTCGGGCTGGACGAGTTCGCTGCCGGTGGAGAGCACCACGACGCGCGGGCGGGGGTGCACCCGGACCCTGCCGCGGCCGATGGCGGCGAGCAGGGCGATCTGCGGCGGGCCGAGGACCGTGCCGGCCTCCAGGGCGCGGTCGCCGGACTTCACGTCGCTGCCGGCCGCGCGCACATGGGCGCGTGCCTCGGCCGGCCGGTACACGTGGACCTGGCCCTCGGCGCCCTCGGGGGCGAGGCTGCGGGCGCGCATCCCGGCGACCGGGCCCTCGCCGAGGCCGCCGTCGGTCCACTCGACGGGGACGACGCTCTCGGCGCCGGGCGGCAGCGGGGCGCCGGTCATGATGCGGGCGGCCTGGCCGGGGCCCACGGTCGGCGGGTCGGCCTGGCCGGCGGCGACGTCGCCGACGACCTCCAGGACGGCGGGGAACTCCTCGCTCGCGCCCGCCACGTCGGCGACCCGCACCGCGTATCCGTCCATGGAGCTGTTGTCGAACGGCGGCAGCGAGAGGGGCACCGTGATGTCGTCGACCAGGACGCACCCCTGGGCGTCGAGCAGGTTCAGCTCGATGGGCTCCAGAGGGCGGACGGTGGCGAGGATGTCGTCCAGGTGGTCCTGCACCGACCACAGCCGGTCCGGAGCGAAGTCCGCACCTGCGTGGTCGTGGCCGGTGTCACGGGGCTCGGCGCTGCTCAACGTCGTTACATCTCCTCGGCTACGTAACTGCGGAGCCAGGTCCGGAAGTCGGGGCCCAGGTCCTCACGTTCGCACGCGAGCCTGACGATGGCCCGCAGGTAGTCGCCGCGGTCACCGGTGTCGTAGCGGCGGCCCTTGAAGACGACGCCGTGCACCGGGCCGCCGACCTTCTCGTCCTCCGCGAGCTGCTGGAGGGCGTCGGTGAGCTGGATCTCACCGCCGCGGCCGGGCTCGGTCTTGCGCAGTATGTCGAAGATGTGCGGGTCGAGGACGTAGCGGCCGATGATGGCGTAGTTGGAGGGGGCGTCGGCCGGTTCGGGCTTCTCGACCAGTCCGCTCACCTTGACGACGTCGCCGTCCTCGGTGGCCTCGACGGCGGCGCAGCCGTAGAGGTGGATCTGCTCGGGCTCGACCTCCATGAGGGCGATGACGCTGCCGCCGTGCTGCTCCTGCACGTCGATCATGCGCTGGAGCAGCGGGTCGCGCGGGTCGATCAGGTCGTCGCCGAGCAGGACCGCGAAGGGCTCGTCGCCGACGTGCGGCGCGGCGCACAGCACAGCGTGGCCGAGGCCCTTGGGGTCGCCCTGGCGGACGTAGTGGATCATCGCGAGGTCGCTGGACTCCTGGACCTTGGCCAGCCGGCTCGCGTCGCCCTTCTTCTGGAGGGCGGACTCCAGTTCGTAGTTGCGGTCGAAGTGGTCCTCGAGGGGGCGCTTGTTGCGGCCCGTGACCATGAGGACGTCGCCGAGACCCGCGGAGACGGCCTCTTCGACCACGTACTGGATCGCCGGCTTGTCGACGACCGGCAGCATCTCCTTGGGAGTGGCTTTGGTGGCCGGCAGGAACCGGGTACCAAGTCCGGCTGCGGGGATGACAGCCTTGCTGATCCTGGGGTGGGACTGAGTCATGCCCGCCACCATATCCGGTGACTTTGGGAGAATCCGCAACTCCGGATCACCCGCGCTCATATGAGCATACGAGAACGGTACAGGAGTCACTTTTGACGCTCAGCGGACATGCGGACGAGCCCGGCAAGCGGGCCCTGCGGCGGGAGTTCCTCATGGTGAGGAACGGTTTGACGGCGGACGCCGTGCGCGAGGCGGCGGAGGCGCTGGCCGAACGGGCGCTCGCGCTGCCCGAGGTCGCGCAGGCGGGCGTCGTGGCGGCCTATGTCTCCGTGGGCACCGAACCGGGCACCCTCGCGCTCCTCGACGCGCTGCGCACGCGGGGCGTGCGCGTGCTGCTGCCCGCGCTCCTGCCCGACAACGACCTCGACTGGGGTGTCTATGCCGGAGAGGACTCCCTCGCGCGCGTGCGGCACGGCGGGCGGATGGCCCTGTACGAGCCCGGCGGCGAGCGCCTGGGGCCGGACGCGGTGACCGCCGCCGACGTCGTGCTGCTGCCGGGCCTGGCGGTCGACGAGCGCGGCATGCGGCTGGGGCGCGGCGGCGGGTCCTACGACCGGGTCCTGGCCCGGCTGGAGCGGGCGGGCGCGCGGCCCGCGCTGCTGGTCCTGCTCTACGACCGGGAGGTCGTGGCACGCGTCCCCGAGGAGCCGCACGACCGGCCGGTGGACGCGGTGGTGACACCGTCGCGGGTGCGCCGGTTCCGCTGAGGCGGGGGATTCCGTGGAGCGGAGGGTTCCGTACAGGCGAGGACGGCCTCCACGCGTGCGCGTGGAGGCCGTCCTCGGGTTCCGCCGGCGGCCTACGGCTTGAGCACCAGGGTGTCGCTCGTGCTGTCGTCGACCGCCTTCGCGGAGAAGGACCACGGCAGCAGCTCACCGTCGGCCCACTTGTCCGTCTGGTCGGTGTAGTGGGCGCTGTAGGCGTGCCCGGAGGCGCCGGTGAGGTTGATCCACCGGGACTTGTCGAGGTCGCCGAGGTTGACCACCATCCGCATGGACGGCACCCACACCACTCCGTAGCCGCCGGCCGCGTTCCAGCCGGTGGCGTTGACCGCCGCCTCGCCGCCGCTGAGCTTCCACGGGCCGCGGTTCAGGGCGTACTTCACGAAGCCGGGGCCCTCGGTGCCGAGGGTCTGGTTCTTCAGGAACAGGCGGTGCAGCCGGCCCCAGTTCCAGGTGTCGATGTCCTTGCCGAGCTTGGCGGTCAGCTCCCAGCGGGCGTCGACCATGGCGCGCTTGAACAGGTCGTCGCGGTTGTGGTCGGCGCCCTTGCGGGTGCCGTTCGCGGGGGTCGTCCACCAGTCGCTCTTCGGGTCCTCCATGAGCGTGCGGACCGCCTCGAACCAGCGGTCGCCGCCGTCCGGTTGCGCCTGATCGGCGTCGCGCTGACCGCACTCGTAGACCTTGCCGACCTCGTCGGCGGGCCCGGTGCTGTTGACCGGGTCGACCCACAGGCACTGGCCCTCGACGCGCAGCTCCTTGGGCAGCTTGTTGCCGAAGGCGAGCTTGAGGATGTTGCGCCAGACCGCGTTGAAGTAGGCGGCGGCGGCCGAGTCGGCGTCCTGGGTGTAGTCCCAGCCCTCCAGCAGCTTCTGCGCCTCGCGCACGTCCTTGTCGGCGACGTCGATCTTCAGCAGCTGGGGCACGAGCAGCCTGGCGATCTCGCTGCTGTTGTCCAGCTGCATCTGCCGCATGTCGTCCGTGGAGATCTTGCCGCCGTCCTTGATCTTCTGCTCGATCAGGGCGGTGATCCGCTGGCTGCGGGTGCCGTAGCCCCAGTCCGTGGTGAGGGTGTACGGGTACTTGTCCTCGTCGATCACGGCCTGGTTGGCGGTGACGATGTAGCCGCGGTCGGGGTCGAACTCGTAGGGCAGTTCGTCGTCGTCGATGTACTTGCCGGTCCACCGGTACTTGGAGCTCCAGCCCGGCGCCGGGACGGAGCCGTCGTGGCCCTGGGCGCGGATCGGGATCTGGCCCGGCAGCGTGTAGCCGATGTGGCCCTCGGTGTCGGCGTAGACCAGGTTCTGCGAGGGCACGTCGAACAGGGCCGCGGCCTCGCGGAAGGAGTCCCAGTCCTTGGCCCGGTCGATCGCGAAGACGGCGTCCATCGTGGTGCCCGCGTCCAGCGCGGTCCAGCGCAGGGAGACGCCGTAGCCGTCGGCGCGGTCGGGTGCCGCGGCGTCGACGGTGGCCTTCTTGCCGACCTTCACGAGCTCGTCGTCGCGGTCGGACAGGAGGGGCCCGTTGTCGGTCTCGCGGACGACGATCTTCTTCGGCGTACCGCCGGCGACCTTGATGGTCTCCTCGCGGGTCTCGAAGGGCACGACCTTGCCGTCGTACTGGTAGCCGTCGCCGGTGATCTTCTCCAGGTACAGGTCGGTGACGTCGACGCCGGAGTTGGTCAGGCCCCAGGCGATGTCCTGGTTGTGGCCGATGACGACGCCGGGCATGCCCGCGAAGGTGTAGCCGGTGACGTCGTACTGGCACTTGGCGGAGACGGTGCGGCAGTGCAGGCCCATCTGGTACCAGACGGAGGGCAGCGAGGGCGACAGGTGCGGGTCGTTGGCGAGCAGCGGCTTGCCGGTGATGGTGTGGTCGCCGGAGACGACCCAGGAGTTGGAGCCGATGCCGTTGCCGTTGACGCCGACGGCGGTGGGCAGGTCGTCCAGGACGTTCTGCAGGCCCGCGAGTTGGCTCTCCAGGGCGCTGCCGGCGCCGGTGCCGGTGCCGGTGCCGGTCCCCGCGCCGGTGCCGGTGCCGGTGCCGGTCCCCGCGCCGGTGCCGGTGCCGGTGCCGGTGCCGTCCGCGGAGCCGTCGCCGCCGCCCTCGAACGTCTCGGTGAGCTCGTCGTACTGGCCCTCCTGGACGATGGCCTTGTTCCGGCTGTACGGGTACGCCGGGTACAGGTCGGCGATCTGCTTGGGGCCCAGGCGGCTGGTCATCAGGGCACGGTCGACCTCGTCCTGCATGTTGCCGCGCAGGTCCCAGGCCATCGCCTTCAGCCAGGCGACGGAGTCGACCGGCGTCCAGGCCTGCGGCTTGTAGTCGTTGGTGAAGCCGAGGGCCGCGTACTCCAGCGAGATGTCCGCGCCGTCCTTGCCGTCCAGGTAGGCGTTGACGCCCTTGGAGTAGGCCTGGAGGTACTTCTTCGTGGAGTCCGACAGCTTCTCGTCGTACTCCTGCTTCGCCACCCGGTCCCAGCCCAGGGTGCGCAGGAACTCGTCGTTGTCGACCTGGCCCTTGCCGAACATCTCCGACAGGCGCCCGGAGGTCATGTGGCGGCGCACGTCCATCTCGTAGAACCGGTCCTGCGCCTGGACGTAGCCCTGCGCCATGAACAGGTCCTCCTCGGAGGACGCGTAGATCTGCGGGATGCCGTAGCCGTCGCGCTTGACGTCGACGGGGCCCGACAGGCCCTCCAGCGTGAGGGAGCCCTTCGTCTGCGGGAAGGAGGCACGGACGGTGCTGATGGACCAGTACGCCCCGTAGGCGAGGCCGCCGATGACGGCCAGCACCAGCACGAGGACGAGAAGGCGTGCTTTGCGCCCCTTCTTCCTGCCGGACTTGCCGGGCTGCTGACCCGAAGAGGCGGTGTTGGTGGGGGGCATCGCTGTCCTTGCTGTCCTAACACGAGCGGCAGGGGCGGGCTGTGCTTTGTACTGAACGCTGGAGCAACTGTAGGCGCAGGGCCCACCGCCCCTTGACGCGGAGTCGGGTACCGGCGCGCACGGGCGTTCGATCCTGCCAAGGCCCGCGTCAAGAAATCGTCAAGAGTTAGGTAAGGTAACGAAGTAGTTGGCTGCGGACTCCCGCGGCTTCGTGTGCCATGTACGTGCGCCAGGGAAGGGAAGGCCGCTGACCGTCCACCACCTCAACCAGCTCCTGCTCGTCTGCTCGCTCGTCCTGCTGATCGCCGTCGCGGCGGTCCGGATCTCCTCGCGCAGCGGGCTCCCCAGCCTGCTCGTCTACCTGGCCATCGGCATCGCCATGGGCCAGGACGGCATCGGCCACATCCAGTTCGACAGCGCCGAACTGGTCCAGGTCATCGGGTACGCGGCGCTGGTCGTGATCCTGGCCGAGGGCGGTCTGGGCACGAAGTGGAAGGAGATCAAGCCGGTCCTGCCGTCCGCCTCCGCGCTGGCGCTGGCCGGCGTCGCGGTGAGCGTCGGGGTGACCGCCGCGGGCGCGCACTACCTGACCGGGCTGGAGTGGCGGCAGGCGCTGATCGTCGGAGCGGTGGTGTCCTCCACGGACGCGGCGGCGGTCTTCTCGGTGCTGCGCAGGATCCCCCTGCCCTCGCGCATAACGGGCACGCTGGAGGCCGAGTCGGGCTTCAACGACGCCCCGGTGGTCATCCTCGTCGTCGCCTTCTCCACGGCCGGGCCGATCGAGCACTGGTACATCCTCCTCGGCGAGATCGCCCTGGAACTCGCCATCGGCGCCGCCATCGGCCTCGCGGTGGGCTGGCTGGGCGCCTGGGGACTGCGGCACGTGGCGCTGCCCGCCTCCGGCCTCTACCCGATCGCCGTCATGGCCATCGCCGTCGCCGCCTACGCGACCGGCGCCATGGCGCACGGCAGCGGCTTCCTCGCCGTCTACCTGGCCTCGATGGTGATGGGCAACGCCCGGCTGCCGCACTGGCCCGCCACCCGGGGTTTCGCCGACGGGCTCGGCTGGATCGCCCAGATCGGCATGTTCGTGCTGCTCGGCCTGCTGGTCACCCCGCACGAACTCGGCGACGACGTCGTCCCCGCCCTGATCATCGGACTGGTGCTGACCATGGTGGCCCGGCCGCTGAGCGTCGTGCTGTGCCAGCTGCCCTTCCGGGTGCCCTGGCAGGAGCAGGCGCTGATGTCCTGGGCAGGGCTGCGCGGCGCCGTGCCCATCATCCTCGCGACGATCCCCATGGTGGAGGGCGTCGAGGGCAGCCGCCGGATCTTCAACATCGTCTTCGTCCTGGTCGTCGTCTACACCCTGATCCAGGGCCCGACCCTGCCCTGGCTGGCCCGCAAGCTGCACCTGGGCAAGGGCGACGAGGCCGCCGACCTCGGCATCGAGTCGGCGCCCCTGGAGCGGCTGCGCGGTCACCTGCTGTCCGTCACCATCCCCGAGGGCTCGAAGATGCACGGCGTCGAGATCAGCGAACTGCGGCTGCCGGCCGGCTCCGCCGTCACGCTGGTCGTGCGGGACGGCACGTCCTTCGTGCCGCTGCCGACGACCGGGCTGCGGCGCGGGGACGAACTCCTCGTCGTCGCCACCGACCCCGTCCGGGACGCGGCCGAGGCCCGGCTGCGCGCGGTCGGCCACGGCGGCAAGCTCGCCGGCTGGCTCGGCACGGACACCGGTACGAAGCGCGGGTGAGCGGGGGCCGGGTGCCCTCTTTCACAGGTCCCGGCCCGCTCGGCCCCTGTACGATGAAGGCGGCACCTGATCGAACCAACTCTGCCTGATGCAGAGCTGGCGCGACCGTATGGCGGCCGGAACGTCCCGTGACCCGGGCTCCGGTATCTACCGCAGTCCGCGCAAGAGGACAGCTCTCGGCGCTTCCGCACGGCCATCAGCCGCGAGGCGGGACCGGCGCTACCAGGCGGCAGAAAGGCACGGCCGTGGCATCCACGGTCACCCCGTCGAAGAAGTCGCCGGAGGAGACGCTGCACACCACGCCCTCCCGCCCCGGATACGGACAACTGCTGCGCACCCGCGGCGCCTGGACGTTCCTGCTTCCCGGCTTCGCGGCCCGCCAGCCGTTCGCCATGCTGACGATCTCCATCGTGCTGCTGGTGCAGCACACCACCGGCTCCTACGGCGTCGCGGGCGCCGCCGCCGCCGTCACCGGCGTCTCCATGGCCCTGTTCGCCCCCTACAGCGGCCGGCTCGCCGACCGTTTCGGACAGCGCGCCGTGCTGCTGCCCGGTGTGCTCGTGCACGCCGCGTCCGGCCTCGCGCTGACCGTCCTCGCACTCTCCGACGCCCCCCTGTGGGCGCTGTTCGCGGCGGCCGTGCCCACCGGTGCCTCGGTGCCGCAGATCGGGCCCATGGTGCGCGCCCGCTGGGGCGTGAAGCTCGGCGGCTCCCCGCTGATGAGCACGGCGGCCGCCTTCGAGTCGGTCACCGACGAGCTGACCTTCGTCCTCGGGCCGCTGCTGGCGACCGCCCTGTGCACGGGCGTCGGCCCGGCAACCGGCCTGGTCACCGAGTCCGCGCTGACCCTGGTGGGCGGTCTGCTGTTCGCCGCGCAGAAGGGCACCCAGCCGCGGGTCGGCGGCGACGGCGGCGGCAGCCACGCGCGCGTGGAGCACGTCCCGGCGCTGCGCGTGCCCGGCGTGCGCGTGCTGGCCGTGATCTTCCTGGGCATCGGGTCGGTCTTCGGCGGCATGCAGGTCTCGCTGGCCGCGTTCACCGAGTCGATCGGCGAGCCCGGCATGAACGGCGTCCTGTACGGCGTCTTCGCCGCGGGCAACATGCTCTCCGGCCTGGCGTGCGGCGCCATCGCCTGGAAGGCGGCACCGCAGCGGCGCCTCCTGGTCGGCTACACCGCCCTCGCGCTGACCGCGTCCGGCCTGTGGGCCGCGCACTCGGTGCTCGTGCTGGCCGGCCTCGGCCTGCTCGTCGGCATGTGCATCGCTCCCGCGCTGGTCACCGGCTACACGCTGGTCGAGGACCTGGTCCCGGCGGGGGCCCGCACCGAGGCCTTCACCTGGCTGACCGGCGCCGTGGCGCTCGGCCAGGCGGCGGCCGTCACGGTCGCCGGACAGCTGGAGGACCGCTTCTGGGACGGCGCCGGGTTCCTGGTCCCGATGGGCGGCACGGTGCTCGCCCTGGCGGTGCTCGTGGCCCTGCGCTCGCGGCTGGCGACACCGGTCCGCGGACGGACGGTCGCACGTGGCGTCGGTCACCGCACGCCCGCGACAGTGGACTGAACCCCGGGAATACGTCACTATGGATCGTCGTTAGCACTCATCGAGTGAGAGTGCCAGGAGGAAGACAGTGCCGACGTACCAGTACCAGTGCACCGAGTGCGGCGAGGGCCTCGAGGCGGTGCAGAAGTTCACCGACGACGCCCTGACCGAGTGCCCGAACTGCAAGGGGCGCCTGAAGAAGGTCTTCTCCGCGGTCGGCATCGTCTTCAAGGGCTCCGGCTTCTACCGCAACGACAGCCGCGGCAGCTCGTCCAGCAGCTCGCCGGCGTCGTCCTCGAAGCCCGCCTCGACGTCGTCCTCGTCGTCCTCCTCGGACTCCGGTTCGTCGTCGGCCTCGAGCTCGTCGGCGAGCACCGGCAGCTCCTCGTCGAGCACCACCGCCGCGTAACGCTTTGCACCGGGACCCTGCCGTCGCACGAGGGCAGGGTCCTCGGCGTTGCCCGGAAAGGGGCGACGGCTAGGGTGCGGGTCATGGCGAACAAGGTGAAGGCCGAGATCGGCGTGATCGGCGGCTCCGGTTTCTACTCGTTCCTCGACGACGTGACCGAGGTCCGGGTGGACACCCCGTACGGGCCGCCCAGCGACTCCCTGTTCCTCGGCGAGGTCGCCGGCCGGCGGGTCGCCTTCCTCCCCCGGCACGGACGCGGCCACCATCTGCCGCCGCACCGGATCAACTACCGGGCCAACCTGTGGGCGCTGCGCTCGGTCGGTGTGCGCCAGGTACTCGGTCCGTGCGCGGTGGGCGGGCTGCGCCCCGAGTACGGGCCGGGCACGCTGCTGGTGCCGGACCAGTTCGTGGACCGGACGCACGCCCGCCCGTCGACGTACTTCGACGGGATGCCGCTGCCCGACGGCACGGTGCCCACGGTGGTGCACGTGTCGCTGGCCGATCCGTACTGCCCCGCCGGGCGGGCGGCGGCGCTGGAGGCGGCGCGGGGCCGGGACTGGGAGCCGGTGGACGGCGGCACCCTGGTCGTGGTCGAGGGGCCGCGTTTCGGGACCCGCGCGGAGTCGCTGTGGCACCGGGCGCAGGGCTGGTCGGTGGTCGGCATGACCGGTCACCCGGAGGCGGCGCTCGCCCGTGAGCTGGAGCTCTGCTACACCTCCCTGACCCTCGTCACCGACCTCGACGCCGGGGCCGAGAACGGCGACGGCGTCTCGCACGAGGAGGTGCTGCGGGTGTTCGCGGCCAACGTGGACCGGCTGCGGGGGGTGCTGTTCGACGCGGTGGCGGCACTGCCGGCGTCCGGGGAGCGGGACTGCCCGTGCGGGCAGGCTCTGGGCGGGATGGACCCGGGGATCACGCTGCCCTGAACCCGCCCCGACCCTGAACCGACGCCGCCCCGACGGCCTGCGGAACATCCGGAACGTCCGGTTCGGGTGAGGGAGTTCTCCACAGCTCCCGTGGTGGTCCACAGGCTGCGGCGGGGAACGGCGCGAGGCCTCATCGTGGGTGCGCAAGCCGATCCCTCGTCACAGGTGGTGGTCACCGTGTCCCGTTCCGCCGTTCCCTTCCCGCAGCCGCTCGGCGCCGACGCCCCGCCCACCGGCGAGGTGCCGCACTTCCCGCCCGTGCGGGTGCGCGGCGGACGTCACCGGCTGCACCGGCTGGTGCGGCACCGCCGGCGTGCGGTGGCCGCCGGGCTCGCGGTCACCGCGGCGGCGCTGGTGGCGGCGGGCCCCTCTCCGGGCACGGGTGCGCAGGACGGGGGCCGGGCCCGCGGGCACCCGGTGTCCGACGGGGCGCGCGAGCGGCCGGCCGCGCGGCGGGTGGCGGCGCCCGTGCGGATCGCCGACGCCGCGACGGTGCGGCTGCTGACGCCGGGCGACCGGGTCGACGTGGTCGCGTCCGAGGAGGGCGCGGGCGGCGGGGTGTCGGTGATCGCGCGGGCGGCGCGGGTCGTGCAGGTGCCGGAACCGGACGCCGGGGCGCGGGGGGACGCGGTTCCTGAGGCCGGGGTGTCCGAGGCCGGGGCGCTGGTCGTGCTCTCCGTGCCGCCCGCCACAGCGCACCGGCTGGTCGGCGCGAGTGCCCGGGCGCGGTTGGCGGTGACACTGTGCTGAGCCTGTCAAGTCCCTCGTTGGTGGTACCGGACTGGACAGCACCGCGGGGTCTCGGCGTAGGTTGCGGAGCGTTTTGTTCCACAACCTGGTCATGTGAGGAGTACCCCCGAGGTGAGCGCGAAGAAGGATCCCGGCGTCTGGCAGGGCTTCAAGGCCTTCCTGATGCGCGGGAACGTCGTCGACCTGGCGGTTGCGGTGGTCATCGGCGCCGCCTTCACCAACATCGTCAACTCGGTGGTGAAGGGCATCATCAACCCGCTGGTCGGGGCCTTCGGCACGCAGAACCTGGACAGCTACAGTTCCTGCCTCAAGGGCCCGTGCGAGGGCACCGGCGACAGCGCGACCGGCGTGCGGATCCTGTGGGGTTCGGTGCTCGGCGCCACCCTCACGTTCGTGATCACGGCGGCCGTCGTCTACTTCCTGATGGTCCTGCCCATGTCGAAGTACCTGGCCCGCCAGGAGGCCCGCCGCAAGGCGCGCGAGGGCACGCAGGAGGTCGTCGAGGTGTCCGAGCTGGAGGTGCTCAAGGAGATCCGCGACGCGCTGGTCGCACAGCGCGGCTCGGGCCACGACCGCACCTAGGGGCTGCTGCTCACAGGTGGTGGGGCGGCTTCTCGTCGAGGAAGCGCTTGAGGTCGGCCGCGCCGTCGGCCTCGGGCCGCTCGCCCCATCCCCGGTCGGTGTCGTCCGAGGACTGCTGGTCGAGCGGGTCGTCGAAGACCAGCGCGGGCTTCGGCGCGCGGGGCTCGGATTCGGGGCCGGTACTCATGGCTCCAGGGTACGGCCCGCCCCGCGGGACCACTCCGGCCCGTCGCACCGCCCCTCGGGGTCGTTCCGGCCCGTCGCACCGCCCCGGCAGGCAGGCTCCGGCCCCGGGGCACAGCCCCGGCGCCGGCACGTCCGCCCCGTCTTCCGGCCCCGCGCGGGCGATTCCGCCCCGTCTCTGCTGTGCTGGGAGCCATGACGTCCAGTCCCGTTCCCCCGCCCGAGCCGTCCTCCCCGGCCGCCGGCCGCCGGCCGCTGCGCAGGCTCACGGCCCGGCCCCCGCACGAGTCCCATCGCGTCGCCTCGCCGCTGGAGCTCTTCTTCGACCTGTGCTTCGTCGTGGCCGTGGCCCAGGCGGGCGTCCAGCTGGTGCACTCCGTCGCCGAGGGTCATGCCGGCGAGGGGATCCTGTACTACGCGATGGTCTTCTTCGCCATCTGGTGGGCGTGGATGAACTTCACCTGGTTCGCCTCGGCGTACGACAACGACGACGTGCTGTACCGGATCGTCACCCTGGTGCAGATCGCCGGGGTCCTGGTCCTGGCCGCCGGGGTCTCCTCGGCCTTCGAGGACCACGACTTCCTGGTCATCGTGATCGGCTACGTGATCATGCGGATCGCCATGTCGGCGCAGTGGCTGCGGGCGGCCCGCCACGCCGGGCCGGCGGAGCGCGCGATGACCCTGAGGTACGCCGGTGGCGTGCTGCTCTGCCAGATCGGCTGGGTGGGGCTGCTGTTCGTGCCGGACGCCGGCCGGGCGTGGCTGTTCCTGGTGATGGCGCTGCTGGAGCTGTGCGTGCCGACGCTCGCGGAGCGGAACCACCGGTCGTCCTGGCATCCGCACCACATCTCCGAGCGGTACGGGCTGTTCACGATCATCGTGCTCGGCGAGACCATCGCCGCCGCCACGGTCGCGGTGAAGTCGGGCATCGACGAGAACGACGCGCTGGGCGAGCTGCTGCCGATCGCGGTGGGCGGCCTGCTGATCGTCTTCGCCGCCTGGTGGATCTACTTCGTGGTGCCCGTCCACGGGCATCTGCGGTCCAGCAGGCAGGCGTTCGTCTGGGGGTACGGCCACTACCTGGTCTTCGCGTCTGCGGCGGCGATCGGGGCGGGGCTCGAGGTGGCCGTGGAGCAGACGGTCGGCAAGGCGCACATCTCGGCCCTCGCGGCGTCGGCCGCGGTGACCCTGCCGACGGCGATGTACCTGCTCACGGTCTGGGTGCTGCACGCGCGCCACTTCAAGGTGGGCATCGCGCAGCAGGCGGTCCTGCCGACCGCCGCGCTGATGGTGATCGGCTGCACGTTCCTCGGGGACATGGCGGTGCTCGCGGCGGGCATCGTCCTGGCGCTGGCGGTGGCGACCGGGGTGACGCTGACGGCCCGCTCGGGAGCCGCGCACCGGGGACCGACGGCGCCGGCCGCCTGAGAGCGCGCCGTCGGCCGACACTGGGGGCATGACAGTTGACGCATTGACGGACGTGGCCGGGGTGCGGGTGGGGCACGCGACGCGCATCGGCGACGGGTGGCTCACGGGCACGACGGTGGTGCTGGCGCCGGAGGGCGGGGCGGTGGCCGCCGTGGACGTGCGCGGCGGCGGTCCCGGCACCAAGGAGACCGACGCGCTCGACCCGCGCAATGTGGTGCAGCGGGTCGACGCGCTGGTGCTGACCGGCGGCAGCGCCTACGGGCTCGACGCGGCGTCCGGGGTGATGGCCTGGCTGGAGGAGCAGGGCCGCGGGGTGCGCGTCGGGCCCGGCCCGGCGCACGTCGTGCCGGTGGTGCCCGCCGCCTGTGTCTTCGACCTGGGGCGCGGCGGCGACTTCCGGGCCAGGCCGGACGCGGCCACCGGACGCGCCGCCGTCGAGGCGGCGGCCGCGAGCGCACCGGGTGCGCGGGTGGCCGAGGGAGGCGTCGGGGCCGGCACGGGAGCCGTGGTGGGGCTCCTGAAGGGCGGGGTCGGCACCGCGAGCACCGTGCTGGAGTCGGGGATCACGGTGGCCGCGCTGGTGGTGGCCAACGCGGCGGGGTCGGCGGCGGATCCGGGGACGGGGGTGCTGTACGGGGAGTTGTTCCAGGGGCGGCGTGTGGAGTATCCGGCGGCGGAGGTGCACGAGGCGGCGCGGCGACGCGTCGCCGAGGCCGCGGCGCGGAACGCACCGCCGCCGCTCAACACCACGCTCGCCGTGGTCGCCACGGACGCCGCGCTGTCCAGGGCGCAGGCGCAGAAGCTGGCCGGAACCGCGCACGACGGCATCGCCCGCGCCGTGCGTCCGGTGCATCTGCTCAACGACGGGGACACGGTGTTCGCCCTCGCCACCGGCGAGCGCCCGCTCGACGCGACGCGGCCGCTCGCGCTGAACGAGGTGCTGGCGGCGGGCGCGGACACGGTGACCCGGGCGATCGTGCGCGCGGTACGCGCCGCGGGGCCGGTGGACGGGCCGGGCGGGACGTGGCCCTCGTACGGCGAGTTGTACGGGGACGCGACCGGGGCGCCCTAGCGAGGCGAGTGTCGTGGCGCGGAGGGCGCCGTAGCGAGGCGGGCGCCGTAGCGAGGCGGGTGCCGTGGTGACGTGGGGTGCCGGCGGGCGCAAGTGGCGGGCGGTGAGGGGCGATTGTCGCGGTTCTGTCACCGATCGGCCTTTCCGGCGGGCGGTGGGAACCCCCTCGGCCGCCGGTCCGCTCTTCAGGGCTGAAGCGGCCACGCACATCACCTGAACCTGGAGCAGCCCGTGACAACGCAGGACATATCAGCGCGTCGTGCACTGGTGGCCTGTGCCGCCCTCGTGGTCGGCGCCCTGACCCTCACCGCCTGCGGCGGCAGCGCCAGCGCCGACGACAAGAGCGGCGGCGACGGCAAGGACGGCACCGGTTCGGTGAAGACCTCCGTGGCGAAGGTCGTGATCTCCGCGAAGGACGGTTCGACCGGCGCGTCGATCAACGCGACCGGCGTGAAGGTCAGCGACGGCAAGCTGACCGAGGTGCGGATGACGGTGGCGGGGACGGGCGCGGCCGTACCGGGCTCGGTGTCCGCCGACGGCAGGAGCTGGAAGCCGAAGGAGCAGTTGGAGCGCGGCACCAAGTACCGGATCAGCGCGACCGCGAAGGACGCGAAGGGCCTGCCGGCCGCCGCCGACTCGACGTTCACGACCGTCTCCTCGGACAACAGCTTCATCGGTACCTACACCCCGGACGGCGGCACCACGGTGGGGGTGGGCATGCCGGTGTCGTTCACCTTCGACAAGGAGATCGGCGACAAGAAGGCCGTGCAGTCGCACATCACGGTCACCTCCAGCAGCGGGCAGGAGGTGGTCGGGCACTGGTTCGGCGCGCAGCGCCTCGACTTCCGGCCGAAGGAGTACTGGAAGGCCGGTTCCGAGGTCACGATGAAGATCGACCTGGACGGGGTGGAGGGCGCGAACGGCGTCTTCGGCGTGCAGAAGAAGACCGTCACCTTCACCGTGGGCCGCTCGCAGGTCTCCACGGTCGACGTGAACACGCAGACCATGACGGTCGTGCGGGACGGCGAGACGGTCAAGTCGATCCCGATCTCGGCGGGCAGCGCGGAGAACCCGACGTACAACGGGCAGATGGTGATCTCCGAGAAATCCCTCCAGACGCACATGGACGGTTCGACGGTCGGCTTCGGCGGGGAGTACGACATCCCGGACGTGCCGCACGCGATGCGGCTGAGCAGCAGCGGCACCTTCATCCACGGCAACTACTGGTACCTGCCCGGCAATCCGCCCTTCGGCCGCCAGGGCACCAGCCACGGCTGCGTGGGGCTGCGGGACGTGCAGGGCGGCCGGGGCGACACCCCGAGCAAGTGGTTCTACGACAACTCGCTCGTCGGGGACCTCGTCGTCGTCAAGAACTCCCCGGACGACACGATCGCGCCCGACAACGGCCTCAACGGCTGGAACATGGGCTGGAGCGAGTGGGCCGCGGGCAGCGCCGTCTGATCCCGGCCGGCAGCGGCCGACCACCCCGCTGAGCAGCTTTTTTGACGGTCCGCCGGATCGCGCGGGAACTTCTCGCGCGTCCGGCGCGTTTTTCGTGCGTACGTTTTCCCGGTTCCCAAACATGATGTCCGACCGAGGGGCTACGGTATGCACCCACCAGGTGACATGCAGCAACGCCGGGAGAAACCTTGAGCGTTCCGTACGAGACGGCAGCGTACGAACCAGCCGAGTCGTCCGAGTCTCCGGAGGAGCACCTCATGCGACTGCTCGGCCGCGCCCTGAACTCGTTCGAGCTGCCCGACGAGACGATACGGCGGCTGGACTGCGCGCTGGCGCACGACGGTTCGCTGCACTCCGCGCACCACAGCGCCGGGCTGCACCGCGAGACGTACCGCCACACGTGGCTGCTCGCCGACGGTTCGGCGCTCACCCTCTGGGAGCTCGTCCACAACACCGTCCCGGGCGGCGAGGCGCAGCACGAGGTGTACGTCGACGAGGAGGAGCTGCGCGCCGCGACCGCCCGGCTGGCGCTGCCGCCGGACACCCCCGAGTTCGAACTGCCGGTGCCGGTGCAGCTGTCGCCGGTCCCGACCCCGCGGCACGCCTATGTCCAGGGCGGCTCCGCGGACCACGCGCGCCGGCTGCTGCGCCGCGCGGAGAACGCGGACCGGCCCGGCGCGGACACCGCCGCCCTGCTGGCCACGGCGTCCGCCCACCAGATCACGCAGGCCTTCGGCGGCCCCGGCCGCACGGGTCGTGGCGCGGTCGGCTTCGCGCTCTACGAACACGCCTTCCTGCTGCGTGACGGTGCCGAGGTCTCCCTGTGGGAGGTCGAGCACACGGCCACGCCCGACGGGCGGCACATGTGCGAGGTGTACGTCAGCGAGGACGCGGCCCGCCGGGCCATGGAGCGGCGCGCGGCGCAGCTGTCCTGAGCCGCCGTCACGGGCCGGACCTACGGCGCCGGGCCGGGCCCGCGTCGGAGCCGGCCCGGCCGACGGGCCGCGCCGCCTCAGGCCGCCACCGGCTGCTTCGTGCCGGTCGTCGAGGCCGACGGGTCCGTGTCGCCCGCTCCCGGTGCCGCCGCCGCGGGCGCCTGCTTGCGCAGGCCCTTGAGGACGATCACCAGGGCCGCGGTGACGCAGACACCGGCCGCGACGGCGACCAGGTAGAGCAGCGGGTTGCCGATCAGCGGGACCACGAAGATGCCGCCGTGCGGGGCGCGCAGCGTCGCACCGAAGGCCATCGACAGGGCTCCGGTGAGCGCGCCGCCCGCCATCGACGCGGGGATGACCCGCAGCGGGTCGGCCGCGGCGAACGGGATCGCGCCCTCGGAGATGAAGGAGGCGCCCAGCACCCAGGCGGCCTTGCCGTTCTCGCGCTCGGCGGCGTTGAACAGCCGGCCGCGCACGGCCGTGGCCAGGGCCATCGCCAGCGGCGGGACCATGCCGGCCGCCATGACCGCCGCCATGATCTTCATCGCCGAGTCGCTGGGGTCGCTGACCGCGATACCGGCGGTGGCGAAGGCGTAGGCGACCTTGTTGACCGGGCCGCCGAGGTCGAAGCACATCATCAGGCCGAGCAGCGCGCCCAGCAGGACGGCGTTGGCGCCGGACAGTCCGCTCAGCCAGTCGGTCATCGCCTTCTGCGCGGACGCGATGGGCTTGCCGATCACCACGAACATCAGGAAGCCGACCACCGCCGAGGAGATCAGCGGGATCACCACCACCGGCATGATGCCGCGCAGCGCCGCCGGGATCCGCACCCGCTGGATCGCCAGCACCACGGCGCCGGAGATCAGACCGGCCGCCAGACCGCCGAGGAAGCCCGCGTTGACGGTCAGGGCGATCGAGCCGCCGACGAAGCCGGGGACGAGGCCGGGCCGGTCGGCCATGCCGTAGGCGATGTAGCCGGCCAGGACCGGGACGAGGAAGGCGAAGGCCACGCCGCCGATCTGGAACAGCAGCGCCGCCCAGCTGTCGGCCTGCGTCCACACGAAGTGGTCCGTCACCGACGGCGCCTTGTTGATCTCGTAGCCGCCGATCGCGAAGCCGAGGGCGATCAGCAGACCGCCCGCCGCGACGAACGGGACCATGTAACTGACGCCGGACATGAGCCACTTGCGCAGCTTGGTGCCGTAGCCCTCGCCGGGTTCGCCGCCGCGCTCGACGGGCGTCGCGCCCGTGGCCGCGGCGGTGACCTCGCCGCGGGCCGCCTTCCCGCGGACCTCGGCGATCAGCTCGCCGGGGCGGTTGACGGCCGCCTTGACGCCGGTGTCGACGGTGGCCTTCCCGGCGAAGCGGTCCTTGTCGCGCACGGGCACGTCATGGGCGAAGATCACGCCGTCCGCCGCCTCGATCACCGCCGGGTCGAGCCGGGTGAATCCCGCCGAGCCCTGGGTCTCGACGGCGATCTCGACGCCCGCCTCGCGGCCCGCGTTCTCCAGCGACTCGGCCGCCATGTAGGTGTGTGCGATACCGGTGGGGCAGGAGGTGACGGCGACGATCCGGAAGGGCCGCGCGGGTCCGCCGGACTCCCCGCCGGATCCCTCGGCGGGCTCCTCGCCGGTGCTGCCCGTGGCGGGCTCGGCGGAGGCCGCCGCCGAGTCCGCCACGGAGTCCTCGTGGCCGTCGGCCGCGGCCGGTTCCTCCCCGCGGATCAGCGCCGCGGCGCCCGCAGCGTCGCCCACCGCGCGCAGCGCGGCCGTGAACTCGGCGTTCATCAGCTGCCGGGCCAGGGCGGAGAGGATCGTCAGGTGGGCGTCGTCGGCGCCCGCCGGAGCGGCGATCAGGAAGATCAGGTCGGCCGGGCCGTCCGCCGCGCCGAAGTCGACACCGAGCGCGCTGCGGCCGAAGGCGAGGGTCGGCTCGGTGACGTGCTCGCTGCGGCAGTGCGGGATGCCGATGCCGCCGTCGAGGCCGGTCGGCATCTGTGCCTCGCGGGCGGCCACGTCGGCGAGGAAGCGCTCCAGGTCGGTCACCCGGCCCTGGGCCGCCATGCGCTCGGCGAGGGCGCGCGCCGCCGCTTCCTTGGTGTCGGCGGACAGGTCGAGGTCGACCAGGTCCGCGGTGATCATGTCGCTCATCGCGGGCTCCTTCGCTCGCGTATCGCCCGGAACACGGTGTGGTGGGCGTGGGTGGGGACGGGGGTACTGCGGGGAGGCCCGGGGAGAGGCCGTGGGTGGGGCCGGCCGGTCATGACACCGGCTCCGTCAGCGCGCGGTCCGCCGGCACCCGGTCGGAGACGGACACCGCGGCCGGGTCCAGGTCGGCCGGGGTCGGCATGACGCTGCCGGGGAGCCGGACGGCCGCGGCGCCGTGGGCGACGGCGGAGGCGAGGGCCTGCGGTCCGGCGCCGCCGGCGATGAGGAATCCGGCGAGTGAGGAGTCACCGGCGCCGACGTTGCTGCGTACGGCGTCCACGCGGGCGCTGCCGAACCAGGCGCCCGCGTCGTCCACGAGGAGCTGCCCGTCGGCGCCCAGGCTGGCGAGCACGGCACGCGCGCCCAGCTCCCGTAGCTCCTCGGCGGCCTTCAGGGCGTCGCCGACGGTGGCCAGGGGGCGCCCGACGACCTCGGCGAGCTCCTCGGCGTTGGGCTTGACCACGTCGGGCCGCTCGCGCAGCGCCTCGCGCAGGGCGGGCCCGGAGGTGTCGAGGGCGATGCGGACGCCGGCGGCGTGCGCGCGGGCGACCAGGGCGGCGTACCAGGACGGCGCGAGCCCGCGGGGCAGGCTGCCGCAGCAGGCGATCCAGTCGGCGTCGCGGGACTGGCGCCTTACGGTCTCCAGGAGCAGTTCCCGTTCGGCCGCCGACAGTTCGGGGCCCGGTGCGTTGATCTTCGTCAGGACGCCGTCGGCCTCGGCGAGCGCGATGTTGGAGCGGGTGGCCCCGGCGACGGGCACCGGTGCGACCTCGATGCCCTGGGCGTCGAGCAGGTCGGCGACGAGCGCGCCGGGCGCGCCGCCGAGGGGCAGTACGGCGACGGTGCGCCGCCCGGCCGCCGTGACCGCACGCGAGACGTTCACGCCCTTGCCGCCGGGGTCGACCCGCTCGCCGGTGGCGCGGACGACCTCTCCGCGGTCCAGGGAGGGCACCTCGTAGGTGCGGTCGAGCGACGGGTTGGGAGTGACGGTGAGGATCATGCGCGTACTACTTCCGTGCCGTCGCGCTCGATGGCGGCGGCGTCGTCGGGGCTCAGCCCGCTGTCGGTGATCAGCAGGTCCACGTCGCTCAGGGCGCCGAAGCGGGCGAAGTGCTCCTGACCGTGCTTGGAGGAGTCGGCGAGCAGCACCACGCGCCGCGCCGCGGCGACGGCGGCCCGCTTGACCGCGGCCTCGGCGAGGTCGGGGGTGGTCAGACCGTGCTCGGCGGAGAAGCCGTTGGCCGCCACCACGGCCACGTCGGCGCGGATCTCGCCGTACGCGCGCAGCGCCCAGGCGTCCACGGCGGCACGCGTACGGTGCCGCACCCGCCCGCCGACCAGGTGGAGCTGGATGCCGGGGTGGTCGGCGAGGCGGGCGGCGATGGGCAGGCTGTGGGTGACGACGGTGAGCCGGGCCTCGGGCGGGAAGGCGGCGGCCAGGCCGGCCACCGTCGAACCGGCGTCGAGGACGACCGTGCCCTCGGCGGGCAGTTCCGCGAGGGCCGCCTTGGCGATGCGCTCCTTCTCGCCGGCCGCCGTGGACTCGCGCTCGGCGAGATCGGGCTCGAAGTCGAGGCGCCCGGCGGGGATGGCGCCGCCGTGCACCCGGCGGAGCAGCCCGGCGCGGTCGAGGGCCTTCAGGTCGCGGCGGATCGTCTCCGCCGTCACCTGGAACTCGTCGGCCAACGACACGACGTCCACCCGGCCGCCGTCCCGGGCGAGCCGGAGGATCTCCTGCTGCCGCTCCGGTGCGTACATGCCTGTTCACCTCCACCTTGTGCCCGAACGTGTGGTTTCACCGGAGGCTACGCCCGGTTTTCCGGAATGTAAACGGGCTACCGGAAACGATCAGACACAACCGGGCACGTACGGGCATAGTCGGGGGTGTGGAGGACGAGACGCGGGCGGGCCCGGCACGCCACCGTGCCGGGCCCGCCCGCGTGTCCGTCCCCGCCGTCAGACCAGCGCGGCCTTCTGCGCCGTCTCCCCCTCCGCGGCGTCCTTCGGCCCCTCGGCGCCCTCCACGTGCTGGGCCGGGCGCTTGGGCAGGGCGAACATCAGCAGGAAGATGACGCCCATCACCGCGGCCACCCAGATCAGCGCGTTCTGGAAGGCGTCCGCATAGGCGGGGCCGAGGGCGGCCCTGGTCAGGTGGTCGTCCATCGTGCCGAAGAAGGCCACCGACACCAGGCCGAGGCCGAGCGCGTTGCCCATCTGCTGCACGGTGTTGATCAGCCCGGACGCGGCGCCGGCGTGCTCGCGCGGCACCTGGGACAGCACCGCGTCGGTGAGCGGGGCGACGATCAGGCCCATGCCGAGCCCCATGACGACGAGCGGCAACGCCATCTGCCAGGACGTGATGCCGGAGCCGTACCGACCGGCCTCCCAGATGTAGACGAGCACTCCGGCCGCCATCACCAGCGCGCCCGCCTGGAGCACCTTGCGCCCGAAGCGCGGCACCAGCTTCTGCACCGACAGGCCCGCGGCCGTCGAGACCGCGATCGAGAACGGCACGCCCGTCAGACCCGACCGCAACGCCGACCAGCCCAGGCCCACCTGCATGTAGAGGGTCCACACCAGGAAGAAGATGCCGAGTCCGACCCCGAAGACGGTCTGCACGGCGATGCCCGCCGCGAAGCTCTTCACCTTGAACAGCGACAGCTCGACCAGCGGGGACCCGTCCCGCGCGCTCTTGCGCCGCTCGTACGCCACCAGCACCGCGAGGACGACGAACGCGCCGCCCATCGACACGTACCCCCACAGCGGCCAGCCCAGGTCCTCGCCCCGGGTCAGCGGGTAGATCAGCATCAGCAGGCCGAGGGTGACCAGGGCGACGCCGACCAGGTCCAGCTTGAGGGCGCGCGGTGCCTTGGACTCGGTGATGAAGCGGCTGCCGAGGATCAGGCCGGCGATGCCGACCGGCAGGTTGATGAGGAAGATGGGCCGCCACTCCAGCCCGAAGAGGTTCCACTCGGTGAGCAGCGCGCCGAGCAGCGGCCCGGAGACGGCCCCGAGGCCGACGATCGCGCCGAACAGGCCGAACACCTTGCCGCGTTCGTGCGCCGGGAAGGTCGCGTGCACGATCGACAGCACCTGCGGCACCATCAGCGCGGCCATGGCGCCCTGGAGGATGCGGGAGGCGACCAGCATCTCGGGGTTGGCCGCGAAGCCGCACAGCGCGGACGCCAGCGTGAAGCCGGCGATGCCCACGAGGAACAGCCGCTTGCGGCCGTGGATGTCGCCGAGCCGCCCGCCGGTGATCAGGCCGGCGGCGAAGGCCAGGGCGTATCCGGCGGTGATCCACTGGATCTGGCTGAAGGTGGCGCCCTCGTTCCGCTGGATCGACGGGATCGCGATGTTGACGATCGTGACGTCGACGAGGTCCATGAACGCCGCCGTCATCACGATCGCGAGGGCGAACCAGCGCCGGCGGTCGCCGCCCGCGGCGGGCTGCTCCTGAGGGGTGTCCGGGGTGTGCGAGAAGGTCATGGGAGCAAGCTATGGCCCCAGTAGGTCAGAGCGCGTCCTATATTTCCGGCATCCTCGGGCCATGACGACGGACACTCCGGCACGGCTCCTGACGCTCCTCTCCCTCCTCCAGACACCCCGTGAGTGGCCCGGCGGCGAGCTCGCCGACCGACTCGGGGTCTCCCGCCGCACGGTCCGGCGCGACATCGACCGGCTGCGCGAACTGGGCTATCCGGTGCAGGCCACCATGGGCTCCGACGGCGGGTACCGGCTGGTCGCCGGCAAGGCGATGCCGCCGCTCGTGCTGGACGACGAGGAGGCGGTGGCGATCGCGGTCGGGCTGCGCGCCGGGGCGGGGCACGCCGTCGAGGGCGTCGACGAGGCGTCGGTGCGGGCGCTGGCCAAGCTGGAGCAGGTGCTGCCGGCCCGGCTGCGGCACCGCGTCGCCACCCTCCAGGCCGCGACGACGCCGCTGACCAGCGGGGACGGGCCGAGCATCGCGCCCGAGACGCTGACCGTCATGGCCTCCACGGTCGCCGGGCGGGAGCGGCTGCGGTTCGCCTACCGCGCCGCCGACGGCACCGAGTCGCGGCGCGTGACGGAGCCGTACCGGCTGGTCTCGACGGGGCGGCGCTGGTACCTGGTCGCCTACGACCTCGACCGCGACGACTGGCGGACCTTCCGGGTCGACCGGGTGAGCGAGCCGTTCGCCACGGGCGCGCGGTTCGCCCCGCGGGAGCTGCCGACGGGGGACGCGGCGGAGTACCTGCGCCGGTCCATGCAGCGCCGCGGCGACTCGTACGAGATCGTCGTCGTCTTCGCCGCGCCGGCGGAGGAGGTCGCCGCACGGCTGCCGGGCTGGCTGGGCGCGCCGGAGCCGCTGGGCGGCGGGACGTCGTGCGTCCTGCGGGCCACGGTCTCGGGCCCGGCGGAGTGGACGGCACTGCGCCTGGCGACGCTCGGCGTGGACTTCCGGGTGGAGGAACCCGCGGAGCTGGTGACGACCGTACAGACCCTGGCCGCCCGCCTGACCCGAGCAACCCCGAACCCCTGACACGCCACCGCGTGATCCGCGCACCTCGAACCCCTGACACGCCACCGCGTGATCCGCGCACCCCGAACCCCTGACACGCCACCGCGTGATCCGCGGGCAATCGTGCCTCCCCCAGTGCCTGAAGCGGGCCTGAACGGGCGTGGGAGGTACCCCCAGGGCGGCACGGGCGGGCGCGGCGGCACCTCGTCAGCGCCGAGCCGCGCAACCCACCCCCGCGCCCGCTCAGCCCAGCCCGGCTACCCGACCGACCCCCGCGCCTCGTCCCACTCAAGCCCTCTCAGCACCTCGAGGTTCCCCAGCGCCAGGTCCAGCGCCCGCACCGGCTCCTCCGCGGAAGCAGCCCAGTACTCCACCGCCACCCGCACAGCCGCCCCCGCCGCCGCAGCCGCAAAACGCGTCCTGGGCCCGACGACCGCCTCCGCCGGCTCCTCGGCAACGTTGTCGTCCCGCCCGTGCACCCGCTCCGCCAGCGCCTCCCCCAGCGCCCGCTCGGTCACATGGCACACCTCCGCCCACACCTTCCGCAGCGCGGGACTCCCCTCGGCCAGGCGGATCAGCGTCCGCGCCCCCTCCCACGAAGCGGCGGACACCCCGGCCCCCGGCGTCAGCACGTGCCGCGTCGCGTGTTCCAGCGCCTGCGGCGGGGACAGTTCGGCCGGCGCTTCGCGCACCGCTTCGACCCAGCGTTCGGCGCCGAGGGCGTAGAGGGGCGCGACGGCCTCCTCCTTGGTGGCGAAATAGCGGTAGAAGGTGCGCGGCGCGATACCGGCGGCGCGCGCGATGTCCTCGGCCCTGGTGGCCCTCAGGCCCTGTTGCGCGAAGAGGCGGGCCGCCGCGCGGGCGATGTCCATGCGGGTCTCGGCCTTGCGCCGCTCGGTCAGCGAGACCGCAGGCCGGCCGGGTGCGGGAGTACGGGTGGTGCTGCTCACTTCGGCAGGCTATGCCGCTGTGGCAGAATCTGCCATCCGGCGGGTCACCCCGGGGTTCAGGTTCGGGGTGGCCCGCCTTTCCACGTCTGCCCACACGGAGAGAGCCGGGCTTCGGCACCCGGGGGGAGGGGCGCCGAGCCCGGCTCGGGAAGTCCCGGCGCCGGGGGGAGTGCGTCGGGACGTGGTCCAAGTGTGCGTCGGATCCGGTGCGGATCGGGGCGCGAACCGCCGGGCCCGGAGTTCTTGTTCCCGGGCCCCCGCCGATTGAAGCAGCGTTACACGCCATGTTTGCGCGGGCTTCGGCCACCGGCGTACGCCCCACGCGTCACCCCACGCCCCCCGCCTCACGAGGGACCGGGGCCGGGGCCGCCCGCGACGACGGCCCCGCGGTCCTAGGCCGCCGCCTCGAAGCCGGTGTCGCGCGCCAGCTTCTTCAGCTCCAGCAGCGCGTGCTTCTCGATCTGCCGGATCCGCTCACGGGTGAGTCCGTGCTCCTTGCCGACCTCGGTCAGCGTGCGCTCGCGGCCGTCGTCGATGCCGTAGCGCATCTTGATGATCGAGGCCGTGCGCGGGTCGAGGCGGCCGATCAGGTCGTCCAGCTCCTCGCTGCGCAGCAGCGTCATCACGGACTGCTCGGGCGACACGGCGGAGGTGTCCTCCAGCAGGTCGCCGAACTGGGTCTCGCCCTCGTCGTCCACCGACATGTTCAGCGAGACCGGGTCGCGGGCCCAGTCGAGCACGTCGGTGACGCGCTCCGGCGTGGAGCCCAGCTCGGCCGCGATCTCCGCGGGCTCCGGCTCGCGGCCGTGCTCGCGGTTGAACTCGCGCTGCACGCGGCGGATCCGGCCCAGCTCCTCCACGAGGTGGACGGGCAGACGGATGGTGCGCGACTGGTCGGCGATCGACCGGGTGATGGCCTGGCGGATCCACCAGGTCGCGTACGTCGAGAACTTGAAGCCCTTGCGGTAGTCGAACTTCTCGACCGCGCGGACCAGGCCGGCGTTGCCCTCCTGGATGAGGTCGAGGAGCGGCAGACCGCTGCGCGGGTAGCGGCGGGCGACCGCGACGACCAGGCGGAGGTTGGAGCGGATGAAGACGTCCTTCGCCCGCTCGCCCTCGGCGATCAGCGCCTCGAGCTCCTCCCGGGTGGCATCCGCCCCGGTCTCCTCGTAGCCTTCGAGGACCTGCCGCGCGAACACACCCGCCTCGATGGTCTGGGACAGCTCGACCTCCTTGGCGGCGTCGAGCAGCGGGGTCCGCGCGATCTCGTCGAGGTACATGCCGACCAGATCGCGGTCGGCGAGCTCGCCGCCGTTGGCGCGGACGCTGGTTGCCGCGTCGGCCGTCTCGCCGGTGGCGGACTTACGACGGGCGACGGCACGGGTTGCCATGCGTGCTCCCTTGCGATGAGTGGTTCAGCGGGCGGTCCTGTGGACGTTCGGCCACCGTGTGGGTCGTCTCCGGTCTCTGCTTGCAGTTACGGAATCCGTCTCCGGACTCCCTCCGGACTCTCCTCGGGTGCCCTGCATCCGATGGAAACAACGACTGGAATCCGGACAGAATTCCCAACCCGCCCCCCGATTTTTCTGATCATGCAGTACCCTGTGCCGCCGCACGAGGAGGACCGATGTCGTCGCAGCGCACGGATGTCCAGGTCAGGCCGGGGGTCGACGGCGACCTCAAGGCGCTCACCGAGCTCTACAACCACTACGTACGTGAGACGCCCATCACGTTCGACACCGCCCCGTTCACCCCGGAAGAGCGCCGCCCTTGGCTGCTCTCCCACCCTGAAGACGGCCCCCACCGGCTGAGGGTTGCCACGGACGCGGACTCACGGGAGATTCTGGGCTACGCCACATCCAGTCCTTATCGCGCCAAGCCCGCCTACGCGACGTCGGTGGAGACCACCGTCTACGTCGCCCCGGGGGCCGGCGGCCGGGGCATCGGCACCCTGCTCTACACCTCGCTCTTCGAGGCGCTGGCCGGCGAGGACCTGCACCGCGCCTACGCGGGCGTCGCGCTGCCCAACGCGGCCTCCGCCCGCCTGCACGAGCGCCTCGGCTTCCGGCACGTGGGCACGTTCCGCGAGGTGGGCCGCAAGTTCGGCCGCTACTGGGACGTGGCCTGGTACGAGAAGCCGCTCCGGAACCGCTCCTGAGCGGACTCAGCCGAACTGCACCGACCGCTTCGCCAGCCCCATCCAGAACCCGTCGATCACCGACTCTCCGAGGTCCAGCTCGCCGGCCGCGTCGGCCGCGCCCATCGTGACGAACAGCGGGGCGAAGTGTTCGGTGCGCGGGTGGGCGAGCCGGCCCGCCGGGGACTTGCGGGTGAAGTCGAGCAGCGCGTCCACGTCACCGGCGTCGAGCGCGCGCCGGCCCCAGTCGTCGAACTCCGCGGACCAGGCGGGCACGCCGCCCTGGCGCAGGGCGGCCAGATTGTGGGTGAAGAACCCGGAGCCGATGATCAGCACGCCCTCGTCGCGCAGGGGCGCGAGCCTGCGGCCGGTCTCCATCAGCCGGACCGGGTCGAGGGTCGGCATGGAGACCTGGAGGACCGGGACGGCGGCGTCGGGATACATCTCCACCAGCGGAACGTACGCGCCGTGGTCGAGGCCGCGGTCGGGCACGTCCTGCACGGGCGTGCCGGGGGCGCGCAGCAGCTTGCGGACGGAGTCGGCGAGTTCGGGGGCACCGGGGGCCGCGTAGCGCACCTGGTAGTAGCGCTCGGGGAAGCCCCAGAAGTCGTGGACGAGCGGCACGGTGCGGGTGGCGCCGAGGGCGAGCGGGGCCTCCTCCCAGTGGGCGGAGACGACGAGGATCGCCTTCGGGCGGGGCAGACCGGCGGCCCAGGCGGCCAGCTGCCCGGGCCAGAGGGGGTCGTCGGCGAGGGGCGGGGCGCCGTGACTCAGGTAGAGGGCGGGCTTGCGCTCCCGCACGTCGGTCGGCATGGCGGCGGCTCCCCATCACATGGCTTGGCTGGAACGGACGAACTACTTGAAGTCTCAACCTCTCTCTCGAAGCTACCTCCATTTTGTTTAATCTTCAAGAAGTGGTCTCGTAGAGTGGGATGCATGAACACGGCACCCATCCCGGCCCCCGCCGACGAGCCCCGCTGGCTCACCGACGAGGAACAGCTCGTGTGGCGCTCCTACATCGAGGCCGCCACCCTCCTGGAGGACCACCTCGACCGCCAGCTCCAGCGCGACGCGGGCATGCCCCACGTCTACTACGGCCTGCTGGTCAAGCTCGCCGAGTCGCCGAGGCGGCGCCTGCGGATGACGGAACTGGCCAAGTACGCGAAGATCACCCGTTCCCGCCTCTCGCACGCGATCGCCCGCCTGGAGAAGAGCGGCTGGGTGCGCCGCGAGGACTGCCCGTCCGACAAACGCGGCCAGTTCGCGGTGCTCACGGACGAGGGGCACGCCGTCCTGCGGCAGACCGCGCCGGGTCACGTCGCCGCCGTACGCCAGGCCCTGTTCGACCGGCTCACCCCGGAACAGCAGAAGTCCCTCGGCGAGATCATGCGGATCGTCGCCGAGGGACTCCAGCCCGCGGAGGCGGGCGCGGACCTGCCCTGGCTGCGCTGAACGCCTCGCTCAGGGAGGGCCGGTGGTGCTCAGGGCCCGAGGGGTGTCACCGGCCGGCGTCAGTGGGCGACGACCGGCACCGGCAGCTCGTCCTCCACACCGTCGCCGGAACCGGCCCCCGTGACGGAGGCGCCGCCCGGACGGCCGGCGTTGACGAAGGTCAGCGCGATCACACCGGCGGCGACCAGGATGCCGACGGCGAACCAGATCGCGCTGGTGTAGCCGTGCACCATGCCCTCCAGCTGGACCAGCTGCTGCTGGGACCGGCCGGCCGCGCCGCCGATGTGGTCGGCGATGTAGGACGTGGTGGCCGAGGCGGCGATCGTGTTCAGCAGCGCCGTACCGATGGCGCCGCCCACCTGCTGGGAGGTGTTGACCATCGCGGAGGCCACACCGGCGTCCCGCGGCTCCACGCCCTGGGTGGCCAGGGACATGGCCGGCATGAACGCCGTACCCATCCCGAGACCGAGCAGCAGCATCGCGGGCAGCAGCAGGGCGGCGTAGGAGGTGTCGACCTCCAGCTGCGTCAGCAGCAGCATGCCGAGCGCGGCGACCAGGAAGCCGGGGCCCATCAGGAGCCGGGCCCGGACGCGGGTCATCAGGCGGGCGCCGATCTGGGTGGAGCCCGTGATCATGCCCGCGACCATGGGCAGGAAGGCGAAGCCGGTCTTCACCGGCGAGTAGCCCTTCACGACCTGCAGGTAGTAGGTCAGGAAGAGGAACAGGCCGAACATGCCGATGATGGCCAGGCCCAGCGAGAGGTAGATACCGCCGCGGCTGCGGTCGGTGACCACGCGCAGCGGCAGCAGCGGCGCCTTGACCCGCTTCTCGACGAGCACGAAGGCGGTCAGCAGCACGGCGGAGCCGACGAACATGCCGATCGTCAGACCGTCGCTCCAGCCGGCCGACTCGGCGCGGGTGAAGCCGTACACGAGCGCGACCAGACCGAGGGTGGAAAGGATCACGCCGGGGATGTCGAGCGAGGAGCGGTTGCGGCTGTCCTCCGGTTCGCGGATGACCAGGTACGCGCCGGCCGCGGCGACGACCGCGAACGGGATGTTGACGAAGAAGGTCCAGCGCCAGTCCAGGTACTCGGTGAGGAAGCCGCCGAGGATCAGACCGACGGCGGCACCGCCACCGGCGATCGCACCGTAGATGCCGAACGCCTTGGCACGCTCCTTGGCGTCCGTGAACATCACGGCGAGCAGGGAGAGCGCGGCGGGCGCGAGCAGCGCGCCGAAGGCACCCTGCAGAGCGCGGGAGCCGAACATCATCGCCTCGTTGGTGGCCGCACCGCCGAGCGCGGAGGCCACGGCGAAGCCGGCCAGACCCGTGACGAAGGTCCGCTTGCGGCCCCACAGGTCGGCGATCCGGCCGCCGAACAGCAGCAGACCGCCGAAGGCGAGGGCGTAGGCCGTGACGACCCACTGCCGGTTGCCGTCGGAGATGCCGAGGTCCTGCTGGGCGGAGGGAAGGGCGATGTTCACGATGGTCGAGTCGAGGACGACCATCAGCTGGGCGAGCGCGATGAAGACGAGCGCCTTCCAGCGTCCGGCGTCGGGGACGCCGGGGGCGGGAGCCTTGACGGCTGCTTGAGACATGGGGATACCCACTTCGGGACTTCGTGACGGAAAAAGGTCGGTAAGAGGGACGGCCGCACCCGGGGCGGCGGCCGCGGGGCCGCCGCCCTCCGGTCGGACGGTCAGCTGTGTGGTGAGGTGACTGCCGGGGGTGGAACTACTGGTCGCAGGGCCGGCGCAGATCCTCCAGAGTCACGGCCGTACCCGGCAGGGCGGAGCGGGCGGGGGCCCGCAGCCCGTCCAGGAACAGCTGAAGATGGCGGTGGACGAACCGGTCGGCGCTCACGCACCCCGTACCGGCCGGGGGCCGGCTGAGCTGGGCCGCGGCGATCATCACGTCGCCCACGCCGACGTCGTCGCGGAGCTGCCCGGCCGCGACGGCCCGTGCCATGACCTCCGCGACGAGCCGCTCGACCCGGTCGCGCGCCGCCTCCAGGTCGGGGTGGTGCTTGTCGAAGGAGCTGGACGCCATCGGGCACAGCGCGCTGATCCGCTCGTCGGCGGCGGCGTGCACGAAGCGCTCCAGCGCCTCGAACGCGTCGCCGGTCTCCGCGAGGGCCAGCTCGGCCGCCCGTGCCGTCCGGTCCATGACCGAGCAGACGACCTCACGGACGAGGGCGTCACGGTCGGGGAAGTTGCGGTACACCGTGGCGTTGCCGACACCGGCCCGGCGGGCGACCTCGTCGAGCGGCACGTCGGCGCCGTGCTCGACGAACATCTCCCGGGCGGCGGTGACGATCCGCTCCCGGTTGCGCAGGGCGTCGGCGCGCGGCCGGGGCGCCTTGCGCTGCACGGGGGTGGCGGTCTGCACGGCGTACTCCTTGGGCTGGGTGACGTGTCGAGTGACGTACGGGGTGGTGCGGTGAAGCCTTGGTCTGTCGTCCTGACCGCGATCCGGGGATCGTTTCCCCGTTTCGCTCGGACACAGGGCTAAACGGGGAAGCGGTCCCCGGTTATTTCCCACCCCGGGAAGCTTTCGCGGTGACCTGTGTCACACACGCCCGGTGCCGCCCGCACGGGCCCGGCGCAGGCCGTCGACGGGGGCCGCGACCAGGGTCTTCGACCGGCGCGGACGCACCGCTCCCGGACCCCGCCGACGGCTACCCGCGAGAAACCCACGATCGGTCCGCTCCAGCGCGCGCCCGCACACCCCTCGGCACAGGGTGAGCGCAAGGGTGCAGTCGGTGACCGGCGGCTGCCGGGGTCCGGGAGGTCTGCATGCAGCCGCAGCCGCAGGTGCGGCCACCGAGCCGACGCATACGCCTGCGCCGTCCGGCCGCGATCGCGACCGTCGCCGTCCTGACGCTCGCCGTCAGCACCTCGGCGGGCACCGGCCGGCTCGCCCCCGGCACCTCCACGTCGGGCCCCGGCCCCGCCACCCTCTCCCGCTCCTCCCCGCACGGCCCCTGCATGATCAGCGGCGGCTCCGAGATCCAGATGTCGGAAGGCGTTCCGACCTCGTCCGGGTACGCCCGCTCCACCGGCACCGTCCGGGCCCTCAACCTGATGATCGACTTCTCGGACGCGCCCGGCGAGGGCAAGGCCATGGACCGGTACGACGAGTTCTTCCCGCAGACCCAGGAGTGGTTCCGCACCAGCTCCTACGGCCGCCTCGACTACCGCCCCGAGAGCCCCGTCCGCGGCTGGCTGCGCATGCCCAAGCCGTTCGCCGAGTACGGCATAGAGCGCGGCGCGCCCTTCGAACCGGGCTACCGCAAGCTGGTGCAGGACCTGGTGTCGGTGGCCGACGCGAAGGTGGACTTCCGCGCGTACGACCTCCTGAACGTGCTGGTGACGCCGAACGCGGGCCCCTCCGCCCTGGACACGGTCCTGTCCGTCACCTTCGCCGGAAACGCCGAGGCCCCGGTCGCCGACGGCGTCCCCGTGGCGAACGCGTCCTTCGTCTACTCCCGCCAGGACGACGGCTCCGGCTCCTACGACAAGACCGGCTACCGCGTGCTCCCCCACGAGAACGGCCACGTCTTCGGCCTGCCCGACCTCTACACCCAGGAGGGCGGGGGCGCGGTCGGCCACTGGGACATCATGAGCGAGGACTGGGGGGCCGACAACGACCTGCTCGGCTGGCACAAGTGGAAGCTGGGCTGGCTGGACCCGTCCCAGGTGCACTGCGCGTCGCAGCCGGGCACGACGGAGTACACGCTGACGCCGCTGGCCCGCAAGGGCGGCGACAAGCTGGTCGTCATACCGCTCGACGGCACGTCCGGATACGCGGTCGAGCTGCGCACCCGCGAGGGCAACGACGAGGCCGTGTGCCGCGAGGGCGTGCTGATCTACAAGGTCGACGCGGACGTGGACACGGGGATGGGCCCGGTGACGGTGTACGACTCCCGCAAGGACAGCGGCGGCTGCACCCGCAGCCCCAACGTCCACGCCGAGCTCTCGGACGCCGCCTTCGCCCCCGGCGAGACCTTCAAGGACCCGCGCCGGGGGATCACCATCGCGGTGTCGGGGGCGGACCTGAAGGGGGACCACCAGGTGCGGGTCACGCGGAGCTGAGGAGGCCGGCCGCCGGTGCCGCACCGGTGCCGCACCGGTGCCACGGTCCCGGCATTACGGTAGGCCTGCCGCGACCGCCGTACCGGAGAGCCGATGCCCGCCCACACCACGAACGACACCGCCGACGCCGCGCCGGAAAACACGGTCGCCGCACCGGCGGAGGCGGTCGCACCGCTCCTGCGCGGCATCGCCGTACTGCGCCGGCTGACCGAGGCGGACGGCGGCGCCCTCAGCCTCAGCGCCCTGGAGAAGGCCACGGGCCTCGCCCGTTCCACGGTCGACCGCGTCACCGTCACCCTGGCCCGCATGGGATACGTCCGCCTGGACGGCCGCGACGTGACCCTCGCCCCCCGCCTGATGGAACTGGGCAACGCCTATCTCTCGGCCCTGCGCCTGCCCGCCCTGCTCTCCCACCGGGCCGACGCCCTCGCCGACGAGCTGGACGAGTCGGTGTCGCTGGCGGTCGGCGACCGGGACGGCATCCGCTTCATCCACCAGGCCACGCGCCGCCGCGCGATGTCCCTGAGCTTCCGCATCGGCGACCTGCTCCCCGCCGAACGCACCGCGCCGGGCCCGCTGTTCGCCACGGAGTGGACACAGGCCGACTGGGACCACTGGCACGCCCGCCGCTCCACCGACCCGGAGGACCGCACGTTCCCCTCCGTACCGCCACGCGGCTCCGTGCCGCCACGCGGCCACGCGGCCCCTCCCGACGCGGACTTCGCGCACCGTACGGCGAGGGCGGCGGCCGACGGCTGGGCCCTGGACGACCAGTTGATCGAACCGGGCCTGGTCGCGGTCTCGGTGCCGGTACGGGATCCGGGCAGCGGCCGGGTGGCGTGCGTGGCGAGCGTGGTGAGCCACACCAGCCGCCACACGGCGCAGGACCTGCGCACCACCCTGCTCCCCCGCCTGCGCGCGGCGGTGGCGCAGATGGAGGACGACCTGCGCCACGCCCCGCCCCCGCCACCTGGCCCGCCGCCCGCGGGACTGGCGGTCTGGACCGGCGCGTCGAAACAGGAACTGGGCCGCGAGTTCGTGGAGTCCCTGGCCCGCGGCCTGACCGTCCTGACGGCCTTCGGCGAGGACCGGCCCGCCCTCTCCCTCACGGAGATCGCGAAGGTGACGGGCCTGGCGCGGGCGACGGTCCGCCGGGCGCTGATCACGCACGAGCACGCGGGCCTGGTGGCACACTCCCCCGGCCGGCGCACCTTCTCCCTCACCCCCCGCGTCCTGTCCCTGGGCTTCCCGCCCCTCTCCCGTCTCTCCCTCCCCGGGATCGCCCAGCCCCACCTGACGGCACTCGCGGCCCGCGTCCAGGAGTCGGCGTCGCTGGCCGTCCTCACGGACCCGGGCGCGGGCGCGGGGGCGGGCTCTTCCGGCCCTGGCTCGGAGGTCCAGTACACGGCGTCGGCCTCCCCGAGCCGCGTGATGAGCGCCCGTCTCACCGTCGGCACCCGCCTCCCGGCCCCCGCGACCGCCCCGGGCCGCGTCCTGCTCGCCGACCTCGACGAGGTCCGGGCGCAGGGCTACGCACTGGTCGACGAGGAGCTGGAGGCCGGCCTGCGCTCGATCGCGGTCCCGGTCCGCGACCGCACGGGCAAGGCGGTGGCGGCCCTGAACGTGGCCATGCACGCCGCCCGCCGCACGGCGGAGGCGTGTGTGACGGACGTCCTTCCGGAGCTGCTCCGCACCGCCGGACACATCGAGACGGACCTCCACACGGCGGCCCGCTTCACCCCGGTCCCCCTGACCTGACGGCCCGCCGCACGGTCCGCCTCCAGCCGTCCGCCTCCAGCGTTTCGCCTACAACTGGGCCGAGGCGAACCCGGTCAGCAGGACGGCCGTACCGCCGATCTCACAGATGACGAGTGCTTCGCGCACCCCGCGCAGGCTGGGTCTCAGGTCGCGCATCTGGTTGTCGGTGCGGGCCTGGATACCGAGCCGCACGTAGTTCGAGATCGTGACGGTGAACATGCCCACGATCGCCGCGGCGGCGGTGACGTTCACCGCCGTCGGCCAGCCGGAGAACTGGACGAGCGGCGCCACGACGGCCGACGTCGCGAAGGAGTACAACAGTCCGGCGTTGTGCGCGACGTTGACGTAGCGGTGTGCCGTTCCGTCCGGGGACGCCATCGACTGCTGCCATTTCCACACCCCGAGCACCAGTGACGCGATGAAGATCAGGCCGGCGACGAAGAGGACCCAGGCGGTTTCCTGGCGGATCACGATTACCTCCGAACGATGCGGGTCGCTGCCCGCCTCCGAGGGCGGGCGGCTACGAGGACAGCGGGTGACGGCGACTCGGTGCGCGCGTCAGCCGGTGAGCCACTTCAGGAACTGGCTCCAGCGCCCGGTGCCCCCGCCCTTGCGCGCGGTGCCGGGCTGTTCGGAGCGCTCGACCGAGGATGCCCGGCCCGGGGCGTCGGCCCGGCCCGGGGCCGCGACCGGGGTGAAGCGGGCCGGGAGCGCGGTGAGGCCGCGGGTGAAGGGCCCGGGGCGCCAGGTCAGGCTGTCCTCGGGAACGGCGGCCTCGATGTCGGGGATCCGGTTGAGGAGGTTCTCGACGGCGGCCATGGTGATCTGCCGGGCGGAGTCCTTCGAGGGGCAGGCGTGCGGGCCCGCGCTCCATGCCAGGTGCGACCGGTTGCTGCCGGACTGCCGGGCGGCGGTCAGTGCCGGGCTGTTGTTCGCGGCGGCGAAACTCACCAGGACCAGTTCGCCCTCCTGGAACTTCTGCCCGGCGAACTCCACGTCCGTGGCGGGATAGTGGGGCGCGAAGTTGGGCACCGGAGGGTTCTCCCAGAGCGTGTCCTCCAGCGCCTCGTCGATCAGTCCGCCCTGGCGGGCGTACTCGTCGTGGACGAGGACGCGGTGCAGGGTGTTGCCGACCAGATTGCGCAGCGGGTCGACGCCTGCGCCGAGGATCAGGGAGAGCTGGTAGACCATCTCCTCGTCGGTCAGACCGGCCTCGTGCGCCATCAGCCAGGAGGTCACGTCGTCACCGCGCCGGGCACGCTTGAGGGCCACCAGCTCACCGACGGCGCCGAAGAGCACCTCTGCGGCCCGTTCGGCGTTGATGCCGTCGAACATGCCGGAGATGCCGAACAGGATGCGGTCGCCGATGTCGGCGGGGCAGCCGAAGAGTTCGTTGAAGACGAACAGCGGCAGCTGTTTGGCGTAGTCGGCCATGAGGTCGGCGGAGCCGCGGGAGGCGAACTGGGAGATGAGGTAGTCCGAGATCTGCTCGGTGCTGCGCGCCAGCCGGGCGGTGTCCACGCGCCCCATGGCATCGGTGATCGCCTGGCGCAGCCGCAGGTGCTCGGCGCCGTCGCTGAACATCGCGTTGGGCCGGTACGCGAGCAGCGGGACGACGGGACTGTCCGGCGGGACCAGCCCTTCGTCGAAGGCCCGCCAGCGCCGGGCGTCCTTGCGGAAGACGGCGTTGTCGTGGAGCAGGCGCAGGGCCGTCGCGTAGTCGGTGACGAGGTGGGCGTCGACGCCGGGGGCGAGTTCGACGGGTGCGGTGGGACCGTACCGCCGGGCGTAGTCGTAGTACGCGTGCGGGTCGGCCGCGAAATCGGGCCCGTACAGGGGTATCCGCCCGGTGGCGTGGGCGGGGCATCCCGGCGGGGGCACCGCGTCGGGGGTGTTGGCGTCCATGGCGGCTTGCTCACTCCTGGTGGCACGGCCCCGGAGGACCGGGGGCTGGGGTGTTCGGGTCAACGCCCGTACGTCGATCGCAGGTTACGACGTACGGGTGGACCGTGACGGCCGCAGGGACCGGGAGATCACTTCCTCAGCCAGGACAGGAACTGGCTCCACTTCCCGGAGCTGACCGTCCGGCGCGCCCCGTCGACGTGCTCGGCCTTCGGGCTCGCCGTGCGCTGGGACGGGATCGGCGTGGGCGGCTGCCCCACGACCCTGGTCGCACGGAAGCGCACGGGAAGCGCGTCGAGAGCCCGATGGAACGGCCCGGGCCGCCAGGTCAGACGATCGGCCGCCACCGCGAGTTCGATGTCCGGCAGCTGGCCGAGCAGGTTGTCGACGGCGGTGACGGTGATGTGCATCGCCGGCCGCTGCGAGGGGCAGGCGTGCGGGCCGGCGCTCCACGCCAGGGAGGCCCGGTTGCCGGTCTGCCCCTCCGCCCGCTCGATGCCGGTGTTGGCGGCCGCGAAACTGACCATCACCAGCTCGCCCGCCTCCACCCGCCGGCCGGCGTACGTCCGGTCGTCCGCCGGATAGTGCGCGGCGAGGTTCGCGACGGGCGGGTTCTGCCACAGCGTGTCGTCGACGGCGTGCCGGACGTCCTGGTAGGCGCCCGGGGCGTGGGTGAGGATGCGGTGCAGGGTGTTGCCGATCAGATTGCGCAACGGATCGGCGCCGGCGCCCAGGAGCAGGGAGAGCTGGTGCAGCATCTCCTCGTCGGACAGGCCGGCCTCGTGCGCCATCAGCCAGGAGGCCACGTCGTCGCCGGGCCGCTCCCGCTTGAGCGCCACCAGCTCACCGACCGCCCCGTGCAGCACGCGGGCCGACTCGGCGGCGTCGATGCCGTCGAACATGCCGGAGATGCCGGACAGCACGCGGTCCCCGATCTCGGCAGGGCACCCGAACAGTTCGTTGAAGACGAACAACGGAAGCTGCCGGGCATAGTCGGCCATCAGATCGGCGGAGCCGCGGGCACTGAACTGGGCTATGAGATACGCCGAGGCCTGCCCGGTGATCTGCGTCAGCCGCCGCGAGTCGATACGCGCCATGCTGTCGGTCACCGCCTGCCGCAGCCGCTGGTGCTCGGTGCCGTCGGCGAACATGCAGTTCGGCCGGTACGCGAGCAGCGGCACGACCGGGCTGTCCTCGGGCACCTCGCCGCTCCGCAGCCCCCGCCACAGCCGCGCGTCCTTGCGGAACCCGGGGTCGCGCAGCAGCTGCAGCGCGGCCGTGTAGTCCGTGACGAGGGTGGCCTCCACGCCCGGCGCGAGCTCCACGGGTGCGGTCGGCCCGTGGTGGCGCAGGTAGTCGTAGTAGGCCTGCGGATCGGCCGCGAAATCCGGACCGTACAGCGGCACCCTGCCTCCGGAGCCGTGAGCGGGGCACCCCGGCGGCGGCACAGGTACGGAATGGGCATCCATGTCGTTGCTCCTTGCTCCCTCTGGCACGGCTTCCAGTACGGCACCTTGCGCCACAGGCGGAACGGGAGTGGCGCCGGCCGTCCCACGTCTCACACAGCTCCCCACCGCTCGGGCACCCGCCCGCAGCATGCAGCGGGACCACGTCGACGGGGCCACCGCAGGCACAACTGTCCCAGATTTCACGCCAGTTACAGCCCTGAAAGGCTCCGAGAAGTTGGCCGCGCGCAACGCTCCGCCACCGGCGAACCCCTGCCACGGCGCCCGCCCGACGCACTCGGCAGCACCGCGCCACCCCCCGACCGACGCCCCCGCCGGCCACCCGCCCGAGCCACGATCCGGTACCCTGTGGACCGGGCGCCCCGGCGGGCGCTTGCCTCCGTAGCTCAGGGGATAGAGCACCGCTCTCCTAAAGCGGGTGTCGCAGGTTCGAATCCTGCCGGGGGCACCACGCATGACGTCGCCGACTTGGGGTTTCTCCCCCGGGGAGGCGCTCTGTTCGGCCTCGGACTCCCGTCCGGGGCCGTTTGCGTGAGCGGGCAGATCGCCAGGCATCACGAGCACCGCAAGGTCCTTGGTCAGGACGCCATGGCCAGACTGCGCGAGCCGGCTGAACGCCTCGAAGGAGAGCACGGCGCCGTGACGGACGACGAGCAGCACTCGCATTCAGGCGAGGCCGCGTGTGCCGCACCACCCGAGCGGAACCGCACCGGCGGTTACGTGCGGTCGATCCGGACCGGCGCCCACCCCGATTGCCAGATGCGGTACACGGCCCCGCCGACGAGGGGGTCAGGTCGCCAGGGGCAGGGCCGCCGCCACCGCGTTGCGGTCCTTGCGGCCGATCAGCGGGAAGATGATCTTCAGGCCCTGCTCGGCGGCCGGTGACGAGACGATGAAGGACGAGTTGAGCACGCGTTCCTTGATGTCCGTGCGCACCAGGCCCGCCCGCGGGATCGTCATCACGTGCTCCTTCGGGCGGGCGAAGGTCGGGTCGGCCCGGAAGATGAGGATGCGGCGGTCGGTCATGGCCAGGTACATGGGCGTGGGTGCCGGGACGACGGCCATCGCGCCCGCGCTCAGGATCGCCGAGGCGGCCGCGAACACCGCGGTGCGGCGTACCGACACCGAGCTCAGGTTCACGATGGTCGCCACCTCGACCCGCTCTCCGGGCTCGAGCATGGGGTGGACCGTCGCCAGCAGCGCTCGGCGGCGCCTTCCGTTCACGTGCGTAACTCCTGCGGGATTCTCGTACGAGCAGGCGGCGGGCCGGTCCCACGTGAGGCGGGGTCGGCGTGAGCCGTCGGCCTACCTTGCCACACGCGGTTCCGCGCGGAAGCCCCGCCGGGTCGTTCACGCCGCCGACAGTCCGCCTTCGCCGCGGTGGGCCACCGTGATGTGGTGGTCGGGGCCCGGCGTCTCCAGTTCGTCGAGCGCCGCGACGGCCAGGTCCTCGGCGCTGATCCACGAGCGCCCGTCGGTGTCCACGGGGAGTGTGTCGGTGCCGCGGCGGTAGTGGCCCGTCCGGGCGCCGGGCTCCAGCAGGGCCGGTGGGCTCAGGTAGGTCCAGTTCGTGCGGTGCGGGACCGGCAGGTGCGTAGTCGGGCGAGTCCGGCCGCCGCTACCGCCTTGTGGGCCGCCGGTACGTCCTGCGGGTCGTCGGCGACCAGCAGACCGTCGGCACCCGGGCTGCGCAGCGCGCCGGCGCCGCTCGGTGTCGCGCTGCTGTCGTCGGCGTTCATCGGGCCCCGGGTCGCCGGCGACGCCGGGCTGAGGCTGATTCCCGTGGCCGACGGGCCCCGCCGGGTCGAGTATCTGGTGTGGAACCGCTTCAACCCCAGCCCGGCCACCCGCGCGATGCTCGACGTCCTCGCCGTCAGCTCTTCTCCACCAGTTCCCTGAGCCCGATGTTCAACTGCAGTACGTTCACCCTCGGTTCGCCGATGAAGCCGAGTGTGCGGGTCTCCGTGTGGGCGGTGACGAGCTTGTCGACCTCCTTCACCGGCAGGCCGTTCCGGGCCGCCACCCGGGGGGCCTGGAGGTGCGCGTACTCCGGGGAGATGTCCGGGTCCAGGCCCGAGCCGGAGGAGGTGACCGCGTCGGCGGGCACGTCCGCGGGGTCGACCGGGTGGCCGGGTACCTAGTTGTCCCGGACCACGGCGGCCTTGGCCTCAGCGATCCACCGGACCAGCTCCGCGTCGTCGGCGGCGCGGTTGGTCGCTCCGGACAGGAGGAGGTCGTAGCGGGTGTTGACGGTGTTGGTGCCCAGGCCCCGTGCCGGGCGGCCCTGGAACCACCTCAGGTCCGGTGCGGGGGTCCGGCCGGCCTTGTCGGACGCCGGCAGCGGGTACGGCCGGCCTATCAGGGACGAGCCGGCCGTTCTGCCGTCCGACGTGATCTCGGAGCCGTTCGCCTGGTGGGGGAAGAGGCTCTGGGCGATGCCGGTGATCAGCAGCGGGTAGGCGATGCCGGTGACCACGGTGAGGACGAGCAGGGCGCGCAGGGCCGCGCCGAGGAGGCGGGCCGTGCGGGTTACGGAGGTGTTCATGTCCTTCAGCCGATCCCGGGGAGGAGCGAGACGATCAGGTCGATGAGCTTGATGCCGATGAACGGGGCGATCAGCCCGCCCAGGCCGTAGACGGCGAGGTTGCGCCGGAGCATCCGGTCCGCGCTCGTCGGCCGGTAGCGCACGCCCCGCAGGGCGAGCGGGACCAGCACGACGATGATCAGCGCGTTGAAGACGACGGCCGACAGGATCGCGGAGTCCGGCGAGGACAGGCGCATGATGTTGAGCCTGTCCAGGCCCGGGTAGACCGTGGCGAACAGGGCCGGGATGATCGCGAAGTACTTGGCGACGTCGTTGGCGAGGGAGAACGTGGTCAGCGCGCCGCGGGTGATGAGGAGCTGTTTGCCGATCCCGACGATCTCGATGAGCTTGGTCGGGTCGGAGTCGAGGTCGACCATGTTGCCGGCCTCCTTGGCGGCCGACGTGCCCGTGTTCATCGCCACGCCGACGTCGGCCTGGGCGAGCGCGGGGGCGTCGTTGGTGCCGTCGCCGGTCATCGCGACCAGCTTGCCGCCCGCCTGCTCCCGTTTGATCAGGGCCATCTTGTCCTCCGGGGTGGCCTCCGCGAGGAAGTCGTCGACGCCCGCCTCGTCCGCGATCGCCTTCGCGGTCAGGGGGTTGTCGCCCGTGATCATGACGGTCCTGATGCCCATGCGGCGCAGCTCCGCGAAGCGTTCGCGCATGCCGTCCTTGACCACGTCCTTGAGGTGGACGGCGCCCAGGACGCGGGCCCCGTGCTCGTCCTCGACCGCGACGAGCAGCGGCGTGCCCCCGGCGGCGGAGATCCGGTCGGCGGTCGTCTGCGCGTCGTCGGCCACCGTGCCGCCCCTCTCCTTCACCCAGGCGATCACCGAGCCCGCCGCGCCCTTGCGCACCGTGCGGCCCTCGACGTCGACGCCGGACATGCGGGTCTGCGCGGTGAAGCCGGTCCAGCGGGCGCCCACGAGTTCCCCTCGGTGGCGTTCGCGCAGCCCGTACCTCTCCTTTGCGAGGACGACGACGGAGCGGCCCTCGGGTGTCTCGTCGGCCAGGGAGGAGAGCTGGGCGGCGTCGGCCAGTTCGGCCTCGGTGGTGCGGCCCGCCGGCACGAACTCGGCGGCCTGCCGGTTGCCGAGCGTGATCGTGCCGGTCTTGTCCAGCAGCAGCGTGGAGACGTCGCCGGCGGCCTCGACCGCGCGGCCCGACTTGGCCAGTACGTTGCGCTGGACCAGGCGGTCCATGCCCGCGATGCCGATCGCGGAGAGCAGGGCGCCGATCGTGGTCGGGATCAGGCAGACCAGCAGCGCCACCAGCACGACCGGGGTGAGGTCGGTGCCGGCGTAGTCGGCGAACGGCGTCAGCGTGGCGCAGGCCAGCAGGAAGACGACGGTCAGCGAGGCGAGGAGGATGGTGAGCGCGGTCTCGTTGGGGGTCTTCTGCCGGGCCGCGCCCTCGACCAGGTTGATCATCCGGTCGATGAAGGTCTCGCCGGACCTGGTCGTGATCCGGACGACGATGCGGTCGGAGAGGACCTTGGTGCCGCCGGTGACGGCGGAGCGGTCACCGCCGGACTCGCGGATGACGGGCGCCGATTCGCCGGTGATGGCCGACTCGTCGACGGACGCGACCCCCTCGACGACGTCGCCGTCGCCGGGGATGACGTCCCCGGCCTCGCAGACGACCAGGTCACCGACGTTCAGCTCGGTGCCGGGCACCACGGTGCCGTCGGTGCGGCGGGCGACGGTGCCGGACTTGGCCCGGCGCAGGGTGTCGGCCTGGGCCTTGCCGCGGCCCTCGGCGACCGCCTCCGCCAGGTTGGCGAAGAGCACGGTGAGCCAGAGCCAGGCGCTGACGGCCCAGCCGAAGCCGTCGCCGGGATCCGTGAAGCAGGAGGCCGTGGTCAGGACGGAACCGACGAGGACGACGAACATGACGGGCGACTTCACCATCACCCGCGGGTCGAGCTTGCGGAACGCGTCGGGCAGCGCGGCGGCCAGTTGCCGGGGGTCGAAGAGGCCCGCGCCGGGGCGTCCGCGGCCGGGCGGGTGGCCCGTGGACGCGTCGTCGTGCGGGGGCCGGGGCTGGGTGGCTGTGGACATCGGGTCCTCGTGCGTGGTGTGCGTGCCGGTGGTCATGCGGTCAGCCCCTCGGCGAGCGGCCCCAGGGCGAGTGCCGGGAAGTAGGTCAGACCGGTCACGATCAGGATCGCGCCGACCAACAGGCCGGTGAACAGCGGTTTTCCGGTGCGCAGGGTGCCCGCGGTGGCCGGGACGGGCTGCTGTCCGGCGAGGGAGCCGGCGAGCGCCAGGACGAACACCATCGGCAGGAAACGGCCGAGCAGCATGGCCAGGCCCAGGGTGGTGTTGAACCACTGCGTGTCGGCGTTCAGACCGGCGAAGGCCGAGCCGTTGTTGTTCGACGCGGAGGTGTACGCGTACAGGATCTCGGAGAAGCCGTGCGCGCCGGAGTTGGTCATCGAGTGGACCGGGGTGGGCAGGGCCAGTGCCGCGGCGGTGAAGGTCAGCACCAGGGCCGGGGTGACGAGGATGTAGCAGGCGGCGAGCTTGATCTCGCGGGTGCCGATCTTCCTGCCCAGGTACTCGGGGGTGCGGCCGACCATCAGACCGGCGATGAAGACCGCGATGACCGCCATGACCAGCATGCCGTAGAGGCCGGATCCGACACCGCCCGGCGCGATCTCGCCCAGCATCATCCCGAGCAGGGTGATGCCGCCGCCGAGGCCCGTGTAGGACGAGTGGAAGGAGTTCACCGCGCCGGTGGAGGTCAGCGTGGTCGACACCGCGAAGAGCGACGAGCCGCCGATGCCGAACCGGACCTCCTTGCCCTCCATCGACGCGCCCGCGAGCTCCGGGGCCGGGCCGTGGTGGGCGAACTCGGTCCACATCATCAGGGCGACGAAGCCGACCCAGAGGGTGGCCATGGCCGCGAGGATCGCGTAGCCCTGGCGCACCGAGCCGGCCATGAGCCCGAAGGTCCGGGTCAGCGCGACCGGGATCAGCAGGATCAGGAAGATCTGGAAGAGGTTGGAGAAGGGGGTCGGGTTCTCGAAGGGGTGGGCGGAGTTGGCGTTGAAGTAGCCGCCGCCGTTGGTGCCCAGCTCCTTGATGGCCTCCTGCGAGGCGACCGCGCCGCCGCCCCACTGCTGTGTGCCGCCCGTGCCGTGCCCGTTCGGGAACTGGCCCACCTCGTGGATGCCGGCGAAGTTCTGGAGGGCGCCGCAGGCCACCAGGACGATCGCGGCGATCACCGAGAGGGGCAGGAGGACGCGGATCACTCCGCGCACCAGGTCGGCCCAGAAGTTGCCCAGTTCACCGGTGCGGGCCCGGGTGAAGCCGCGCACCAGGGCGACGGCGACGGCCATGCCGACCGCGGCGGAGACGAAGTTCTGCACGGCCAGCCCGGCGGTCTGCACGACGTGTCCCATGGCCTGCTCGCCGTAGTACGACTGCCAGTTGGTGTTGGTCACGAAGGACGCGGCGGTGTTGAACGCCTGGTCCGGGTCGATCGAGGCGAAGGCCGGCGAGCCGGGCAGTACGCCCTGGAGCCGCTGGAGGAGGTAGAGGAAGAGGACTCCGGCGAGGGAGAAGGCGAGCACGCCGCGCAGATACGCGGGCCAGCGCATCTGCACGTCGGGGTCGGCGCCGATGCCCCGGTAGATCCACCTCTCCGTCCGCAGGTGCCGGGAGGAGGAGTAGACCCTGGCCAGGTGGGTGCCGAGGGGGAGGTGGGCGAGCGCCAGCGCGGCCATCAGCGCGAGCATCTGGAGCACACCGGCGAGGACGGGACTCATGTGCCGCTCAGAACCTCTCCGGGTGGATCAGGGCGAGGACGAGGTATCCCAGCAGGGCGACGGCCACGATCAGGCCGACGACGTTCTCGGCGGTCACAGCTTCGTCACCCCCTTGGCGGCGAGGGCCACGAGGGCGAACACCGTGAGTGTGGTGACGACGAAGGCCACGTCGGCCATCGCGAGCTCCTAGTGAGGTGCGGAAAGCGTCTGACAGGGCAAGGAAAGCTCGCCCCTGACCGGCTTCGACCGCCGTTGACGGCCTCCTTACGGCGGCCCGGACACCCTTGACGCCTCCCTGACGGCGCACCCACGACGACAGGGGCGGCGCACGCCGACGTGGTGTCGGAGTACGCCGCCCCGGACGGGACGGCCGGCGGCCCGCGCCGGTTACTTCGGGTCGCGGTCGAAGACCGACTTCGACCAGAAGTAGCCGAGCCCCGTGAGGACCAGGCACCAGGCGAGGGCGAGCCAGCCGTTGTGGCCGATCTCGGTGCCGAGGAGGAGGCCGCGCAGGGTCTCGACCGCCGGGGTGAAGGGCTGGTACTCGGCGATCGGCTGGAACCAGCCCGGCATCGCGTCCACCGGCACGAAGGTGCTGGAGATGAGCGGGAGGAAGATCAGCGGCAGCGCGTTGTTGCTGGCCGCCTCGGCGTTCGGGCTGACCAGGCCCATGCCGACCGCGATCCAGGTGAGCGCCACGGTGAAGAGCACCAGCAGCCCGAACGCCGCCAGCCACTCCGGGGCCGTGGCGTCCGTGGACCGGAAGCCGATGGCCACGCCGACCGCGCCCACGAGGAGCACGCTCATCACCGACTGGATCACGCTGCCGACGACGTGCCCGACGAGGACGGAGCCGCGGTGGATGGCCATGGTGCGGAAGCGGGCGATGATGCCCTCGCTCATGTCCATGGAGACGGACACCGCGGTGCCGATCGTGGTGCTGCCGATGGTCATCAGCAGCAGGCCCGGCACGAGGTAGGCGATGTACGCGGAGCGGTCGGCCCCGCCGTCCCCGATCCCGGCGCTCATCACGTCGCCGAAGATGTAGACGAAGAGCAGCAGGAGCATGACCGGCGTGAGCAGCAGGTTCAGGGTGAGCGACGGGTAGCGCCGGGCGTGCAGGAGGTTGCGGCGCAGCATCGTGGACGAGTCGCGCACGGCGAGGGGGAGGCGGGACGGGCGGGCAGGGGCCGGGGCGGTCACGGGGGTGCTCATCGAACGGTCTCCTTGGGCTGGTCGGTGCCGCCGGTCAGGGCGAAGAACACGTCGTCGAGGTCGGGGGTGTGCACGGTCAGCTCGTCCGCCTCGATGCCGGCCGAGTCCAGCCGGTCGAGGACGGCGCGCAGTTCGCGCTGGCTGCCGCCCGAGGGGAGCTGCAGCGTGAGCGCCTCGTCGTCCGCGGTGACCTCCCGCAGTCCGGCGGCGGCGGACCGGTAGGCGGCGGGGTCGGAGAAGCGCAGTCGCACGTGGCCGCCGGGGACCATCCGCTTCAGCTCCTCGGCGCTGCCCTCGGCGGCGATCCTGCCGTCGTGGAGCACCGCGATGCGGTCGGCGAGCTGGTCGGCCTCCTCCAGGTACTGGGTGGTGAGGAAGACGGTCACCCCGCCGGTGACCAGCTCGCGGATGATGCCCCACATGGTGTGCCGGGAGCGGGGGTCGAGGCCGGTGGTCGGCTCGTCGAGGAAGATGATCCGCGGGCTGCCGACCAGGGTCATCGCGATGTCCAGGCGGCGCTTCATGCCGCCGGAGTAGGTGGAGGCGGGCTTCTTCGCCGCGTCCGCCAGGTCGAACCGCTCGAGCAGCTCGGCGGCCACCCGCCGGCCCTCGGCACGGGAGAGGTGGTGCAGGTCCGCCATCAGGAGCATGTTCTCCTCGCCGGTGATCAGACCGTCGACGGCGGAGAACTGGCCGGTGACACCGATCGCCGCCCGCACCCCGTCCGGGGAGGCGGCGAGGTCGTGCCCGGCGACCTGGGCCTGCCCGCCGTCGGCGGAGACGAGCGTGGAGAGGATCTGCACGGTGGTGGTCTTGCCGGCGCCGTTCGGGCCGAGCAGCGCGAAGACGGAGCCGGCCGGGATGTGCAGGTCGATGCCGTCGAGAACGGTCTTCTCGCCGTACGACTTGCGCAGGCCGACGGCGGAGACCGCGGCCGGGGACGGCCGGCCGCCCGAGTTCCTGGGCGTGGGCATGACAGACGAAGGCATGGAGCCCTCCCGTTCGAGGGTGGGGTGACTGAGGAGTGGGGTGACTGGGCGGGGCGGCGTGCGGTTTGCGGTGCTCGGGATGCGGTGCCGGCCGTCAGACCTTGGCGCGGCGGACGTCGATGTTGCCGTAGCGGGTACGGGCACGGATCTTGACGGTGTCCTCGACGTCCCCGGGAGTGTCGGACGCGGTGAGCGCGTTGCGCACCTGCCCGGCGCCCGAGTGGGCGTCGAGCCAGGCGGCCGTGCCCTGGCGGATGCCGACCTCGATGGCGCCGTAGGACGTCTCGAGCTGCACCTCGCCGCGGGCCACCTCGCCCACCCGCAGCGCGCCGTGGGCGGTGGTGGCGGTGAGCGAGCCCTCGACGCGGGTGACGTCGATGTCGCCGTTGGCGTGGCTCACCCGCAGGTCGCCGACGGCGGTGCCGACGGTGGTGTGGCCGTGCGAGTTCTTCAGGACGGCGGAGCCCTCGACCAGGCCGACGCGGACGCTGCCGGAGCTGGTGGTGATCTCCGCCGCGCCCTCGATGCGGTCCACGGTGACCGAACCGTGGGAGGCGGTCAGCTGGAGCGGGCCGGTCGTGTCGAGGCGGACGTCACCGCCGGAGGTCTTCACCCGGACCTCGCCGAGCCGGCCCTCCCCGAGCACCTGGGTCCAGGAGCCGGTCGTCTCGATGCGCGAGCCCGTGGGCAGCTCCACCGTCACGTCGACGGCGCCGGTGGGGCCGATGAAGCGGCGCTCCTTGGTGCCGATCCTCAGGACGCCGCCCGTGAAGGCGACCTCGGTCTGCTCGGCGGCCCGTACGTCCTTGTCCCGCTCGGGGTCGCCGGGCCGCACCTCGACGACGGTGTCGGTCCGGTCTCCCGCGGTGAACCGGATGGAACCGGCGCCCACGTGGGCGTTCACCGCGATCGGTCCGGGGGTGTCGAAAGAAGGCATGGCTGTACCGTCCTCATGAGTCCGTGGAGCGTCCCCGCTGGTGGGACGTGGTGGGTGGGAGTGGGTGGGGCGCTGTGCTTCTTCGGCGTGCAGGGCTGCTTGGGCGTGCAGGGCTTCTTCGGCGTGCAGTTCTGCTCGGACGTGCGGTGCTTCTGCCGCGTGCGGGCGTGGGCCCGGTCAGCGCACCCAGCCGGTGAAGCTCTGTCCGACGTTGCGGGACCGCTCCGGCGCGCGCGGGGCGCCGCCGCCCTCGACCGCGGCCGACACGGCCCGCACGAGCCACGCGTTGACCGACAGGCCCTCGCGGCTCGCGGCCTCCTCGGCGCGCGCCTTCAGGTGAGCCGGCAGCCGCAGATTGACGCGGGCGGTGCCGCCCTCGTCACCGTCGGCCGGCGCCGGGGTGGGAAGCGGTCCCGCGGTCAGGGGCGCCGGCTCGGCGGAGACGCCGCCCTCGCCGGGCGGCGGCGTCACGACGAAGTCGGGGTCCAGCCCGCGCAGCCGTACGTCGACCGAGCCGGGGGCGAGTTCACGGGTGATCTCGTCCATCGCGGCGGAGAGCACGTTGAGCATGGTCAGGCGGGACGCCGACTCCAGGGGAGCCGTGAGCCGCTCGGCCAGCTCCCGGGCTTCGTCGCCGCCGGCATCGGCGGCCACCACGAGTTCGCGGCGGAGGGTCTCGACATACGGGGTGAGGTCCATGACGCCATCATGGCACCACAATGGCGTCACACGCAAGCCTGCATGGCACTCATTCCGAGCGAGCGCGGCGATGGCCCTCCTGACCTGCGGAAACTTCGAGACGCTTCGATGGGCACCACGTGGCACCACGTGGCGCCACACACGGCACCACGTCCGCCGGCGTGGCCGCCGGGACCCTTCGGCCGGGGCGTGTTGCTCCCTGCGTCTTCTGGTAACCCGTCCGGAGAACACCCTCTACACGACGAGGTGATAACCATGGTGCTGCTGGGTCTTCTGCTCATGGCGGGCGCCGCGGCCTTCACGGGCCTGCTGATCGCGTACAACCTGTCAGGCGGACCGGACTACACGGTGACGCTGCTGGGGAGCCAGCCCTTCACGATCAGCACCCTGGGCGCGTTTCTCGGGGGTGTCGCCCTGACGCTGATCTTCGGCCTGGGCATGTGGATGGTGCTGGGCGGCACGATGATGGCGCGGCGCCGCGGCAGGAGGCGCCGGCTCGACGGGGAGAGCAGCACCACCGGCGCCGTGGGCGGAGCGACGGAACCCCCTGCGGAGCCCGGCCGCCCGGCCTCCCACCGGCCCCACCGGCTCCACTGGCCCCGGCACAGCCACGGCCACTGAGCGCCGCTCTCCGTAGCTCACGCGTCCTGGTAGCGCAGGAGCAGCATCGCCGCGTCGTCGTGGTGGGGGCCGGCCGCGTGCCGGATCAGATCCTCGCGGAGGGCGTCGAGGGCCCGGTGGGTGTCGGGGTCGGCCAGGAGGTGGGCACGCTCGGCGAGCGGGTAGAAGGCGCCGTTCTCGTCGCGGGCCTCGGTGACACCGTCGGTGTAGAGGAGCAGCTGGTCGCCGGGGGCGAAGGGCACCCGGTACGGCCGTGGGCCGGGGGCGCCGTGGGCGGCGAGGCCCAGCGGGAGGGCGTACGCGGGCGGGTCGGGGAAGTCGGCCGTGCCGTCGCGGTGGACGATCATCGGGGCGGGGTGGCCGTAGGCGAGGAGGGTCACGTGGTGGTCGGAACCGATCTCGGCGAGGATCGCGGTCACGAACTTCTCGTCGTCCGGCTCACGGGCCACGCTGCGTTCCAGCCGCTCGCCGAGCCCGGTCAGGTCCGCCTCGTCGTACGCCGCCTCGCGGAAGGCGCCGAGGACCACCGCGGCCGTCTCCACCGCCGCCAGTCCCTTGCCCTGGACGTCGCCGACGATCACCCGCACGCCGTGCGGCGAGGCCACCACCTCGTAGAGATCACCGCCGATGCGGGCCTCCGTGACCGCGGAGGTGTACGACACGGCGGCCTGCAACGGGCCCGCGGTCAGCGGTACGGGGCGCAGCAGGACCCGCTGCGCCACCTCGGCGATCGAGCGGACGCTGGCGAGTTCGGCCTCCCGGCGTGAGCGCATCACGGCCGCCGCGATCCCGGCGCCGGTCACGCCCGCCACCGACGCCATGGCGGTGTAGCCGCGGGGCCGGTCGAAGAGGCCGTTGTACAGCCCGAGGGCGACGCAGAGCAGCAGGGCGACCAGGCCGATCAGCGCGGTGCGCCGCCAGCCGCCGACGAGACCGGCGAAGGCGGGGCCGAGCGACACCAGCGGCAGAAGTCCGACGCCGGGTCCCGCGGAGAGGTCCAGCGCGGCGACCACGGCCATCGCCGCGATCGGCAGCCAGGCCAGCACCGTGACTCCGGGCGGCGGCTTCTTCACGGTCATGACTACTCCGGTGTCGCGGCGCTCGGGAGCCGCTCTCCGTGTCCCCGGCGCCCCTCCCCTTTCTCTTACCCTATGCAACGGTTCGCCCGGGGCGGGAGGCCTGCGCCGGTCCTTGATCCAATCGAGGCCCTGGGGCGGGGCGGGGCTAGCATCCGACCATGACGACCGCAGAGAACGCGCGCAACAACGACAGCCTTCCCCTCGACGTCGAGATCGGTGCCCTCCAGGGCGGGGCCGCCGACCTGTCCCGGTACGCGGGCCGGGTGGTGCTGGTGGTGAACGTGGCCTCCAAGTGCGGGCTCACCCCGCAGTACGCCGGCCTGGAGCGGCTGCACGAGCGGTACGCGGAGCGGGGCTTCACCGTGCTCGGCGTGCCGTGCAACCAGTTCATGGGTCAGGAGCCCGGAACCGCCGACGAGATCGCCGAGTTCTGCTCGGCGACGTACGGGGTCACCTTCCCGCTGACCGAGAAGGTGGACGTCAACGGGAAGGACCGGCACCCGCTGTACGACCGCCTGACCGGCTTCGCCGACGCCGAGGGGCACAGCGGGGACATCCGCTGGAACTTCGAGAAGTTCCTGATCGGGCGGGACGGCAAGGTCGCGGCCCGTTTCTCGCCGCAGACGGAGCCGGAGTCGGCCGAGGTCGTCGCGGCCGTCGAGGCGCACCTCGCCGGCTGACGGGGCGGTTGACCTTGACCCTGGGGCAGGGCCGAGCCTCGGCGTCGCCGGGCGGAACAGGCCGCCCGGCGACGGAGGACGACGAGGTGGGCACCGCGCGCGACGACGAGTCGCTGACCATCGGGGCGTTCGCCGCGCGGGCCCGGCTGTCGGCCAAGGCCCTGCGGCTGTACGACCGTCTGGGCCTGCTGACGCCGGACCGCGTGGACGAGACCACTGGCTACCGCTACTACCGCACCGGCCAGGTCGAGCGCGCCCGGCTCGTGGCGCTGCTGCGGCAGCTGGACATGCCGCTGGCCCGGGTCGGTGAGGTGGTCCGGGCCGACGGCCCCGAGGCGGCCGGGCTGCTCGGCGCCTACTGGGCCGAAGTGGAGGCCCGGGTCGCCGGGCAGCGCACGCTCGCCGCCTACCTCCGTGCACGGCTTTCGGGAAGGGACTCCGAGGTGTACGAGACGTTCGCGGTGGAGACGGTGGATGTGCCCGCGCAGGTGCTGATCACCGAGACCCGGCACACGCTGGCGGACGAGCTGCCGGCGTGGATCGGTGCCTCGCTGGGGCGGCTGGAGGAGGCGGCCCGCGACTGCGGGGGCGTGACCGCGGCGCCGTTCGTCGCCTACCACTGCGAGGTGTCGATGGAGAGCGACGGCCCGGCCGAGTCGTGCGTGCCGGTCGCCGACGAGGCGGCGGCGCGGGCGTGGGCCGGGCGGCACGGGCGCACCTGGGAGGCGGGGGTGCGGGTGGAGCCGGCCCGGCGGCTGGCCTTCACCCGGATCACCAAGGCCCAGGTGGCCCATCCGCAGATCCTGGCGGCCTTCGAGGCGGTGGAGGCGTGGATCGCCGAACAGGGTCTGACCGTGGACGGGCCGTGCCGTGAGGTGTACTTCGCCGACTGGGACGCGGCCGGACCGGAGGATCCGGTGTGCGACGTGGCGTTCCCCGTGCGGTGACCGTGCCGGCGGAGTGGTCAGGGCCCTCTCGGCAAGGTCGGCGAACTGGTCGAGAGGGCTCTGCCGGCGGTGCCGGTCGGGCTGTGCGGGGAGCCGTCAGCCCTTGACCGAGGTCACGAAGGCGTTCCACGCGTCGGCGGGGAACGCCAGGACCGGGCCCTCGGGGGTCTTGGAGTCACGGACGGCGAGCGCCGACACGACGGGGGACTTGACCTCGACGCACGCGCCGTTCCCTCCGGAGTAGGAGGACTTGGTCCAAGATTCCGTGGCGCCCTGAAGAATTGCCATGTCTGCTCCGATGGCGAGTGAGTGCGGTTTACGCCAATGACGCTTGATCTTTGGCGTGATCGACGCTACTCGCTGCCCTCGCCGATCGGAGCAGTCATTCACCCGACCGGATGGCATATTCCAGGTGAGTCTTCCAGAACGGCCCGGCCGGGGTGTAAGATCCCGCCGCTTTCAGCGCGCGTACTCCTTGGCCACGTCCTCGATGCGCTGACGGGACTGCTCCACGTTCAGCGCCTGGGCCCGCAGATGCTCGTACATCACCGTGTACTTCTGCACGTCCTGCGCCTTCTCCAGGTACAGGTCGCTGGTGACGCCCTCGATGTACACGACGCTGGAGTCGGCCGCGTCGGCGAACTCCAGGATGGAGTACTGGCCGTTGATGCCGGGGTGCGCCCCGACGTCGAACGGCAGCACCTGCACGGTGATGTGCGGCAGCTGCGACATCTCGGCGACGTGCTCCAGCTGTTCGCGCATCACCTGCCTGCTGCCGACCTCGCGGCGCAGCGCCGCCTCGTCGAGGACCACCCACAGGCGCAGCGGGTTGGCCTCGGCGGAGACGCGTTCCTGACGCCTTATCCGGACCTGGACCCGCTTCTCGATGTCGGCGACCGACGTCTCGGGCAACGCGCCCTGGATGAGCGCCTCCGCGTACGCCCGGGTCTGCAACAGGCCGGTGATGATCTGGGGTTCGTACGTCCGCAGCGACTCCGCGTCGATCTCCAGGCCGATGTAGACGCTGTACGGGATGTCACCGAAGGCGTGCCACCAGCCCTGCTGGCGCGAGTCCTTGGCCATCTGCATCAGCGAGTCGACGATCCGCTGGTCCTCGACCTCGTACACCCCGCACAGGTCGCGGACGTCGCGCTGGCTGATGCTGCGCCGGCCGTTCTCCAGGCGGCTGATCTTCGACTGGGAGACCAGCAGCCGCTCCGCCACCTCCTCGGCCGTCATGCCCTTGAGCTCACGGAGCCGGCGCAGCTCCTGGCCCAGCCGGCGCCGCCTGACGGTGGGATTGACATTGGACGCCACGGGACGTGCACCTCCGGCTGCGTGACTCATACCTGCCACTTTGCGTATCTGCTGCTGAGCAGACTGCCACCAAGGTGCTTTCTACCGCTGGGAAACGGTCGATATGCGCCGCGTACACGCCAGTTCGGGTCCGTACCCCGCACACGCGGCCGCGCGGGGCGGCGGGGCCGGCGTCGTCCGGGTGTGCGGACGTACGGCCGGTCCCACCGCCCCGCGCGGAACTGCGGCTCCCGTCAGCGGGTCTGTGGGGACTTTCCGTGGGGACTGGTGGTGCGGCGGTGCGTGGTCGTGCGTGGTGCGGCGGTGCGTGGTGCGGTCGTGCGGGTGGTTCCCGTGATACGGCTCAGTGGACCACGGCTCGCGCCATGGATCCGTGGCGTGGCTGCGCCGGAACACCGCGGGCGGGTTCCGGGGCGGGCCTCGCCCCCGGTCCGGCGGCCTGCCGGCCGGCCGGTGCCGGGCTGCGGCGCGGCTGTGCCGCCGCACCGTTCTGGACGTCCATCACCGCGTGCGCCACCAGGCCGCCCATGGGGTCGTGCCGGATGAGGTCCCGCAGCCGGGACCGCGACGAGCGTCCTTCGTTGCCCGGGTAGAGGTGCTTGCCGAGACCGACCGCGTGGGCCAGCGCGGCGAGCGCCGCGGTCCGCGGGTCCGGCGGTACGCCGGTGCGGATCGCCGAGTCCAGCCGGGCCTTGATCTCCCGGCTGATCGCCGTGTCCGTCGCCTGGTAGCGAGTCGTCGGCAGCACCCCGCACATCTGGCCCTCCACGGCATGCACCATGCCGCAGCGTTCCAGATGCGAGAGATAGGTCTGGCGCAGCCCGAGTCGGGGTCCGCCAATCCAGTTGACCGCCCGTACGGGAGCGCCACGCCTTCGCAGCAGCTCCAACGCGCAGTCGAGTGTTGGATCTCCAGTCGGCCGTGGGGCCACCACGGCGATACGATCCCCGTCTGGGGCTATCCGTCCGGCCAGCGCCAGCTCCACCAGCTGTGCTCCGGCCAGACCGAGGTCGAGCGACTGCGGCTGTGCGGTGGTACCCGTGGTCGGGTCCAGCGCCAGCAGCAGAAGCTCCTCCGGAAGTGTTCTGCGGCTCCTGCCCATCCATGCCTCCCCGCGTGGATGAAAGACAGGGTGACCCCTCTCACATTGGTCTGTCGAGGGTGCGTGACCGGTTCGTAGTGGAACCAGTAGGTATGTCGTTCTCGTCTACCGCGTGGGTTCTACCCGTACACAGGACACTGGTACATGGTTCGGTAGCGCACACAGGACGTGCGGCGCATGGAGGAGGCATCGGTGGCGGGCGAGTTCCCCGACAGGTCGAAGCAGCGCGAGTCGTCGGAAGAACCGACGCCGGGGAGCACGGGTCCGGTTCCCGAAGCCAGGACCGAGGCGAGCGGGACGCGTGACCCGCGGCTGGCGGTGGCGCGGGACTCCGCGACGCCCCGCGGTGGCGTGGACACGGCGACCCGGGTGCTGTCGGTCCGCGAGACGGAGACGGGGACGGAGGCTTCGAAGGCGGAGACCTCGGCAGTGGATACGCCGGACACGGAGACGCCGGAGGCGGAGGCCGACGGCGAGGCCGGGGCGGAGACCGCGCCCGGGACCACCGCCGACACGGACGCGGACACCGACGCGGACTCCGGCGCCGGGACCGGGGCGGAGGCCGAGGCCGACGAGGAGCCGGCCCGGGGCGCCGACGGCTCCGCGGCGGAGCCGGAGGCCGAGCCCGAGGACGGCGGTGGCGCCGACGAGGACGGCCCCGAGGACCCCGGTGAGGACAGCCCCGAGGACGCGGGCGCGTCGGACACCTCCGGGGACGGCCGGCTGCGGGACGCCGTGGCGGCGTGGGTCGCGACCGCCGACGAGCGTGCCGCCGCGAACGCCCGGCGCGAGGCCGCGGAGGAGCCGGCGGACGCCGCGTCGCCCGACGAGCCCGTCCAGGACGCCGGCGCGGCCCCCGACGGGGTCGCGGACGCCCCCGCGGAGCCCGCGGACGACCGCGCCGCCGCCGAGGACGCCGACGCGGACGAGAAGGCCGACGCCGAAGGCGCCGAAGACGCCGACGCGCCGGACACCGACGTGGACGGGAAGGCCGGGGCCGACAAGAGCCCCGTCGACCAGCCCACCGCGGTCTTCAAGGCCGTGCGGCCGCCCGCCGGGCCCTCCGTCGACCAGCCGACGACCATGCTGAAGCTGGGCGACGCCGGGAAGAAGGCCGACAGGGCCGACAGGGCCGGGAAGACCGAGAAGGAAGACAGGGAAGACAAGGCGGGCGGGCCCGACAAGGGCGGCAAGGCCGAGGCCGACGCCGAGCGCACCAGCAAGTTCGTCGCCCTGCGCCACCCGGACGACCCCGCGACCCGCAAGCCCCCGCGGCCCGCGCAGGCCGGTCCCGAGGCGCCCCGTGCGGCGTCCTCCGGGGTCACCGCGGCGGTGCCGCAGGTCGGGCCCGAGCGGACCACGCAGCAGCCGTTGCCGCCGAAGCCGCCGCTGGACCTGCTGGCGGAGCTGACGAACACCCCGCCGCCCCCGGAGACGCCGCTGCGCACGACCGTGCGCCGGGTCAAGATCTGGACCCCGCTGGTCCTCCTGCTGGTGATCGTCTTCGGCGTCATGCAGTCCATGCGCCCGCTGCCCGAGCCGACGCTCGACCTCACCGCGCAGGAGAGCTTCACCTTCGAGGGCGCCAAGCCCGAGATCCCGTGGCCGTCCAGCGGACAGGCCGCGCTCGACGTGCAGGGCATCGGCTCGTTCGGGTCGTCCGGCGAGCAGAAGCCCGTGCCGATCGCCAGTGTCGCCAAGGTCATGACCGCGTACGTCATCCTGCGTGACCACCCGCTCAAGAGCGGCGCCGAGGGCCCGAAGATCAAGATCGACCAGGCGGCGGAGGACCAGTCGGACGCGGGCGACGAATCCACGGTCCACGTCTACGCCGGTGACTCGATCTCCGAGCGCGAGGCCCTCAAGGCCATCCTCATCGCGTCCGCGAACAACGTGGCGCGGCTGCTGGCCCGCTGGGACGCGGGGTCGGAGGAGGCGTTCGTGGAGAAGATGAACGCCGCCGCCGAGGACCTCGGCATGACCAACACCACGTACACCGACCCGTCGGGGCTGAACAACACCACGGTGAGCACCGCCGTGGACCAGGTGAAGCTGGCCCGGGAGGCGATGAAGCAGCCCGCCTTCCGCGAGGTCGCGGCGATGATGTCGTACGACGACTACAAGGGCGAGAACCACTCCAACTGGAACCAGCTGGTCGGTCACAACGGCGTCGTCGGCATCAAGACCGGCACCACCACCTCCGCGCTCGGCAACCTGGTCTTCGCGGCGAAGAAGGAGATCGGCGGGGAGACCCGGACCATCGTCGGGGCGGTGGTGCGCCAGCCGGCCACCGCCGACAAGGGCATCCTCGCCGCCGCGCTGGACGCCAGCGACCAGCTGATCCGGGCCGCCCAGGACACCCTGCGGTCGTCGACGCTCCTGAAGAAGGGCTCCGTCGTCGGATACGTGGACGACGGACTCGGCAACCGCACGCCGGTCGTCGCCACACAGGACGTCAAGGCCGTCGGCTGGCCGGGGCTGACCGTGAAGCTGACCTTCGAGGCGGACCAGGTGCCGCACACGGCGAAGGCCGGCACCAAGGTGGGCACGCTCACCGTGGGCGACGGCGGGGTGAGCGGCGCCGTGAGCGTCCCCGTCGCGCTCCAGCGGGACCTCGTCGAACCGGGCTTCTCGGACAAGCTCACCCGGATCGGCTGACCCCCGGCCCGGCCCGGCCGGACCACACCGCGAATGCCCCGTGCCCCTGCGGGCAGGCGAGAGCCGCAGGGGCGCGGGGCACTGCCGTGGGCGAGGGAGCCAGGTCCCGCGGGTGCGTGCTAGCGTCACGAAACGGGGCAGGTCGCCGGGTCGCGGGAACGCGGCCGTGAAGAGTACGGAACCGACGCGGCCGAAAGCGGAAGACGGGACACGGGGAGTGCCTTCAGGTGGCCACTGCGGAGCCGACACGCGCCGACGACGCCGATCCGGGCCCGGGTGCGGGCCCTCGACCACGCGTACCCGCGCCCCGCAAGGACGGCGGGGACGGCGCCGACGGCGGGGCGAGCGGGAACACCGGCCGTGAGGCACGCCGCGCCGGTCCGGAGAGCGCGGGCGGCCCCGAAGGGCCGTCCGCGGTGAAGCGCGCCTTCCTCGCCGTGCGCGAGCGCATGCTGCGTCACCCGGTCCTGTCGGTCACCGCCCTCGCCGGGGTCCTCCACATCGCCTGGTTCTTCACCTTCGCGAACAGTGGCGGCGACCTCGCGGCGCAGGACGCGTGGGCGGAGTTCGTCGGCCGGCACCCGGCCTCGGCGTACAACCTCGCCTGGTACGGCGGCATGCATCCGGTGTCCTACAGCGTGGTGTCGCCGTATCTGATGTCGGTGCTCGGCGTCCGGACCACGCTGATGATCGCGGGAACCCTGTCGGCGGGACTGCTGACCATGCTGCTGATCCGCAGCCGGGTGGTCCGCAACCCGCTGTGGGCGACGCTCGCGGGCCTGTTCGGGCTGCTGGGCAACGCGGTGTCGGGGCGGGTGACCTTCGCGCTGGGCACGATGTTCGCGCTGGGCGCGGTGGCCACGGTGTTCTGCTGGCCGTACCGCTGGCGCCACGAGCGCTGGGCGAAGGCCCTGTGCGCGGCACCGCTGGCCGCGCTGTCCACGATGTCCTCGCCGGTCTCGGGCCTGTTCGTGGGCCTGGTGGCGGTGGCCCTGTTCCTCCAGAAGCGCCGCCCGGGCGCCTGGGCGCTGGGCCTCGCGCCGGCCGCCGTGGTCGCGCTGTCGGCCTGGCTGTTCCCGTTCTCCGGCACCCAGCCCATGGGCTTCGGCTCGACGGTGCTGCCGCTGCTGTACGCCGGCTTCGTGTTCTGGCTGGTGCCGCGCACCTGGACGACCGTGCGGATCACGTCGGCGGTCTACGGGCTGGCGGTGCTGCTCGTCTGGGTGATCAGCTCCCAGATCGGCTCCAACATCACGCGCCTGCCGATGCTCTTCGCCGGGGTGGCGCTGGTGGCCGCCATGCCGTTCACGGTGCGGCGCACGCGCAGGTGGTACGCGCTCGTGGTCGCGCTCGCCGGGTTCGCCGGCTGGATCGGCTTCAAGTCGGCCGACGACGCCGTCCACACCCAGCCGGCCGCCTCCTGGGCGCGCGAGCTGGCACCGCTGCTGAACGAGCTCCAGGAGGTCGGCGCCGAGAAGGGCCGCGTGGAGGCCGTACCCGCCCGCTCCCATCGCGAGGCCTCGGCGCTCGCCCCGTACGTGAACCTGGCCCGCGGCTGGACCCGCCAGGCCGACATGGAGCGCAACCCGCTCTTCTACGACGACACCCTCAACTCGGCGAACTACCACGAGTGGCTCCAGCGCTGGGCCGTGCACTACGTGGTGCTGCCCAAGGACGAGCCGGACGGCGACGGCGGCAAGCGCGAGCGGGAGCTGCTCCAGCGCGGGCTGCCGTATCTGAAGCAGGTCTGGGGGGACGCGAACTGGCAGCTGTTCCGGGTGACCGACCCCACGCCGCTGGCGGAGCCGAACGCGGTCGTCCAGCGGGCCGAGCAGGACGAGTGGGTCATCGACGTGCAGCGGCCCGGCCCCGTCCTGGTGCGGATGCCGTACTCGCCGTGGCTGAGCCTGGTCGACGCCGACGGCAAGAAGCTCAAGCCGCCGCGGGAGACGGAGGCCTCCGAGGACCGTCCCGAGGGTTCGCCCAGGACGTTCGAGAACGTCAACGGCTGCCTGACGGAGACGGAGGAGACCGTCGAGGGCGACACGTGGACGGTGCTCGTCGCCCCGAAGGCCGGCACCTACCGGCTGTCGGCGCCGTACGGGTTCCAGCGCGGCACCCCCTGCCCGGACGAGATGAAGGACGAGCTCGAGGAGCAGCTCGCGGACCGGCTCTCCGACGAGCTGAAGTTCGCGCCCAAGGAGTAGCCCCGCGGCGGGAGGTCGGCCGGGACCCGGTCCACGGGTCCCGGCCGACGTGTTTCCGGACCAACCTCGGGCGTTCATGTCCGTGAACCTAGGTCAACAAGCAGAACTTTTTTACTTGCTCTTGACCCGTCACTTTCTTGTCGTGCCCGCGCCGACGCACCCACGATGAGCGGGCACTTCGCCGCGCGCCTCGCCCTCACCCCGCTCATGCGAAGTGCCGGCCGACTGAGCGGAGTTCACAAGGCGGACCCCGGAAGGGGGCACATGAACGGTCTCGACTGGTCCGTGCTGATCGGCTACTTCGCCGTGATGGTGGCGATCGGTGTCTGGTCGCACAAACGCGTGGACAACGTCAGCGACTTCTTCACGGCCGGCGGCAAGATGCCCTGGTGGCTGTCCGGCATCTCCCACCACATGTCGGGCTACAGCGCGGTGATGTTCACCGGGTACGCGGGCATCGCCTACACCTACGGCGTCACGTCCTTCGTCACCTGGTCGTTCCCCATCGCGCTCGGCATCGCCATCGGGTCCCGGCTGTTCGCGCCGCGCATCAACCGGCTGCGCTCACGGCTCCACGTGGCCTCCCCGCTGGAGTACCTGAAGAACCGCTACAACCTGCCCACCCAGCAGGCCCTGGCCTGGTCCGGCATGCTGCTGAAGATCGTGGACGTGGCCGCGAAGTGGGCGGCCATCGCCACGCTGCTCTCGGTCTTCACCGGCATCTCCCTCAACCAGGGCATTCTGATCACCGGCGTCATCACGGGCATCTACTGCACGATCGGCGGCCTGTGGGCGGACGCGCTGACCGAGCTCGGCCAGTTCGTCATCCAGCTGCTGGCCGGCGTCGCGATGTTCGTGGCCGTCGTCCTGAAGCTCGACGACCACGGCGGCTTCTTCGGTGTCTGGGACGAGCCCGCCCTCCAGGGCCACGGCAAGCCGCTCGTCGGCCCGTACGGGACGGTGTTCCTGCTCGCCTTCCTCTTCATCAAGCTCTTCGAGTACAACGGCGGCATGCTCAACCAGGCCCAGCGCTACATGGCCACGAGCAACGCCCGTGAGGCGACGCGGTCGGCGCGGCTGTCGGCGGTGCTGTGGCTGGTCTGGCCGGTGGTGCTGTTCTTCCCGATGTGGATGTCGCCGCTGCTCGTGGAGTCCCAGAAGCCCGACGGCTCCGACTCCTACGGCCTGATGACCGAGCAGCTCCTGCCGCACGGCCTCCTCGGCCTGGTCATCGTCGGCTTCTTCTCGCACACCATGGCCATGTGCTCGTCGGACGCCAACGCCATCGCGGCCGTCTTCACCCGCGACGTGGCACCGGTCGTGTCGGCGCGGGCGCGGGCCTGGGGCGAGCGGTCCGGGCTGGTGGCGGCGCGGGTGACGACGGTGGTCTTCCTCGCCCTGTCCATGGCGGTGGCCACGCAGGTCAACTCGCCCACGTTCAAGGACATCATCACCGTCGTCATCAAGTGGGTGGCCGGTCTGATGGGCCCGATCGCGATCCCGATGATGCTGGGCCTGCTGCGGCCCTTCCGCCGCTCGGGACCGACGGCCGCGCTCACCAGCTGGGCGGCCGGTCTGCTCGCCTTCTGGCTGGTCAACTACCCGGTCAACTGGAACGTCGAGGGCGGGGTGCCCCTGGAGTACCAGGTGTCCGTCCCGCTGGCGGTCTCGCTGGTCCTCTACGTCCTGATCGGCTACCTGAAGCCGGAGGACACCCCGGAACGGCTCGCGATCATCGAGCGGGTCAACACGGACGACGACGCCTCCGGAGCGGCGTCGGCCGTCCCGGCGCCCGCGGGAGAGCGGGCCGGCGCGGCGGGGCGGGCCCCGGTGAAGGACTGACCCCGGTGAAGGGCCGAGGCCGCGCTCAGGCCCTGGGGTAGCGCGCCAGCCAGCCCGGGGACGAGCCCGCCGGTCCGTGCAGCGCGGGACCCTGGGTCATCTCCATGGCGAAGTCGTCGGCCAGTTCCAGGATCGTCGGACGGCCCTCCAGCTCGGCCAGCCAGGCCGGCGGGAGGGCCGTCTCGCCGTGCAGGGCACCGAGCAGCCCGCCCGTCAGCGCGCCGGTCGCGGCGGAGGGCCCGCCGTGGTTGACGGCCAGCCGCAGTCCGTGCCGTACGTCCTCGGCGACGAGGGCGCAGTACACGGCGGCGGCGACCAGCCCCTCCGCGGTGCCCTCGCCGGCCAGCCCGGTCACCCGCGCGGGCGTCGGCAGCCCCTGCCGTACCGCGCCCAGCGCGTGCTGCAAGGCCTCCGACACCGGCTCGTGCCCGGGCCGGGCGGCGAGCAGCGAGAGCGCCCGTTGCACCGCCGGGTCCAGGCTCTCCCCCCGCGCCAGCCCGTGCACGACCACGGCGTACGCGCCCGCCGCGAGGTTCCCGGTGGGGTGGCCGTGGGTCTGCGCCGCGCACTCCACGGCGAGCTGGGCGACCAGTTGCGGCTCCCAGCCGACCAGCAGCCCGAAGGGCGCCGACCGGGCGGCGGCCTCGGGCCCGCGCTCACCGGGGTTCTTGGGCGCCTCGGGCGTGCCCATCGTGTCGTCGCCGAGCCCGAGCAGCAGGGCGCGCGTGGGATCCCGCCGGGCGTACAGCCACTCCTCGCGGGCCAGCCAGCCGTCGTCCTTGCGCCGCTCGTCGGGGCCCCAGTCCCGCTGGGTCGCGGACCAGCGCCGGTACGCCCGGTGCAGATCGGTCGGCGGATGCCAGGCCCCGGTGTCGCGCCGTACCTGGGCGCGGATCAGCCCGTCGACGGAGAACAGGGTGAGCTGCGTGAGGTGGGTGACGGCACCGCGCCGCCCGTAGGCGGGGGCGAGGTCGGCGGGCCCCTCGGGTCCGTGCGCCTCCCGGAGGGCGTCGAGGTCCAGCGCGTCGACGGGCGCCCCGAAGGCGTCCCCGACGGCCACGCCCAGCAGCGTCCCGCGCACCCGGCTGCGGAAGTCCTGCTGCTCGGCACGGCCCCACACGGCGGCACCGCCCGTCGCGCCCACCTGACCTCCCGCGGCATCGTCCAGACGTACGACGCGAGCACTGTAATCGAACGGGATGAGTGCCGGGCCGCACGGGCATGAGGTGAGCATGACCACCACCTCTTCGCGGGCCCTGCCCCTGGCCGCGGCCCTCCTCACCGGCACCGTCGCCCTCTACATGGCCCTGGTCGCCTTCGGGAACATCACCGACTTCGGGACGAACCAGGCGTTCGTCCAGCACGTGCTCGCCATGGACACCACGTTCAAGGACGAGGACCTGATGTGGCGTGCCGTCACGAACGAGGGACTGCAGAACGCCGCGTACGTGGCGATCATCGCCTGGGAGACGCTGGCCGCGCTCGTACTCGTCGCCGGCACCTGGTTCTGGTACCGGCGGGACGCGGCGCGGGCGCGCAGGGTCTCCACCCTGGGCCTGCTGATGGTGATGCTGCTCTTCGGCGCCGGCTTCATCGGCATCGGCGGGGAGTGGTTCGCGATGTGGCAGTCGGACACCTGGAACGGGCTGGACGCGGCGACGCGGATCTTCCTGCTCAGCGGCGTCGTGCTGATCGTCACCCACCTGCCGGCGGACCGGGCCGGCGCTAGCGGACGACCGTGACCTTGGTGCCGGCCGTCGCGAACGTCCAGACGGCCTCTCCGTCCGCCTTGTGCAGCCGGACGCCGCCGGTCTTCGTCCCGGGGGCTGGCGGCGGGGGCGAGGAGCCGTCGACCGCGTTGGAGAAGGCGACCGAGACGCCGTCCTCCAGGGCGAAGTACACGATGTGCTCGATCGGCACCCCGTCGGAGCCGGTCGTGGAGTCCCGGCGGGTGCCGACCGTGTAGTCGCCGGGGTCGGGGCTGACCGTGCCGGGCCACACGGTGAACGTGCGCCGGGAGGCGTCGCTGGCGTCGACCAGCCAGGCCCGCTTCTGGCCGAGGGAGTAGACGATGCGCCGCCCGGTGCCGGAGCCGTCCGGGACCGCGGCCGGCGCCGTCTCCTTCGGTGCGGGGGGCGCCGCCGCCGAGGCCGACGGGGCGGGCCGGGTCACGGCGGCGGTGGGGTGCGGGCCCCGGTCCGCCTGCACGGTCAGCACGCCGACTGCCGCTACGGCCGCCACGGTCAGCCCGGAGACCCAGGCCCACGAGGGAAGTCGGGCAGGCACGGGCACGCATCTCCTCAGCTACGAGAACCCCGACACACCGGGGGCCCGATCATCGTACTGCGAGCGGCCCGTGCCCCCGCGCTCAGTCCAGCACCGGCAGCAGCTCCGGCAGGTGCCCGTCCGAGGCCGTCGCCGCCCGTTGCCGTTCCTCGGGGACCTCGCCGTACAGCGTGGTGCGGGGCCTGGCGGGGCGGCCGGCGGCTTCGGCGACGGCGATCAGGTCCTTGACCGACTTGTAGGAGCCGTAGGAGGAGCCCGCCATGCGGGAGATCGTCTCCTCCATGAGCGTGCCGCCGAGGTCGTTGGCGCCGGAGCGGAGCATGTCGGCGGCACCCTCGGTGCCCAGTTTGACCCAGCTCGTCTGGATGTTGGGGATGTGCGGGTGCAGGAGGAGCCGGGCCATCGCGGTGACCGCCCGGTTGTCCCGCATCGTCGGCCCGGGCCGGGCGATGCCCGCCAGGTACACCGGCGCGTTGGTGTGGATGAAGGGCAGCGTCACGAACTCGGTGAAGCCGCCCGTGCGCTGCTGGATGCCGGCGAGGGTGCGCAGGTGACCGAGCCAGTGCCGGGGCTGGTCGACGTGGCCGTACATCATCGTGGAGCTCGACCGGATGCCCAGCTCGTGGGCCGTCTCGATCACCTCGATCCAGGTGGCCGCCGGCAGCTTGCCCTTGGTCAGGATCCAGCGGACCTCGTCGTCGAGGATCTCCGCCGCCGTGCCCGGGACGGAGTCGAGGCCCGCCTCCTTGGCCGCGCTCAGCCACTCGCGGATCGACATCCCGGTGCGGGTCGCGCCGTTGACGACCTCCATCGGCGAGAAGGCGTGCACGTGCATGCCGGGGACTCGGGCCTTCACCGCCCGCGCGATGTCGAAGTACGCGGTGCCCGGCAGGTCCGGGTGGATGCCGCCCTGCATGCAGACCTCGACCGCGCCCACCTCCCAGGCCTGCTGGGCGCGGTCGGCGACCTGGTCGAGGGAGAGGGTGTAGGCGTCGGCGTCGGTGCGGCGCTGGGCGAAGGCGCAGAAACGGCAGCCGGTGTAGCAGACGTTGGTGAAGTTGATGTTCCGGGTGACGATGTACGTCACGTCGTCGCCGACCACCGACTTGCGGACGTCGTCGGCCACTCGGCACAGGGCGTCCAGCGCCGGGCCGTCGGCGTGCAGGAGGGCGAGAGCCTCGTCGTCCGTCAGCCTGGTGGGGTCGTCGGCGGCCGTGGCCAGCGCGGCGCGTACGTCGGTGTCGATGCGCTCCGGAGCCATGCCGGGCGCCGCGGCCTCGCGCAGGGCGCCCCAGTCGCCGTACACCTCGTCGAAGTCGTCGCGGCGGTCCGAGGTGCGGCCCTCGGTGTCGATGGTGCGGTGCAGGTCGGTGCGGCCGGACGCCTCGAAGACCTCGTCGGGCTCCTGCCACGGGTGCCCCTGGACCGTGGCGTCCTCGCGGGCGAGTCCGGTGTCCGGATCGGCGAGCGCGGCCACGTGCGGGCGCAGCCGCGGGTCGAGCCAGGGCTCGCCGCGTGTGACGAACTCCGGGTAGACGCAGAGCCGTTCCCGCAGGTCGAAGCCGGCGGTGCGGGACCGGGCGGCCAGTTCCTCGATCTGCGGCCAGGGGCGCTCGGGGTTGACGTGGTCGATGGTGAGCGGGGAGACGCCGCCCCAGTCGTCGATCCCGGCGCCGATCAGCCGCTCGTACTCGGCGTCCACCAGGTTGGGCGGGGCCTGGAGGCAGGCGGAGGGGCCCATGATGTGCCGGGCGACGGCGACCGTGGCGACCAGCTCGTCCAGCTCCGCGTCCGGCATGCCGCGCATCGCGGTGCCGGGCTTGGCGCGGAAGTTCTGGATGATCAGCTCCTGGACGCCGTGGTAGGCCCGGGAGACCTTGCGGAGCGCGAACAGGGACTCGGCGCGCTCCTCGTACGTCTCCCCGATGCCGATGAGGATGCCGGACGTGAAGGGCACCGAGGAACGGCCGGCGTCCTCCAGGACCCGCAGCCGTACGGCGGGCTCCTTGTCCGGGGAGCCGTGGTGCGGCCCGCCCGGCTCGGACCACAGACGGGTCGCGGTGGTCTCCAGCATCATGCCCATGGAGGGCGCGACGGGCTTGAGGCGCTGGAAGTCCGTCCAGGTCAGGACGCCCGGGTTGAGGTGGGGCAGCAGGCCCGTCTCCTCCAGGATCCGGATCGAGATCGCGCGGACGTACGCGATCGTGTCGTCGTACCCGTGCGCGTCCAGCCACTCCCTGGCCTCGGGCCAGCGGTCCTCGGGCTTGTCGCCGAGGGTGATGAGGGCTTCCTTGCAGCCGAGGGCGGCACCCTTGCGGGCGATGTCCAGCACCTCGTCCGGCGACATGAACATCCCGTGTCCCTCGCGGCGCAGCTTGCCGGGCACGGTGACGAAGGTGCAGTAGTGGCACTTGTCCCGGCACAGCCGGGTCAGGGGGATGAAGACGCTCTTCGAGTACGTGATGACGCCGGGGCGGCCGGCGGCCTCCAGGCCCGCGTCACGCACCCGGGCGGCGGACGCGGTGAGGGCGTCGAGGTGCTCCCCGCGGGCCTGGAGCAGCACCGCGGCCTCGGAGACGTCGAGGGCGACGCCGTCCCGGGCACGTTTGAGGGCGCGACGCATCGAGTTCTCGGTGGGACCGGCGGCACCGGCCGGGTCGGCGGGATCGGCGGGTCCGGTTCCGGAGGTCGCGGAAGTCGTCATCCTTCGAGGATACGAGCGGCGTGATCGTGACACGGAGGACGTCCGGCCGCCCACCGGCCGGTTTCCGGCCCTCCACCCACCACACCCCTTTCCTTGCACGGCAGTTCACGGCTCAATACGAGGGTTGCACGCGCCACCACTGCACCACCCGTGCCCTGTCATCGACGACACCCTGGGAGCAGCAGCATGTGCGAGGACGACCACGCCGGGATCGGCAGACGCGCGGTGTTCGTGACGGGAGCCGCCGCCGCGCTTACGTTGGGGACCGTGAGCTTCGCCTCGGCGGCGGGCGGCCCGGGCCCGCGCACCAGAACCGTACGCGGCACCCTTCCCCCCGGCTCCCCCGACTTCGTGTACGTCCCCGTCGAAGTCCCCTCCGGGGTACGGGAGCTGAGGGTCTCCTACACCTACGACCGCCCCACCCTCCCCGCCGGGACGCCGGGCAACGCCCTCGACATCGGTGTCTTCGACGAGCGCGGCACCGAGCTGGGCGGCCGGGGTTTCCGGGGCTGGTCGGGCGGGGCGCGCACGGAGTTCTTCGTCCGCGCGGACGACGCCACGCCGGGCTATCTGCCGGGCCCGGTCCGCCCGGGCACCTGGCACATCGCGCTCGGCCCGTACACGGTCGCCCCACAGGGCCTGTCGTACGAGCTGACGATCACGCTGACGTACGGGGAGCCCGGCGAGACGCCCCGGCCGGTGTATCCGCCGTCCCGGGCGAAGGGGCGGGGCCGCGCCTGGTACCGGGGCGACTGCCACCTGCACTCCGTGCACTCCGACGGCCGCCGCACCCCCGCCGAGATCGCGGCCCTCGCGCGGGCCGCGGGGCTCGACTTCATCAACTCCTCCGAGCACAACACGCACTCCGCGCACGCGCACTGGGCGGACCTGGCCGGCGACGACCTGCTGGTCATGCTGGGCGAGGAGGTGACGACCCGCAACGGACACGTCGTCGCCCTCGGCACCGACCCCGGCACCTTCGTGGACTGGCGCTACCGGGCCCGCGACAACCGCTTCGGCCGGTTCGCCCGGCAGATCCGCCGCGCCGGCGGCCTGGTGGTCCCGGCCCACCCGCACGCCACCTGCATCGGCTGCAACTGGAAGTTCGGCTTCGGCGAGGCCGACGCGATCGAGGTGTGGAACGGCCCCTACACGCCCGACGACGAGGTGGCGCTGGCCGACTGGGACGGCATGCTGGTCGCCTCGGTGCGGGAGGGCCGGGACGGACAGGGTCCCGGGGCCGGGTGGATCCCGGCGATGGGCAGCAGCGACGCCCACCGCGACCCGGACACCGTCGGACACCCGCAGACCGTCGTCCTCGCCGACGACCTGACCCGGGAGGCGGTCCAGGAGGGCATCCGGGCGGGACGGTCGTACGTCGCCGAGTCGTCGAAGCTGTCCCTGACCTTCACCGCGTCGGGCGGCCGCGGCGAACACGCGGGCATCGGCGAACGGCTCCCCGTCGCCCCGGACACCCCGGTCACCGTCCGCCTGGAGGTGACGGGCGCCCCTCGCTGCACGGTCCGGTTCGTCACTGACCAGGGCGTGCTGTTCACCAGCGCGCCGCTGCCGGCGTCGGGCGCGGGCACCGTGGAGTGGCGCACGACGGCGTCGTACGCGGCGTACGTACGGGCGGAACTGCGTCACGAGGCGGCCGCCGGCCCGCTGCCGGGGGTGCTGGCCGCGTTCACCAATCCGGTGTTCCTGGGACGGCGTTAGGGCCCCGGCGCGCCCGGCCCCGCACCCGTCTCGCCCGTTTCTCCGCGACCATGGAGGCACACGAGACGGGAGCTGAACGAACGATGTCGTCCTACGCCGAGACCAAGTACCGGGCCGTGACGGCCCTCCAGCGCCGGCTCAACAAGGTCATGCGCCGGCTGCCCGCCCAGACCCTCCTGGAGACCACCGGCCGCGTCTCCGGCGTCCCCCGCCGCACGCCCGTCGGGGGACGCCGGGTCGGGGACGCCTTCTGGCTGGTGTCGGAGTTCGGTGAGCGGGCGCAGTACATCCGCAACATCCGGGCCGACCCCCGGGTCCGGGTGCGGATCCGGGGCCGCTGGCACCCGGGGACCGCCCACCTCCTCCCCGACGACGACCCGCTCGCCCGCCTGCGCCGCCTGCCCCGCTGCAACAGCCTGGCCGTACGGGCGATGGGCGTCGGGGCCGGGCTGCTGACCGTGCGGGTGGACCTGGATGAGGCAGGGAGCAGGTGAGGAACCTGTGATCGGCGTCTCCCACGGCTGACGAGGTCGGCATGAACAAGGCAAACTGACGTGATTGCTCAGGACGTCTAGGGGGACGGCATGGACGGTGGACCGCGGGTCCCGGAGCAGCGGGTGCCCGGATCCCCGGCGCAGCCGGAGCGGTCGGCCGCGCTGCGCTTCGGTGTGCTCGGGCCGGTGCGCGCCTGGCGCGGTGACGAATCGCTGGCCACCGGGTCCCCACAGCAGCGCGCGCTGCTGGCCGCCCTGCTGCTGCGCGAGGGCCGTACGGCCACGGCGGCCGAGCTGATCGACGCGCTGTGGGGCGAGGAACCGCCGTCTCAGGCGCTGGCGGCGCTGCGGACGTACGCGTCCCGGCTGCGGAAGATCCTCGCCCCCGGTGTGCTGGTGAGCGAGTCGGGCGGCTATGCCGTGCGCGGCCTGGAGAACGGCGCGCTGGACCTGTCGCTCGCCCAGGATCTGGCCGCCGACGCGGAGAAGGCGCGGGCCGCCGGCGATCTGAGCGGCGCCCGTGAGGTGCTGGGGCGGGCGCTGGCCCTGTGGGACGGGGAGGCGCTGGCCGCGGTGCCGGGGCCGTACGCGCAGGCGCAGCGGGTCCGGCTGGAGGAGTGGCGGCTCCAGCTCCTCGAGACGCGGCTGGACCTGGACCTGGAGCAGGGCTGCCACGCGGAGGCCGTCTCGGAACTGACCGCGCTGACCGCCGCGCACCCGCTGCGCGAACGGCTGCGGGAGCTGTTGATGCTCGCCCTGTACCGCAGCGGACGCCAGGCCGAGGCGCTGGCGGTGTACGCGGACACCCGGCGCCTGCTCGCCGACGAACTGGGCGTCGACCCGCGGCCCGGTCTGCGGGAGCTGCAACAGCGCATCCTCCGGGCGGACCCCGCCCTGGCGGAACCGTCGGCCCCGGCCGCGGAGTCGGCCACGGCACCGGTGCGCCCGGCGCAACTTCCCGCCTCGGTCCCGGACTTCACCGGCCGCTCCGCCTTCGTGCGGGAGCTGAGCGAGGTGCTGGGTTCGGCGTCGGGCGCCGAGGGCCGGGTGATGGCCGTCTCCGCGCTGGCGGGCATCGGCGGCGTCGGCAAGACGACCCTCGCGGTGCACGTCGCCCACCGGGCGCGGGCCGCCTTCCCGGACGGGCAGCTGTACGTCGACCTCCAGGGCGCGGGGGCGCGGGCGGCGGAGCCGGAGACGGTGCTGGGTTCCTTCCTGCGCGCCCTGGGCACGGCCGACTCGGCCATCCCCGACTCGCTGGAGGAGCGGGCCGCGCTCTACCGCTCCGTCCTGGACGGCCGCCGCGTCCTCGTCCTGCTGGACAACGCCCGGGACGCCGCGCAGGTGCGTCCGCTGCTGCCCGGCACCGACGGGTGCGCGGCGCTGGTGACGTCGCGGGTGCGGATGGTGGACCTCGCCGGGGCGCACCTGGTCGACCTGGACGTGATGTCCCCGGACGAGGCGCTGGCGCTCTTCACCCGGATCGTCGGCGAGGAGCGGGTCGCCTCGGAGCGGAAGGCGGCGCTGGACGTCGTCGGCGCCTGCGGGTTCCTCCCCCTCGCCATCCGCATCGCCGCGTCCCGCCTCGCGGCCCGCCGCACCTGGACGGTGTCCGTCCTCGCCGCGAAGCTGGCGGACGAGCGACGCCGGCTGGACGAGCTGCAGGCGGGTGACCTGGCGGTCAAGGCCACGTTCGAGCTGGGCTACGGCCAACTGGAACCGGCCCAGGCCCGCGCCTTCCGCCTGCTGGGCCTGGCGGACGGCCCGGACATCTCCCTCGCGGCGGCGGCGGCCCTGCTGGACCTCCCGGCGGAGGACACGGAGGACCTGCTGGAGTGCCTGGTGGACACGTCCCTCGTGGAGTCGGCGGCGCCGGGCCGCTACCGCTTCCACGACCTGGTCCGCCTCTACGCCCGCGCCTGCGCGGAACGCGACGAACACCCTCCGGGCGAACGGGCCGCCGCTCTGTCCCGCCTGCTGGACTTCTACCTGGCGACGGCGGCCGGGGTGTACGCGATCGAACGCCCGGGGGACCGGCTCGTGGACGGCCTGGAGCCGACCGAGTACCCGGGCCTGACGTTCACCGAGGGCTCGGCGGCACTGGACTGGCTGTACAGCGAGGCGGCACCCCTGCTCGCATGCGTGCGCCAGGCTGCCGGAACGGACCGGCTACGGCGAGCGGTGGACCTGCTGTGGGCGGCCAAGGACCTGACGGAGTCCGGGGCGAACTCTCATCAGTACGAGACGACGGCCAGGGCGATGTGCGAAGCCACCGCGGCCGGCGGCGACCCACGTGCCGAGGGCAGGGCGCGCACTACGCTCACCAACGTGCTCCTCGTCTCCGGGCGCATCCAGCAGGCCGCCGAGCAGGCGGAACTGGCCATGACGCTCGCGGAGTCCGCGCGGGACACCACCGCCGTCAGCTGGGTCGCCAACGACCGCGGCCTGATCTCGCTGCATCAAGGCCGGTACGCGGACGGGCAGGTCTTCCTCGAGCAGGCCATCGCGGGGTACCGGGCGGCCGACAACCGGGCCGGCGAGGCGCTCAGCCTCTGCAACCTCTCCCGCGCACACCTGGGTATGGGCAACACCGCCAAGGCGGTGGCCATCGCGCACCGAGGGCTCACCGCCCAGCTCGACATCGGCCGGACCATGAGGCTCGCCAACGGGCATTTCACCCTGGGCATCGCGCTGACCGGAGCCGGCCGCCACACGGACGCTCTCGGCCAGTTCTCCGACGCGCTGCGCATCTTCGAGGACCACCGGCAACGTCTGTGGCAAGGCACCACCAACTTCCGTATGGCTCAGGTCCATTTGTCCGCACAGTGCCCGGCTCAGGCAGCACAGCACGCCGAACAGGCGCTGGCCCTGGGCTGCATCGGCGGGGACCGGATGCGCGGGGTCGTCCTGACGCTTCTCGGGCGCGCTCTTGCCGGACTCGGGCAGGCGGACAGGGCCCGAGCCTGCTGGCAGGACGCGCTCAGCCTCTTCCAGCAGTGCGGCGCGCCGGAAGCGGACGAGGCTCGGGCCCTGCTCTCCCCGGCCACAGCCGCCTGAGAGCGTTCAGCGTTCGTTTATCTCCACCGTGCACTCTTCTTCCTGTCACACCGTCGCGTCGGGGGGCAGACGGTCTGACCAGGAGCCCGGACAGTATCGTGCGGCTCCGAACGCCCGTCCGGCGGCCCGCGGGGGAGCTACCGGACGGGCTTTCCTCACCCGTCGTCACCGCTACGGAGGAACACAGCACATGAGCGACATCACGAAGGACGCGGAAGCCACCACGCAGGACAACGCGATGCCGACGCCGCCGGCGAAGGACGAGGCCATCACCACGATGGACAACGCGATGCCCACGCCGCCCGCGAAGGACGACGTCACCACGATGGACAACGCGATGCCGGCCCCGCCCGCCCTGGACCTGGACCGGGACGGCAAGTAGACCTTCTTCCCGCACGGGGATCGGCCGCGGCGGCGCGGAGGGGGAGCCGTCGCGGCCGAGGCGTGTCCGGAATCGGCCAGTTCCGGCCAAGCCGTGGCCTGAGTCGTTCGAAAGGGTCGAACGACGCCCCGTTCGTCACTAAGGTCTCCCCGTCATGTCGGTGTACGTCGGTGATGTCCCCGGGAGGGAGGCCCCGGCCGGTGAGTTCGCGGGCGATGAAGGCGCTGCTGCGTGCGCTCGGCGAGGAGGCCGCGCAGGACGTCGAGAGGCCGGCCGCGCCCGAGGCCGTGATGCGGGCGTTCTGCCGGGCCATGAGCGTGCGCGCGGGGCGGCCGGTGGAGCTGGTGTTCCGGGCGTTCCCGGCGGACATCCCGGTGTCGGGGCTGCGGCTGGACCTCGGGGACCGGTCTCTCGTCGTGGTCGAGGAACACACCGTGCCCGAGGCCCAGTTGGTGATCCTCGGACATGAGCTGTGGCACGAGGAGCAGGGCGATTGCGGGCACCACGTCGCCGGGCTCGCGGACGCGTCCGCGCGGGCCGTCGCGCCGCCGCAGCAGGCGTCGGACGCGGTCAGGCGCGCCGCGGAGCAGATCCTCGCCGAGGCCGAGGTGCCCCGTGACGCGCTGCTGGCCGTCGCGGCCCGGGCCGGGGCGCCGGACGGGCACGAGGTGGCCGCCGAGACCTTCGGGCTGCTCTTCGGCCGCGAGGTGCGCACCTGGATGCACGGCCGGTACGCCGAGGGCCCCGTCTCCCCGGCGACCGTGGAGGGCCGGATGAACCTGTCGCTGACCAACCGCGGCGGGCGCCTGCTCTGATGGGCACGCACTTCCACATCCCCTACGCGCTGCCCACCGTCCTGCTCGCCCTGGCCGTCCTGCTCAAGCTGCCCACGTTCGTCCGGGCCTGGCGCAATCCCGAGGTGCGGGCGACGACCGTGCTGCTGGTGTGCGCGACGTGCGTGCTCGTCGTCGTCACGCCCGTCAACATCGAGCGGCTCAACGCGTGGACGGGCATCCCCAACTTCGCCTCGCCCTGGGCGTACTCGTTCCTCACCGCGTCCGGCGCGACCGGCCTGACCATGATCACGCGCTGGCGGGAGGCGCCGTCGGAGCGGCGCCGGCGCGGCATCCGCCGGATCCACTGGGCGTACGGCGGGGTCGTGGCCGGGCTGTGGGTGACGTTCTTCCTGGCCAGCGTGCCGGAGCCACGCGTGTACGACCTCGACACGTACTACGCCGGCACCCCGTGGATGCGCGAGCACATCCTGCTCTACCTGGGCGCGCACGCGGTGACCGGCATCGTCGCCACGCGGATGCTGCGGCAGTGGTCGCCGACCGTGACGGACCGCTGGGTGAAGTCGGGGGTCGTCTTCCTGCTGGCCGGCTTCGCCGCCGGGCTCCTCTTCGACCTGGCGAAGCTCCTCGCCGTGGGCGCCCGCTGGTGCGGCGCGGACTGGGACGTCCTCAGCACCCGGGTCGCGCCGCCCTTCGCGCTGCTCCAGGCCTCGATGGTCGCGGTCGGTTTCATCGTCCCGCAGGCCGGGCCCGCGCTGCGCAACGCGGTGCGCGACCAACGGGAGTACCTGCGGCTGCGGCCGCTGTGGCGGGCGCTGCGCGTGCTCGCGCCGGCGGCGGCACCGGCGCGCTTCGGCTTCTGGGTGCCGCTGGACCTGCGGGTCATGCAGCGCCAGCAGCGCATCCACGACGCGCTGCGGCTGCTGGCCCCGCACTTCCGTCACGACGTCCACGAGCGGGCGCTCGCCGCGGCGCGGGCCGCGTACGGTGAGGCGAGGGCCCGTGACCTCGCCGGTGCGGTCGCGCTGCGCGACGCCATCGACGCCTACGCGGCCGGTGTCCCGGCGCCCGCGACCGACCGGCCGCCGGGCATCGGCACCGACATCAGCGACCACATCGGCACCATCTCCCTCGCCCTGTACCGACGGCGTGCGCTCGCCGCTCTCGGCCGCCGGGCGACCTGCACAGAAAGCGGCCTCAACGCCCATGCCTAGCACCCCCGCCGCCCACCGGCCGCGCGCCGTCGTCCTCGGCGCCAGCGCGGCGGGCCTGTTCGCCGCCGCCGCGCTCACCGAGTTCGCGGACGTCACGGTCGTCGAGCGTGACGTCCTGCCCGAGGGGCCCGAGCCGCGCCGGGGCGTTCCGCAGTCCCGGCACGCGCACCTGGTGTGGAGCGGCGGGGTGCGGGCCCTGGGCGAGCTGCTGCCCGGACTCGTCGAGGACGTGGTCTGCCGGGGCGGGCGCCTGGTCCGCATCATGGGCGACATGGTGTCCCGGGCCCCCAACGAGGTCTGGTTCCGCCGGTTCCTGGCGACCCACCACCGGAACCTGGTCTGCTCGCGCGACCTGCTCGACTCCGTCGTCCGCGACCACGTCCTCAAGAGCGGGCGGATCACCCTGCTCCAGGACACCGCCGCCCTCTCCCTCGAGGGCGACGCCCGCCGGGTGACCGGGGTGCGCGTCCTGGCCGAGGACGCCGAGGAGCGGCTGCTGGCGGCCGACCTCGTGGTGGACGCGACCGGGCGCGGCTCCCGCGCCCCGCAGTGGCTCGTCGACCTGGGCCTGCCCCGGGTCACCGAGCGCGAGGTCGACGCCGGCCTCACCTACGCCACCCGGGTGTACCGCGCCCCCGGCACCACCGCCGACCGCGCCTTCCCGCTGATCAACGTGCAGGCCAACCCGGCCGATCCGCCGGGGCGCGGCGGCGTCATCCTGCCCGTGGAGGGCGACCGGTGGATCGTCACCCTGGGCGGCACGCGGGGCGGCGAGCCCGGCCCCGACCCGGACGCCTTCGTGCCGTTCGCGCTCGGCCTCGCCGACCCGGTCATCGGCGAGCTGCTGCGGGACGCAGAACCGCTCGGCGGCGTCACCGTCACCCGCAGCACCGCCAACCGGCGCCGCTACTACGAGAAGCTGAAGCGCGTGCCGGACGGCTTCGTCGTCCTCGGCGACGCCGTCGCCGGCTACAACCCGGTCTACGGGCACGGCCTGACCGTCGCCGCGCAGGGCGCCCTCGCCGTGCGCGACGTGCTGCGCCGCACCGAGCTCACGGCGCCCGGGACGGCCCGTGCCCTGCAGCGCGCGGCGGCCCGCCCGGTCGCCGGGGCCTGGGACCTGGCCGTGGGCCAGGACGCCTTCTATCCGGGCGCCGCCGACACCCCGCCGACGGTGGTGGAGCGGCTCCTGGCCCGCTACGTCGACCGGGCCGTGGCCACCGGCGCCCGCAGTCCGCGGGCCATGGGCGCGCTGCTCGACGTGATGAGCATGGAGCGTCCCCCTGCCCGGCTCTTCTCGCCGGACATGCTGGTGCCGATGCTGTTCGGCCCGAAGAGGCCCCACCTGGACGGCCCGCCGATCAGCGAGGCGGAGCGCCGGGCGGCCCGTTCCTGACCTCCGGGGGCCTGGTCACGTCAGCGGCAGGGGTTCCTCGTCGTCCAGTTCGCAGTGGTCGGCGGTCTCACCGGGGGCGTCGAACGCGAGGCGTACGCGGGTCGCGCTGCCGGCGGGGACGGTGGTCTCCTCCCGGGCGTCGTCGAGCGTGACGTCGCCGGCGTCCTTGAAGAAGACGGTGACGGCGAAGGTGTACTCCCGGTCGTTCGGGTTGGTGATCTCGACGGTGGCGTACGGGTCGTCCTCGGTCGCGCAGCTCACCAGCTCCACCGTGGCGGCCTGGAGGGCGCCGGCGGTGCCGTCGCCGCTGCCGCCGTCGGTGCCGTAGTCGTCATCGTCGTCGTGGTCGGAGTGACCGTAGCCGTAGCCACCGCTCGTGCCGCTGCCGGAGGAGCCGTCGTCCTTGTGGACGTCGCCGTCCGACGAGGAGGACGAGCTGTCGTGGTCCTGACTGCTGCTGCTGCAACCGCCCCCGCCGTCACCGCCGCCGTGGCCGTGGCCGCGTCCCGTCGTGAAGCCGGTCAGGCTGAGCACCACCAGTGCCGAGACCGCCGTGAACCTGAGAGCCCGTCCCCGTGTCGTCATGGCCCACACGCTAACCAGCCGCTGTCACGGTCATGTCACCGCCCTGCCACGACCGGACACGGGGTGTGACCGGACCGGGGCGGGGCGCGTCAGGCCGTACGGGCCGTGCCGGTGCCCTTCTCCGCGTCCAGCGCGTACACGCAGCGGTCCTTGCTGCACGCGTACACGATGCCGTCCCGCACGACCGGCGAGCCGGTGATCTCGCCGCCGGTGGCCAGCTTCCAGCGCAGCCGCCCGTCGTCGGCCTTCAGCGTGTAGAGCAGGTGGTCGGTGGAGCCGAAGTGGATGCGGCCCTCGGCCACCGCGGGCGCGCCGACGATCTCGCCGCCCGCCTGGAAGCGCCACTTGGGCGTGCCCGTGACCGCGTCCAGGGTGTAGAGGCCCTTGCCGCTGCCGACGTGGACGTGACCGGCGGCCACCAGGACCGGGTCGGTGGAGGAGCGGCCCTCCGTGGCGATGCGCCAGCGGTCGCGGCCGTCGGTGGCGTCGAGGGCGTACACCGTGCCGAGGTAGTCGGCCAGGTAGACGCCGCCGCCGGTCACCGCGGGGCCCGGTACGAAGACCGGCGGGGAGAGGAAGACGGCCGGGGCCTCGAAGTGCCAGCGGACGTGTCCGGAGGTGACCTCGAGCGCGAGGACGCGGGTGCCGGCCGCGACGTACACATAGCCGTCGGCCGCCTGGGTCAGGCGGACCGGGACGCCGCCGCAGGAGGCCGCGTCGCCGATCGGGTACGACCAGCGCTCGTCTCCGGTACGGGCGTCCAGGGCGCGCAGCCGGGCGTCCTGCCAGACGTACACCGTGCCGTCGTGGACGGTCGCGCCCGCCTCCGGGGACTCGAAGTCGGCCTGGGCGCCGGTGATCTCCCACAGCTTCTGGCCGCCGGAGGCCTCCCAGGCCTGGACGCCGCCGCCGCGGGTGGCGGTGACGACCGTGCCCCGGTCGGCCCGGAGAGAGTAGACCCAGGCGTCCGTCTGGACGCGCCACAGGTCGCCGCCCTCGCGCGCGTCCAGGGCGAACAGGGTCGGGCCGTCGGAGGCGTGGATACGGCCGTCCGCGACCGCCATCGACCAGGCCACGTCCCGGGTCTTGAAGCGGCGGCGTCCGGTGGCCACGTCCAGGGCGTGCACCTCGAAGGAGGTGACGTAGACCAGGTCGCCGTCGACGGACGGTGTGCCCCAGACGTCGTTGGACATGCGGAAACGCCAGGGCCGCCAGCCGCCGGCCGCCGCCTCGGGGGGCGTCGCCGGGGCGGCCGGCGCCGGTACGGCCGGGTCCGCACCGTTGACGCCGGGGCGCGGCCGGGACCAGGAGGCGGCGAGCGCGGACTCCGGGGGCGGCGGGGCGACGGCGGCGGCGCGCATGTCGGCGACGCGCGGGCCGGGGCCGATGGGCACCGCGGCGCCGGCCAGCTGGACGGGCCCGGTGTCCGGGGCGCCGGCGGGCACGGGCACCGGCGGCGCGGGGACGACGGGGTCGTGCGAGGGCGGGGGCGGCAGCGGGGGCGCCGGTACGGCGGGCCGGGCACCGCCCGGGCCGCTGCCGCCGCCGCGCCCGCCGGCCGTCGCCGGGGGCCGGGCCGTGGTGCGGCCCCCGCGGCGGCCCTCGATCAGCCCCACCGCCCGTTCGGGCAGCCACGCCGACGCCGTACCGCTGTCGTCCGATCCCGAGCCGTACAGGTGCGGGGCGAGCTGGGCCTGGAGGTCGGCCGGGTTGGGGCGGGCCGTGGCGTCCATCTGCATGCACGCCTCGATGAGCGGGCGCAGCTCGTCGGGCAGGCCCTCCAGGTCGGGGCCCTCGCGCAGCAGCATGAAGACCGTCTCGACCGGGTTGGCCCCGTGGAAGGGCGGGTGCCCGGTGGCGGCGAAGACCAGCATGGAGCCGAGCGAGAACACGTCGCTGGCGCCGGTGACGCTGCGCGAGTCCTTGGCCTGTTCCGGGGACATGTACGCCGGGGTGCCGACCGCGACGTTCGTCATGGTCAGACGGGTGTTCGAGACGCCGGAGGCGATGCCGAAGTCGATCACCCGGGGGCCGTCCTCGACGACGAGGACGTTGGACGGCTTGAGGTCGCGGTGGACGAGCCCGGCGCCGTGGATCGACTGGAGCGCCTCCGCGACGCCCGCCGCGAGCCAGCGCACGGCCTGGGCCGGCAGCGGCCCGCACTCGTTCACTATCTCCTCGAGGGAGGGCGCGGGGACGTACGCGGTGGCCAGCCATGGCACGGCGGCCCGGGGGTCGGCGTCGACCACGGCCGCCGCGTAGAAGCCGGACACCGCGCGGGCGGCCTCCACCTCGCGCGTGAAGCGGACCCGGAACAGCTGGTCCTCGGCGAGCTCCGTCCGCACCGTCTTGATCGCCACGCGCCGGCCGGACGCCGAGCGCGCCAGATAGACCAGCCCCATGCCGCCGGCGCCGAGCCGCCCCAGCACCTCGAACGGCCCGATCCGCCGCGGATCGTGCTGCGTCAGCTGATCCACCACTTGCCTGCCACCTCCCCGTACGAGCCGCGCCACCCACATATGTACGCGACCGACGTGCAGCGTCTCACCACCGCACCGCCGCGGCGGCACACACCCCGATTCTTCCTGTCCGAAGCGCTGGTGGCGAACCCTGGGACAATCGGGGTGTCACGCCGCAATCCCGGGCGAACACCCAACCTGGTCCGGCCACGCGGCGCCCGTCAGCGCTGGAGCAGCGCGAAGGACGCCCCCTGCCCGTCCGAGACCACGGCCACCGTGCCGTACGACGTCCCGAACGGCGGTACCCGCACCCGGCCGCCGAGCCGGGTCACCTCGGCGAGCGCCGCCTCGCAGTCCTCGACCCCGAAGTGCACGAGGAAGTGCGGCGGCATCTCGGCGGGGAAGACGTCGGTCACCGCGGCGCGGCCCACGTCGGGCGCGGCGCCGGGGCCGAAGAGGGCGTCGTGGAAGAGGTCCCCGTAGAAGGCGTTGGCGGCCTCCGTGTCACGGGTGTACAGCTCGGCCCAGGCGAAGGCGCCCGGCTCGTGCCGCCTGCCGAAACCGGCGAAGGCGGTCCCGTCGGCCTCCTGGGCCGGCTGCAGCAGGGCGAAGACCGCGCCCTGCGGATCGGCCACGAGAGCGGTGGTGCCCAGGCCGCCGACCGGCTCGGGCGGCGTGACGATCTGCCCGCCGGCCTCCCGGATCCGCCCGGCCAGTCCCACGGCGTCGCGGGCGGCGAAGTACACCGTCCACACGGTGGGCATCCGGCCGTCCACCTTGGGGACCAGCGCGGCGACGGGCTCACCGTCCAGCCGCGCCCACGCGGGGGCGCCGGGACGCATCTCCTCGAAGGTCCAGCCGAAGAGCCCGCCGTAGAAACGCTTGCCCGCACGGACGTCGGGGAGCTGCGCGTCCACCCAGCAGGGGACGCCTTCTGCGTACGCGGACGCCCTCCGGGCGGATGCACCGTTTTCGGCCATGCCGCCAACGTAACCGCGTCCCGCGCACCGCGCAGACCAGGCACAGCAGCCACTTCGCACCCGCGCACCCCATTTGCAGTCGGCCGAATCGCGCCCAGAACGCCCGTCGGTAAGCTGACCGGCATGACAGGACAAGTGCGCACCGTGGACGGCCGCGTGGCCGGTCGACGCGGGCAGGCGACCCGGCAGAAACTGCTCGACTGCCTGGGCGACATGCTGAGCTCCTCCCCCTACCGGGACGTCAAGGTCATCGATGTCGCCCGGAAGGCAGGCACGTCGCCCGCGACCTTCTACCAGTACTTCCCGGACGTCGAGGGAGCCGTCCTGGAGATCGCCGAGCAGACGGCCGCCGAGAGCTCCGGCCTGGCCGAGCTGGCGGCGGACCGGTCCTGGGTCGGCAAGGCCGGCTGGCAGACCGCGCAGGAACTGGTCGACGGCTTCCTGGAGTTCTGGCGGAAGAACGACGCGATCCTGCGCGTGGTCGACCTGGGCGCCGCGGAGGGCGACAAGCGGTTCTACAAGCTGCGCATGAAGATCCTGAACTCGGTGAACACGGCCCTCACGGACTCCGTCGCCGAGTTGCAGGCCAAGGGCAAGGTCGACAAGGACGTGAACCCGGCGGCGGTCGCCGGTTCGCTGGTCACGATGCTCTCGGCCGTCGCCTCGCACCAGAAGGGCTTCACGTCCTGGGGCGTGAAGCAGGCCGAGCTCAGGCCGGCCCTAGCCCTGTTGACGTATCTCGGCATCACCGGCAAGAAGCCCACGAAGTAGCGCGCCCGGCCTGCGCCCGACCGGTCACGCGGCAGCCTGTCATCCCTGCCCGATCCGCCACGCCCGCCCGTCGGACGCCCTCACCCTCGCCGGTGACTCCCCCGCCTCTCCACGCCTTGCGGAACAACCGCCCGCCCGCCCGCCGTTGCCACGGGTGCAGGCACCGAACAGCCGGACGTCCGAACGCCGTCGGAGGAGAGCTGCATGCCCCTGAGCCGCGAAGAACGTGAACAGTTCCTGGCCGAGCCCCGCATCGCCGCGCTGGCCGTCGACGCGGAAGCCGGACGCGCCCCGCTGACGGTGCCGATCTGGTACCAGTACGAACCCGGCGGCGACGTCTGGATCATGACCGGGCTCGACAGCCGCAAGAACGGACGGATCCAGGCCGCGGGCCGGTTCTCCCTCCTGGTCGACCGGCTGGAACCCACCATCCGCTACGTGTCGGTGGAGGGCCCGGTCGTCGAGACGGCCCCCGCCACCATCGAGCGGCTGCGGGAGCTGGCCGCCCGCTATCTGCCGGCCGAGAAGGTCGACGGCTACGTCGACTTCGCCTGGAAGAACCACGGCGAGCAGGTCGTCGTCCGGATGCGGCCCGAACGCTGGGTCTCCTCCGACCTCGGGCAGGTGTGAACCGTACGGGGAACGCCCCTCCCCCGGCCCCTCGTCACGTGACAATCGGGACATGGAACCCGATCTTCACGAGCTGCTGAGGTCACTGCGAGTCTGGGACCCGGCGGTCACCGAGCTGCCCCCGTTCGACCCGGCCACCGCGCCCGGCGATCCGCTGCCCCTGTTCACCCGGTGGTTCGCCGACGCGGTGGCCGCGAGGCAGAGCGAGCCGCACACCGTGACGCTGGCGACGGCCGACGCCGAGGGGTGGCCGGACGCACGCATCGTGATGCTGCACGGCGCGGACGCGGACGGCTGGTCCTTCGCCACGCACGCCGACAGCCACAAGGGCCGTCAGCTGGCCGCCCGGCCGTACGCCGCGCTCGTCTTCTACTGGCCGGTGCTGGGCCGTCAGGTGCGAATCCGCGGCCCGGTCACCGTCGCCCCGGCCGAGGAGGCGCGGGCCGATCTGCGCGCACGGTCGGCCGGTGCGCTGGCCGCGGCCCTCACCGGCCGGCAGAGCGCGCCGCTGAGCTCCCCGGAGGAGCTGGCGCGTGCCTCGGAGGCGGCGTGGGAGCAGGCGGAGCGGGAGCCGGACGCGCCCGTGCCGTCCTGGACGCTGTACCGGCTGCGGCCGGACGCGGTGGAGTTCTTCCAGGGCGACGCCCGGCGCCGCCATGTGCGCCTCGGCTACCGGCGGACGGAGGAGGGCTGGCGCACGCAGCTGCTGTGGCCGTGAGCGGCGCTCACCGCACTCCGGGGCCGGCCGGCTCCGGGTCGGTCGCCAGCCGGGCGTGCAGGTGCGCGTCCCGGAAGGCGTCGTGCCGGCCGGCCTCGAACATGGCGCCGCGCATCGTGCCCTCGTAGACGTACCCGCTCCGCTCGGCGACCCGGCAGGAGGCTCCGTGGCCCAGGGCGTGCCCCAGCTCCAGCCGGTGGACGCCGAGCTCGGCGAAGGCCCAGCGCGAGGCGAGGAGCAGGGCGCGGGTGGCGACGCCCCGGCCGCGGGCCTCGGGCAGCACCCAGTAGCCGACGTGGGCCTGCCCGAGGTGCGGGTTGATCTCGCCGACACCGATGTGCCCGAGCGTCGTGCCGTCCGCGCCGTCCGTGATCCGGAACGACGCGGACCTGCCCTCGCCGGCGTCCCGGGCCCGCGCCCGCAGCGACTCGCGGGCGGCCCTGAGGTCGGTCACCGGCCGGAGCGGTGTGTTCCAGCGCTGGAAGCCGGGGTCCAGGTGGCCGCGCAGCCACGCCTCCACGTCGGCGTCGTCGCCGGCGTCCCAGGCACGGAGGTGCAGGCCGTGTCCCCGCGGTCCGGTGACGGAGGGGGCGAGGGTGCGCATACGTGTGTGGGCCATCCGGCCATTCAATCCGACCGGGCCGCGACGAGGGGCGTGGGCCGGTCCGTGACCGATCCGCAACCGATTTCGGTCTTGACCGAGACCCATCAAGCGGGGGTGGGATTACGCTCGCCGCATGGCCGACTCCACAGCGTCCGCAGAACAGCGGTCCGCCCACCCCGCGGACCTCCCCGTGTACGTCGTCGGCGGCGGCCCGGGCGGCCTGGCCGTCGCCCACGCGCTGCGCGCGAGGGGCCTGCGGGCGGTGGTCCTGGAGCGGGCCGACCGGGTCGGCGCGTCCTGGCGGCGCCACTACGACCGGCTGCGCCTGCACACCACCCGCCGCCTGTCGGCGCTGCCCGGCCTGCCGATGCCGCGCCGCTTCGGACGGTGGGTCGCCCGGGACGACATGGTGCGGTACCTGGAGAAGTACGCCGACCACCATCAGCTGGAGATCGTCACGGGGGTCGAGGTCTCCCGCGTCGAGCGCGCGCCCGACGGCACGGGCTGGCTGCTGCACGCGTCCGGGGGCCGTGAACTGACCGGCGCCGCGGTCGTGATCGCCACCGGCCACAACCACACCCCGCGCCTGCCGGACTGGCCCGGCCGCGACACCTACACCGGCGAGCTCCGGCACGCCGCCGAGTACCGGAACGCGGCGCCCTACGCCGGCCGGGACGTCCTGGTCGCCGGCGCCGGCAACACGGGCGCGGAGATCGCCGTGGACCTGGTGGAGGGCGGCGCCGCGCGGGTACGGCTGTCCGTCCGCACCCCGCCGCACCTCGTCCGCCGCTCCACCGCGGGCTGGCCGGCCCAGTACAGCGGCGTCCTGTGCCGTCGCCTCCCGGCCGGCCTGGTCGACCGGCTCGCCCGGCCGCTGGCCCGCGTCACCGTGCCCGACCTGTCGGCCCAGGGACTGCCGCGTCCCGGGACCGGCCTCTACACCCGGGCCCGGCAGGGCGCGATCCCGGTGCAGGACGCCGGCCTGATCGACGCGGTCCGCTCGGGCCGGGTGGAGGTGGTGGCCGCGGTGGAGGGCTTCGAGGACGACAAGGTCCTCCTGGCCGACGGCACCCGCATCGCCCCGGACTCGGTGATAGCGGCGACGGGCTATCTGCGCGGCCTGGAGTCCCTGCTCGGCCACCTCGACGTCCTCGACCCGCACGGCGGCCCCGTCACCCGGGGCCCCCACGCCCCGCCGAACGCCCCCGGCCTCTACTTCACCGGCTTCACCAACCCGATCAGCGGCATGCTCCGCGAACTCGCCCGCGACGCCACCCGCATCGCCACGGCGATCGCAAGAACCGAGGGCCCCCGCGTCTCCCGCCTGCCGGGGTGACGCGGGGTCAGTCGCGAGTGAGGATCAGCACGTCACCGGCGTCCGGGTCGCCGAGAAGCACGAACAGCTCGGGGTGCTGCTCGGTACCGCCGATCGTCCAGTCCGTCTCCTGCGCGCAGTCGCCGGTCAGACGGACGACGACGCCGTCGCGGTACCGGTCGTGCTCACCCTCCCGTTCGAGGGCCCACGTGCCGGTGCCGTCGCAGCCCGCGGCGCCGCGGTCGTCCCTGACGGAGGCCGGGACGCGGATCGCCTCGGCCGTGCCGTCCGGCAGCAGGGTCAGCAGCATCCCGTCGGGGCCGTGCCACGGCCCGGCGATCCGGGCGGCGGACAGCACCGGGGGCTCGTAGTCGTCGACCAGGCAGAAGCCGGCGGCACCGACCAGGACGGCCAGGGCCACGGAGACGCCCGCGGAACGGAGCCAGACGCCCCGCTCCCACCGCCGCCCGCGCAGATACGCCAGCCCCAGGACCGGCAGCACACCGGCACCGGCGAACCACAGGGCGGGGCCGGCCAGGGACCAGCCCCACAGTGCGTGCGCGAGCACCGCCCAGCACACACCGACCAGGGCGGACGTCGTCAGGTGCCAGGCCCACTCGGGGCCCCCGGAGTGGCGCCGTTGCACGCGGGCCAGGGTCGCGGCCGGCATCACCTGCAGGGTGGCGTGCAGCAGGCCCAGGCACGGCACGATCACGGGTGCCGTCACCAGCAGAAGGGCCAGCCCCAAGGCCCCGTCGTACCGGCCGTGGTCGTCCCCGCTCGACGCGTCGATCGACGACCACAGCACCATCGCCGGAAGCTGCGCCGCGCACAGCGCCGCCGCCCGGCTCCACTCGCCGTAGTCCCAGAGCAGGCGCGTGCCTGCGCCCCGTTTCCCGGTCTTCCCCCACCCCACGCGCCGCAGCCTACGACCCCCTCACGCCGCCTGCGCCGCCACCGTCGGCCTGCGGCGGATCACCAGGGACATCAGGGCCGCCACCGCGCACAGGGCGCCCGAGGCGTACCAGACGACGTCGTACGTGCCGAAGGTGTCGCGGGCGACGCCGCCGAGGAAGGCGACGAGGGCCGCGCCGACCTGGTGGGAGGCGAGGACCCAGCCGAAGACGATGGCGCTGTCCTCGCCGTACTGCTCGCGGCACAGGGCGAGGGTGGGCGGGACGGTGGCGACCCAGTCGAGGCCGTAGAAGACGATGAAGAAGACCATCGGCGGATGGACGCCGGGGGCCAGGAGGAAGGGGAGGAAGAGGAGGGAGACGCCGCGCAGGGCGTAGTAGACGGCGAGCAGGCGGCGAGGTTCGAAGCGGTCGGTGAACCAGCCGGAGGCGACCGTGCCGATCACGTCGAAGACGCCGATGACGGCGAGCAGCGAGGCGGCGGCGGTCAGCGGCATGCCGTGGTCGTGGGCCGCGGGCACGAAGTGGGTCTGGATCAGGCCGTTGGTGGAGGCGCCGCAGATCGCGAAGGTGCCGGCGAGCAGCCAGAACGGGCCGGTGCGGACGGCGGAGAACAGGACCCTCAGCGCGCGGCGGGCGGCTCCGGGGACGGGTGCGGGCTTCGGCACGAACTCCTCGGCCCCGTAGGGCTTCTGGCCGATGTCGGCCGGGTGGTCGTGCAGCAGGAGCCAGACGAAGGGGACGACGGCCAGGGCGGCGAGGGCGACGGTGACGGCCGCGGGGCGCCAGTCGTAGGTCTCGACGATCCAGGACAGCAGGGGAAGGAAGATCAGCTGCCCGGAGGCCGAGGCGGCGGTGAGGACGCCGGTGACCAGTCCGCGGCGTTCGGTGAACCAGCGGTTGGTGACGGTCGCGGCGAAGGCCAGGGCCATCGATCCGGAGCCGAGGCCGACCAGCAGGCCCCAGCAGAGGATGAGTTGCCAGGCGGAGTTCATCCAGACGGTGAGGCCCGAGCCGAGTGCGATGACGGTGAGGGCGACGGCCACCACGCGGCGGATGCCGAACCGGTCCATCAGCGCGGCCGCGAAGGGCGCGGTCAGGCCGTAGAGCGCGAGGTTGACGGAGACTGCGGCCCCGATCGTGCCCCGCGACCAGCCGAAGTCGGCATGGAGCGGGTCGACGAGGATGCCGGGCAGGGAACGGAAGGCGGCGGCGCCGATGATCGTCACGAAGGTCACGGCGGCCACCCACCAGGCACGGTGCACCCGGGGTCCGCGGCGCGGCCGGGTGGGTTCGGTCCGCGGTGCGGTCGCCGTGGCGTCGGTTGTCTGGGTCACGTCACCGAGCTTCGCCGCTCGCCGCGGCCCGATCGAGTGGCCCGGAAGTCAGTGTTCGCTAGGATCGGGCCATGACGTCCGACCGTACGCACCGCCCGCACCGCGTCGTCGTCCTCGCCCTCGACGGCCTGCTCCCCTTCGAACTCGGCATCCCCCTGCGGATCTTCGGGCTCGCCCGCGACGACGGCGGGCGCCCGCTGTACGAGGTCGTGACCTGTTCCGTCCGGCCGCCGGGGCCGGTGCGGACGGACGCCGACTTCGCGATCATGGTCGAGAACGGGCCCGAGGCGCTGGCCGGCGCCGACACGGTCGTCGTCCCGGCGTCGTACGAGCTCGGCCCGGTGTACGAGGAGGGCGAGCTGACCGAGGAGCTGGCCGCCGCGCTGGCCCGGATCCGGCCCGGCACCCGGCTGGTCGCCATCTGCACCGGCGGTTTCGTGCTGGCCGCCGCAGGGCACCTGGACGGCCGCCCGGCGACCACGCACTGGTCCTCGGCCGCGCACTTCCAGCGCCTCTTCCCCGAGGTCCGGGTGGACGCCGACGTGCTGTTCGTCGACGACGGCGACGTGCTCACCTCGGCCGGGGTGGCGGCCGGCATCGATCTGTGCGTGCACATCGTGCGCCGCGACCACGGCACCGCCGTCGCCAACGAGGTGGCCCGCCGGACCGTCGTCCCGCCCCACCGGGACGGCGGGCAGGCACAGTACATCGAACGGCCGGTGCCCGACCCCCAGCAGTCGTCCACGACCAAGGCCCGCGCCTGGGCGCTCGGCCGGCTCGGGGAGCCGATCCAGCTGCGGGACATGGCGGCGCGGGAGGCGATGTCGGTGCGCACCTTCACCCGCCGGTTCCGCGAGGAGGTCGGCGTCAGTCCGGGCCAGTGGCTGACCCGGCAGCGGGTCGAGCGGGCCCGGCATCTGCTGGAGTCCACCGGCCTCTCCGTCGACCAGGTGGCCCGCGAGGCGGGCTTCGGGACGGCGCAGTCGATGCGCCAGCATCTTCAGGCGGTGCTCGGGGTCACGCCCACCGCGTACCGGCGGACATTTCGCGCGGAGTTGTCCACAGCCTGTGGAGAATGAGGGGGTCCGCCGGAAGGAAGGCTGTCGGCCGGCGGCGCCCGCCCCGGGCGTGGGCACCGCACGCCGCCACCCGACTCCGGCGCTCCCGCCCGGTCCCCGTCGCCCCCGAGGGAACCGCCGCCGAATCACGACCCACACTCGCCGAGGCTCCGTCACCGAGCCTCGTCGTCCCCTCGCGGCGAATCGTTGCCTACAAGCGTGAGGAAACGGTCACGATCCGTCAACCGGGCAGGCATGCTCCGCCACTTGGCACCCGCTGGTCAGGGACGCGCACGGAAGCACGCCCCGGCGCACCGCCGCATCGACGCCCGCGGAGACGGGGCCGATGCGCCCGGCACCGCCCTCACCGGGCCGCCTGGACCACCCCGTAGGCCAGTTGCTCGTGGGGCACCGCGCCGCCCGCGCAGGCCGGCGGGGCTGCCGCGGGGCCGGAACAGCGGTCCAGCTCGCACCAGATGCGCTTGCCGGCGCCCTCGCGGCTCCAGCCCCAGCGGTCGGCGAGCCCGTCGACGAGGGCGAGGCCCCGGCCGCCGGTCGCGTCGCCGTCCACGCACCGGGGCACCGGGGCGTGACCGCTGGTGTCGTCCACCTCGAGGCGGACCGTGGTCTCCTCGCCCACCGCGCCCGGCAGGACCAGCCGCAGCACGGCCGGGCAGCCGGTGTGCACGACGGCGTTGGTGACGAGCTCGGATACGAGCAGCACCAGCGTCTCGGCGAGGGGTTCGTCGGCCTGTATCCCGGATCCGGCGAGACGTGAGCGCGCCCACCGACGGGCTCGCCCCACCTCTGCGGGGTCGGGCCGGATCTCCAGCTGCACTTGAAGCACCTGCACCGCTCACACCATCCGAACCGGCGGACACAAAGGCTCGCGCCTCATGAGGGCCACGATCGTAGCCATACTCTGCATGGCCAGAACAACGGCCGGGTCGGGGTTCACGGAACGTGAATCCCGTGTGGGACAGCATGGTTGACGTACAGTCACCTCAACAAGCGCTTCGGGCATATTCCAGCGCGAAGGAGTACCCGTACGGCATACTGTGCGACGCTCGGTCCGGGCAGTCGAACAGGCGGCGGCCGACGGCCGTTCCGCCCTGCGGGGCAAGGCGCACACGGCCGGTTGCGGAGCCGCCCGGCGGGCGGCACCGACGCGGCCGGCGCTCGGAGGCACTCGCATCCCACACAAGGTACCGGAGCACGGCGCCGACTCCGGGCCGTGACGGGGCACACGCCGGAGTCGACCGGATGCGTACGCTGCGTGATCACCCATTGCCACGATCCGCGACACCGCGACACCGCGAGCGGGAACGCCACGGTGCCGCGCGGGTCACGCGGGGGCGTCGGTCACTCGGGCACGGTGAACCAGCGGGCGAACGCCGGGACGGCCTCCGCCTCCCCCACCTTGCCGTCGCCGTCCGTGTCGAGTCCGGCGGCGACCGTCCGGGCGGTGTCCGCGGGGACGCCGAGCGCGGTGAGCACCCGGGCGGTGTCGGGGACCGTGACGGCTTCGTCGCCGTCCGCGTCGGCGACCGCGAGGGCCGCGTGCAGGAAGGGGCGGGCGATCTCGGCGAACCGGTCCGGGTTGTCCCGCAGCCGCTTGACCGCCGCGGTGACGAACTCCTCACGGGTGATGCGCTGGTCGCCGTCGCGGTCGGCGATGCCGGCCATGCCCTGCCAGAGCGCCTCCGCTCCGCCGTACAGGGCCTGTCCCCGGTCGGACCGGGCGGCGACGGAGAACTCGGCGAGCAGCGCCTTGGCCGCCGCGCTGAAGTCCTGCCGGTCGATGTAGCCGTTGCCGTCCTGGTCGAAGGTGGCGAACCGCGCCGCGATCCTGCGCTCGTACTCGCTGCTGACCATGTCTTCTCCGACCGCCTTCACATCACGTCGGTGGGTGCGTCTCGCACGGAGGGTACGACGCCCGGGGCAGGCCCGCAGGGCGAACGGGTTCCCCGTCCGTCCCCCGGGCACGCCCGCCGTGCGCCGCTACGCGGTGAGCGGGCGCGGTTCGTCGCGGGTCGCCGAGGCGAGGTCGGGGTGGACGTCGAAGAGCCGGCGCACCCCCAGCGCGCCGAGGACCCGGTTGACGTGGGAGCCGTCGACGGCGCCCTGGGCGGGCAGTATCAGCCGCAGCCGGCCCTGGCAGGAGCGGATGAGGCGCCGGGAGGCGATGAGCACCCCGACCCCGCTGGAATCGCAGAACAGGACCTCGGAGAGGTCCAGGACGAGGCTGTGCCGCCCTTCGGCCACCTCGTCGTGCACCCGCTGCCGCAGCACCGGGGAGGTCACCAGGTCCAGTTCGCCCGACACCTGGAGCACGGCCCAGTGGCCCCGCTCGCCGCCGGTCACATGGAACGTCACCACCATGCCCTTCATTCGTCGGTACGTCCGGACTCATCTGAAACGGAAGCCATGCTTACGCTTCTTGGCCGCGCGCCTGCCCACCGGCCGTTCCCGCAAACGCCCGGCCGGAAACGGGCCTCGATCAGAAGAGGCTTGTTTCAGACGGTTTCGATCCTGTTCGATCGAATTCGGTCGCACCTGTGAGGGTAGGTGGTCGATCTGAGAGCTCGATGAGCGCCCTACCATCTCCGGCCCGCCGGGGGCGCGCATTGACACAAAGGGGCGTGCGTCGTCGGACGTGCCGACTACATTCGGGGAGACGGTGGCCACAGGCTGGAGGCCGGCACGGGAGCGGCCCGGCCGTCGGGGCCCGAGCAGGGGGTGGAGGAGCCGTATGGCGAAGAAGGACCTGCCGCTGCGCTGGGACCGCAAGATGCAGCAGCGGCTCGCCCGGGGCGAGGCCGCCGCGCTCGGTGAGCTCTACGACCGGTTCGCCTCGCTCGTGCACGGCCTCGCGCACCGCGTGCTGGACGACGAGCGGGCCGCCGACCACCTCACCCGCGACGTGTTCGCGCACGTCTGGGAGCACCCGGACACCTACGACCCCAAGCAGGGCCCGCTGCGCACCTGGGTCGCCGCGCTGACCCACCGCCTGGCCGTGCAGCGGCTGCGGGCCACCGAGGCCGCGGCCCTCGCCCGCGGCGGCCCCGGCACCACCGAGGAACTGGAGCGCAAGGTGCGCCACGCCTCGGTCGCGGCCCGCGCCGACTACATCGTCCAGTCCATGCCGGCCCCGCTGCGGGCCGCCCTGGAGCTGGCCTACTTCCAGCGCCGCGACTACCGCCAGACCGCCGCCGACCTCGGCGTCACGGAGGACGAGGCCCGCCGTCGCCTGCGCCTGGGCCTGCAACTGCTGGCCACCGCCCGCGACGCCGGCTCACCCGGGGCACCGCCGGGATACGGGGGTGCGGCATGAGCGGGGCGCACGACGGCCACGGCGAGCGCGACGAACACCCGGAGCACGGGGAGAACGGGCCGGACCGCGCGCCGCGCATCCCGCTGCCGCGCGCCTCCGTCGAGGACGGCGGGCGCCCGCTGCCCGCCGTGGGACCGGCCGCACCTCTCGTACTGGAGCATCACGTGCTGACCTCCCTCCTCGGTGCCTGGGCGCTGGCCGCCTGTTCCCCGGAGGAGGCCACGGCCGTCGAGGTGCACCTGGACGAGTGCGGGGCCTGCGCGGAGGAGGCGCTGCGGCTGCGCGACGCCGTCGCACTGCTCCAGCGCCCCGAGAGCCTCGACCTGGACCCCGGCCTGCGCACCCGCGTCCTGGACGGCTGCCTGGAGCGCCGCCCGCCGCGCATCCCGGTGCCCGAGTGGGCCACGCCCTACGACGCCGAGACGGCCCGCCTGGACGCGCTGCTCCAGGACTTCGGGGACTCCGAGTGGCACGCGCCGGTGCGGCTGCGCTGGTTCGGCGACGACGGCACGGCCAGCCGGCGCACCACCGTCGCCGGGGTCATCGCGCATCTGCTGTCGGTCGACGGGCTGGTCGGTGTCGCGCTGGGCCTGCCCGACCCGCTCGGCGAGATCACCGCCCGGACCCCGGCGCCGGCGAGCCGCACCGAGGCCTACTGGCGTGCCTCGCACTACCCGCCCACGCGGGCGGTGCGGGCGCCGTGGCGCGAGCAGAGCCATGCCATCGTCCGGACCGTGGCCTTCACCGGCAGCACGGGCGGCACGGGCGGCGGCGCGGGCCGGATGCCGGTGTCGTACGGCGACTTCGAGCTGCCGCTGCGCGACGCCATGCTGGACCGGGCCTTCGAGTGCTGGGTGCACGCGGAGGACATCGCCGAGGCGGTGGACTACCCGTACGAGCCGCCCTCGCCGCGGCATCTCAACCGCATGATCGACCTCGCCGCGCGGATGCTGCCGGGCGTCCTGGCCGCGCGCCGCAGGGCCGGGCTCGCCGCGTCCGCCGGCGGCCGGCACCTGGTCACGGCGGGCGAGCCGGGGCGCAGCCTGCGGCTGGAGATCGAGGGCTCGGGCGGCGGCGAGTGGCTGATCCCGCTGGACTCACCGGGGGCGGTGGGGTCCGCGGACCACGAGGTGGCCCATGTCGCCCTGGACGGCGTGGAGTTCTGCCGTCTGGCCGCGGGCCATGTGCCTCCGGCGGATGCGGCGGCGGGGCAGGTCGGGGACCGGGAGGCGATCAGGGACGTGCTGTTCGCGGCGGCGAGCCTGAGCAGGATGTAGAGGGTGGTCGCGGTTTCGTCGGCGACTGCGCGAGCAACCACCCACCACCCGCGGTCGCCGACGAGACAGGACTCCCCGAACTGCTACGCGAACACCACCGTGCGGCGCCCGTTCAGAAGGATCCTCCGCTCCGCGTGCCACTTCACGGCCCGTGCCAGCGCCTGGCACTCCACGTCCCGCCCGACCGCCACCAGCTGGTCCGGCGTGACGTCGTGGCCGACCCGCTCGACCTCCTGCTCGATGATCGGCCCCTCGTCGAGGTCGGCCGTCACATAGTGCGCGGTCGCGCCGATCAGCTTCACGCCCCGGGCGTGCGCCTGGTGGTACGGCTTCGCGCCCTTGAAGCTCGGCAGGAAGGAGTGGTGGATGTTGATGATCCGCCCGCTGAGCTGCTTGCACAGGTCGTCGGAGAGGACCTGCATGTAGCGGGCGAGCACGACGAGTTCGACCTTCTCCTCGCGCACGATCTCCAGCAGCCGCGCCTCGGCGTCCGCCTTGGTGTCCTTCGTCACGGGGATGTGGTGGAAGGGGACGCCGTAGGACCCCACCAGTTCCGCGAAGTCGGTGTGGTTGGACACCACCGCGGCGATCTCCACGGGCAGCGCGCCGGTCCGGGCCCGGAACAGCAGGTCGTTCAGGCAGTGCCCGAACTTGCTGACCATGAGCACGATGCGCATCTTCTCGTCGGCCCGGTTGATCTGCCAGTCCATGTGGAAGGCGTCGCCGATCGCCGTGAAGCTGGCCCGCAGCTTGTCCACGGTCACCGGCTCGTCGGCCGAGAAGTGGACGCGCATGAAGAACAGACCCGTGTCGTGGTCGCCGAACTGCTGGCTGTCCTCGATGTTGCAACCGGTCATGAACAGGTAGCTCGACACGGCGTGCACGATGCCCTGCTTGTCGGGGCAGGACAGGGTGAGGACGTACTGGTCGGCCGGTGCGGCGGCGGGGCTGGACTGCTCGTTCATGGGGGACAGGGTCCCATATCCGGCCCTGCCGGGCCGAAGGCCGCCCGACAGGCGGACCGCGTCAGGCGGACCCGGTCAGGCGGACCGCGTCATGATCCGCAGCACCTCGAGGCTGCGGGGCTCCGAGTCCGGCTCCTCGCCGTCGCTGGTCGCCAGCCGGACGTGCGCGTCCCGCGCCGCCCGCACCGCCTCCGGCCAGTCCGGGTGCTCGAGGTAGGCGGCCACCGGCGCGTCCGGCCCCACCTGGTGCATGATCCGCAGCACCCTCAGCACGGCGGTGTCGACGAGGGCCGCCTCCTGGGAGTCGCGGAAGATGGTGCCGACGTACTTCTCGGCGGACCAGTGGTCGAGCCAGGTGTCCTCCACCAGCCGGTACACCGCGTCGGTGACGTCGCCGTACCCGGGCGTGCCGGCCAGCCAGACGTCCCGCTGGAAGGCGGGCGCGGAGAGCATGTGCAGCGCGGAGCGCACCTGGCTGCGCCAGCGCCACCACGGCATGTCGTTGAGTGGCATGCCGCCCATGGTGGAGGAGCGACGGCCGCGACGGGAAGAGTTCTCCGAACCTTGCACGGTCACCGATCGTACGTTCCCCTCCCCTGCCGGCGTACCGGCCCCCGCAATTCACCTCGGCGTCACCCTGCGTCGACCACGGGTCACCTCCAGGTTATCCGTGTGGCGGAATCGTGCGGGACCATGACCGGCAGGCGACACCACCGCAGCACATTCCTCCGCGGCCTCCCCGGCCGCTTCCGGGCCGCCCGGACCGGGGCGGTGACCGCCGGCGCGCTGGCGGCGTGTGCGTCGCTCCTCACCGGCTGCGGGGTCGTCCCCGGTGTCACGGGGGGCTCCGGGGACGACCCGATCACCGTCATGACCTGGGCGCCCTCGGACACGGGCGCGACCAACAAGCCCGGCATGCCCGCCTTCGCCCGCGCCTACGCCCGCTGGGTCAACGCCCACGGCGGCCTGGGCGGCCGCAAGCTCAACGTCCTGACGTGCAACGACCACAACGACAGCGTGGCCGCCGCGAAGTGCGCCCGGCGCGCGGTCAAGGAGGGCGCGGTCGCCGTCGTCGGCTCCTACAGCCAGCACGCCGACTCGTTCTTCCCCGTCCTGGAGGGCGCCGGCATCCCGTACATCGGCGGCTACGGCATCACCAACACCGAGTTCACCAGCCCCCTGTCCTACCCCGTCAACGGCGGCCAGCCCGCGCTGCTCGCCGGGCTGGGCAGCGCGCTGGCGGAGGTCTGCGGTGACGTCACGCTCGTCCGGCCCGACACCATCGCCGGCGACCAGCTGCCCGCGCTGCTCGACTCGGGGCTGACCGGTGGCGGACACGCCCCGACCCACGACCAGCGGGCGAAGGAGGACGCCACCGAGTACGACCGCGAGTCCGACCGTGCGCTGCGGCAGGCGACCGCCGCAGCGGAGCGGGAGGGGTGCGTGGTGCCGGTCCTCGGGGACCGCACCGGCACCTTCATGGACTCCTTCCGGCGGGCCCGCGAGGAGTATCCGCAGGTGCGGACGGCGACGGTGCTCGGCAGCGTCGACCAGTCGACCGTCAACGCGTCCGGCGGGGCCTCGGGGCCCTACGAGGGCGCGTACGTCACCGGCTGGTATCCGGAGGCGGACGATCCGGGCTGGGACGGGATGAAGAAGGTCATCCAGGAGGAGGCGTTCGGCGACAACAGCGTCGACGCCGCGGACGCCGGGGTGCAGACCACCTGGATCGCCTACACCGTGTTCAAGGAGATCGTCGAGTCGCTGGGCGACGGCCGGGTGAGCGCCGACCGGGTCACCCGGGCCCTGGACGGCGGGCTGGAGGTCGGCACGGGCGGCCTGACGCCGACGCTGCGGTGGGAGTTCCAGGACAAGCTGGCCTCGGTCGGCTTCCCGCGGCTGGTCAACACGGAGGTCACCCTCCAGGTCGTCCGGCAGGGCCGGCTGGTCTCGGCCCGCAAGGGCGCCGTGGACACCACCCGGACGCTGCGCCACGCCGACGTCCTCTGAGCCGGGCCGGAGCGGGCGGGCCCGCGAAGGCCCGCCCGCCGTCGGTCAGAGCTGGGTCGGCTCGCGCTCGGTCAGGCCGTACTGCTTGGCGATGGCGTTCCAGAGGTCGGCGGCCTTCGCCTTCTCCTGGCTCGCCGTGCCGCTCGCCCGGTTCGCCTCCTTGGGCTGGGTGGCGGCCTTGCCCTTCTTGCAGCCCTTCTTCCCGGCCGTCTTGTCGGCCCAGGCCGCGTAGTGGTTGTCGGCCGACGCCGAGGCCTGCCACGCCTTGGTGAGCGCGGCGGTCAGCTCGGCGTGCGCGGGCAGCTTGTCCACGGACAGCTGGGAGAGGCTGGTGACCAGCCCGGACCGCTGCTTGGCGGCCTCGCGCAGGTCCTTGGCGGCCTGGGCCAGGTTGTCGCAGGTCTTCACGTCGGCCACCGCGTTGATCACGGTGGTGCGGCTGCTGCCGCTCTCGGCCAGCAGCTTGTCCAGCTCGACGGCCTGCTGCCGGACCGGGTCGGCGGACGGTGACTCCGGGGCCGAGGCCGACGCGGAGTCCGCGGGGGCCGTGGCGGACACGGTCTGGTTGGCGTTCTTGTCGTCGTCGCCGTCTCCGCCGCCCATCATCGCGCCGGCGCCGATCCCGACCACGGCGATGCCGACGCCCACGGCCGCCAGCAGCGGCAGACGGGAACCGGTCCGGCCGCCGCGGCCCCCGTCGCCGTGGCCGCCGCCGCGCCGGCCGCCGCCCGGACCCTGCGGGACGTACCCGCCCGCGTCGGCGGGGTGCGCGGGGCCCGGCTCGTCGAAGCGGGGCAGCTGCTGGGTGGCGGAGGCGGGACCGTCGGCGCCCGGTCCGCTGCGGAAGAGGCTGTCGAACTCGGCGGGCGGCTGCCGGCCGTCGTCGGCACCGGGCATGCCGCCGTGCGGACCGGCGGCCGGGCCTGCGGGCACGGGCGCGATGTACTGCGTGGCCTCGGCGTCGGGGTGGCCGGCCGCGGGCGCCGCCGGGTGGGGGGCGTGCTGCGGCGCGCGCCCGAGGAACTGCGTCGCGTCGGAGGGCGTACCGGCGGCGGGTCTCTCGGGGGGCAGCGCCCCCGGAGAGACGGGGGGTATGTACTGCGTCGCCCCCTCGTCGGCGGGTATGCCGACCGGCGGCAGGTACTGGGTGGCGCCCTCGTCGGCCGGCGGAAGCGGCGCGGCGGGCTGCCCGTGCGCCTGCTGGCCGTTGGGCTGCCCGTGCGGCTGCTGGCCGTGGGGCTGCCGGCCGTACTCCTGCTGCCCGTACGCGGCCTGTCCGTACTCCGGCTGCCCGTACGGCGGCTGCGCGCCCTGGGCGGGTCCCGCTGCGGCCGGGGCGCCGTACGCCGGAGGCTGGGTGTTCTCGGGGGGCAGCGGCCCCGGGCCCTGCGCGGGCGGCAGGCCGCCGGAGCCCTGCGCCGGCCCCTGCGCGGGCCAGGCGTGCTGATCGGCGGGCGGGCCGCCGGCCTCCGGGGAGCCCCAGGGCTGGGCGCCGGGCGGAGTGGGCCAGCCCTCACCCTGGGAGGGGCCGTACTGCTGCTGCCCCGGCCCCCACGGCTGGTCCCACGCCTGGGCGCCGGGCGGCGCCGAGGGGGGCGTGGACCCTGCGGCCTGCGGACCCGCGGGTCCGCCCGCCGGGCCCGGCAGCAAGGGCGCACCGCCGTCCGAGGGCAGCACGATGCCTTCGCGCGCTTGCCGCGGCGAGGGCTCTTCGCCCTGTCCACTCTGCGTCACCGGGACTCCTGTGAATGGGGGACCTTCGGAATCGTCGGCTCACGCTACCGGGTCCCCCGAGCCCCTGCCACGCCGCCCGGGGCGCGACCTCTTTCCCTGTGACCGCAGTAACAAAACCGGGCCCCGGCACGCTGTTTACGTTCCTTTCCGCTCTCCGCACAGCGTTTCACCGCACGTTCACACACCGGGGCCCGACGGCTCACGCGGCGGCGGGCAGATCGAGCCGCGCCCCGAACTCCCGTACCACCGACTCCTCCCGGTACGGCTCCAGGCGCTGCTGGAAGTCCTCCAGGTACTCGGCGCCCCGGTTGGAGCGCAGCGTCTCCAGCAGCTCCACGGCCTTCAGCGCCGTGTGGCAGGCCTGTTCGATCTCCCGCTGCTGCACCTGTGCCGTGGCGAGCAGCACATGGCCGATGGCCCGCCTGCGGGCCCGCGACTCGGGGTGCCCGGCGAGGGACTCCTCGGCGCACCGGGCCGCGGCGTCGGCCTGCCCGAGGTCCCGGTGGCAGTGCGCCAACTCGTCGGCCAGGTAGGCCTGGTCGAAGTGGGAGATCCACGCCGGATCGTCTCCGGAGGCCGGGTCGGCCGCCTCCATCGCCTCGATGGCGCGCCCGGCGGCCGCCTGGGCCGACCGCGCGTCGCCGAGCAGGGCGTGGCCGCGCGCCTCCGCGGCGTGGAACATCGACTCCGCGCGCGGGGTGACGCGCCCGCGTGCGCCCTCCTGCGCCGCGCGGGCCAACTGGGCGATCTCGCGCGGGTTCCCGAGCTGCGCGGCCAGGTGGCTCATGGACGCGGCGAGGACGTAGCCGCCGTAACCGCGGTCGCCGGCCGCCTGCGCGAGCCGCAGTGACTGGATGTAGTACCGCTGGGCCAGGCCTGGTTGGCCGGTGTCGACGGCCATGTATCCGGCGAGTTCGGTCAGTCGGGCGACCGTGGCGAACAGCTCCCTTCCGACCGCCTCCCGGTAGGAGCCCGCGAGCAGCCCGGAGACGACGCTGTTGAGGTAGTGCACGACGACGGGGCGCACATGCCCGCTGCCGTACTGGTGGTCCAGGTCGACCAGCGCCTGCGTCATCGCCCGCACGGCCGCCACGTCGGACTGGCCCACCCGAGGCCCGGCCGAGCGCGACACCTGCGGGTCGGGCGCGGAGATCAGCCAGTCCCGGCTCGGTTCGACCAGCGCGGACGCGGCGACGGAGGAGCCGGACAGGAAGTCCCGCCGTCCCACGTCGCTGCGCCACAGCTCGCAGACCTGCTCGATGGCCCCCAGTACCGTCGGCGAGAACTGGAGGCCGACGCCCGACGCGAGGTTCTTGCCGTTGGCCATGCCGATCTCGTCGATCGTGACCGTACGGCCGAGCTTGCGTCCCAGCGCCTCGGCGATGATCGCCGGGGCCCGGCCGCGCGGCTGCTGTCCGCGCAGCCAGCGGGCCACGGACGTCTTGTCGTACCTCAGGTCGAGGCCGTGCTCGACGCCGCACATGTTCACCCGGCGGGCCAGGCCCGCGTTGGAGCAGCCCGCTTCCTGAATGAGCGCCTGCAGCCGTTCGTTCGGCTGTCGCGCGACGAGAGGCCTTGCGGCCATGGCGTACCCCCATGCGGTTTCGATGCTGTCTCGGCGGAACGTGGGATGTCCGGCCGTGAAGATCAATGCCCCGCCGAACTGCCGACAATGCGAGGCTTGTGAGGTTTGCCGGGGTTACGGCCGGTGCCGGCCCCAGTCCTGGCTACCCAGCTCCGGCCGCGGATCCTCCCGCGCGCCCCCGAACGTGCACCCATGCGCCCCGAGTGCGGGAACGATGCTCCTCCCCCGCGCGTGGGAGGGCCGTAACCCGTGGTGGGCACGGGAGTTGAGTTCCACGTGGAAGAGACCATCCCGGGCACCGGATCCGCTCATATCCCTCAGCAGCGCGGAACGTCGCTGCTGGAGACCGCCGTCCGCTATGCCGAGGAGCGCCACTGGGACGTGTTCCCCGGGGCCTGGCTCGAGGCCGCCGACGGGGTGCAGCGCTGCTCCTGCGGGGAGCCGGCGTGCGCCGCCCCCGGGGCGCACCCGGCGCACGAGGACTGGGCGGCGCGTGCGACGGGCAGCGCGACCGTCGCCCGCCGGATGTGGCAGAAGCAGCCGGCGGCGTCGGTACTGCTGCCCACGGGACGGACGTTCGACGCGGTCGAGGTGGCCGAGAGCGCGGGGTTCCTGGCGCTGGCCCGGATGGAGCGGATGGAGCTGACGCTCGGGCCGGTGACGCTGGCGCCGGACCGGCGGATGCGGTTCTTCGTCCTTCCGGGAGCCGCGGCGAAGGTGCCGGAGCTGCTGCGGGGGCTGGGCTGGTCGCCCCGGTCGCTCGATCTGGCGGTGCTCGGGGAGGGCGGGTACGTCGCGGCTCCGCCGACGCGGGTGGGGACGCGGGGGGCCGTGCAGTGGGTGTGCCGGCCCACGGCGGCGAACCGGTGGTTGCCGGATGTGGAGGAGGTGATCTCGCCGCTGGCGTATGCGTGCGGCCGGGATCGGTGAGGCGCGCCTCTTCGTCTGCCCGGCTTGCGCCTGACGGCGGGTGCGGGTTGTCCTCCGGTTGATCGCGCCCACGCGGCGGAGCCGCACATGTGCACGGTCCCGCGCCCCTTCGGGGCGCTTCTCCCCCGTAGGGTTCCAAGCGACGGAGGGAGACGTGGTGAGTGCGAGCGCCGTACGTGTGCAAGGGCTCTGGAAGCGGTTCGGGCAGCAGGTCGCCGTGGGCGGTATCGATCTCGAGCTGCCCGCGGGGAAGTTCATCGGTCTCGTCGGGCCGAACGGGGCCGGGAAGACCACCACGCTCTCCATGGTCACCGGGCTGCTCCGGCCGGATCAGGGGTCGGTCGAGGTGGTCGGGCACGACGTGTGGCGCGATCCGGTCGAGGTGAAGGCCAGGATCGGGGTGCTGCCCGAAGGGCTGCGGCTGTTCGAACGGCTGTCCGGGCGGGAGCTGCTCGCCTACTCGGGTCGGCTGCGCGGGCTGCCCGGGGCCGAGGTGGACAAGCGGGCCACGCAGCTGCTGGACGTGCTGGACCTGGCCGGCGCCCAGCACAAGCTGGTCGTGGACTACTCGACCGGCATGCGCAAGAAGATCGGCCTGGCGACCGCGCTGCTGCACAACCCCGAAGTGCTCTTCCTGGACGAGCCGTTCGAGGGCGTCGACCCGGTGTCGGCGCAGACGATCCGGGGCGTCCTGGAGCGCTACACCGCCTCCGGCGCCACCGTCGTCTTCTCCTCGCACGTGATGGAGCTGGTGGAGTCGCTGTGCGACTGGGTGGCCGTCATGGCCGCCGGACGTATCCGCGCCACCGGCACGCTCGCCGAAGTTCGCGGTGACGCGGCCTCGTTGCAGGAGGCGTTCCTCGAACTCGTCGGGGCGGGCACCCGGGACACGGGCAGCGACCTCGACTGGCTGGGCGGCGGGGCGCGATGAGCGCGCGCACCGCACCCGCGGCACCGGCCGTGCCCCTGACGGCCGTGTTCGTACGGCTGAAGCTGTCCCTGCTGCGCAACGGGCTGCGGCAGTCCGGCGGGCGGCGGGCCGCCTACGTCGCCTCGGCCGTCGTCGTCCTGCTCTTCACCGCGCTCCAGCTGCTCGGCCTGGTCGCCCTGCGCGGACACGCGCACGCGGACGCGCTGATCGTGCTGCTCGCGGCCGTGCTCGGGCTGGGCTGGGCGGTGATGCCGCTGTTCTTCCCGAGCGGCGACGAGACCCTCGACCCGACGCGGCTGGTGATGCTCCCGCTGCGGCCCCGCCCGCTGGTGCGGGCCCTGCTCACGGCCTCCCTGGTGGGCATCGGGCCGCTGTTCACGCTGTGCATGTTCGCCGGGTCCGTGGTCTCGGTCGCGCACGGCGGGGCGGCGTTCGCCGTCGGCATCGTCGGTGCCGTCCTCGCGCTGCTGGTGTGCGTGACCCTCGCGCGGGCCGTCGCCGCGGCGAACGTGCGGCTGCTGACCAGCCGCAAGGGACGTGATCTGGCCGTGCTGAGCGGCCTGGTCGTCGCGGTCGGGGCCCAGCTGGTCAACTTCGGCGCGCAGCGGCTCGGCGCGTCCGGTCTGGGCCGGCTCGACCCGGTGGCCGACGTGCTGCGCTGGGTGCCGCCCGCGTCGGCGGTCGGCGCGACGGACGCGGCGAGCGACGGATCGTACGGCGTCGCGCTCGCCCAGCTGGCGCTGACCGCGGCCGCCCTGGTGCTGCTGCTGTGGGTGTGGGCGCGGCATCTGACCCGGCTGATGACCTCGCCCGACGGGTCCACGCTCCAGGCCGCCGAGGGCAGGCCCGCCCGCGAGCCGGGCTCGGCGGGCCCGGCCCGGCTGCTCCCGGCGGGCCGCACCGGCACCACCATGGAGCGGACCCTGCGGTACGTGTGGCGCGACCCCAAGACCAAGGCGGCCTGGGTGACCTCGCTCGCCATCGGCCTGATCGTGCCGGTGTTCAACGCCTGGCAGGGCACCGGCTCGGTGTACTTCGCCTGCTTCGCCGCCGGGATGCTCGGCATCCAGATGTACAACCAGTTCGGCCAGGACACGTCCGCCTTCTGGATCGTCGCGATGTCGATCTCCTCGACCCGGGACGCGTACGCCGAGCTGCGCGCCCGCGCGCTGGCGCTGCTGCTGATCACCCTGCCGTACGCCACCCTCGTCACCGTCCTGACCACGGCGATGCTCGACGAGTGGCGCAAGCTGCCCGAGGCGCTCGGCCTGTCCTTCGCGCTGCTCGGCGCGATGCTCGCGACGGGCGCCTGGACCTCGGCCCGTTTCCCGTACTCCGTTCCGCAGGAGGGCCACAAGAACGTGGTCCCCGGGCAGGTGGGGCTGGCCTGGATCTCCATCGTCGGCGGGATGGTGGGCGCCGCCCTGCTGTGCGCGCCGGTCATCGCGCTGACCGTCTGGCTGAACGTGCGCGAGGGCGGCGACGCGTGGGGCGCGGTGCTGCTGCCGGTGGGCGCCGGGTACGGCGCGGCGCTCACCCTGCTGGGCCTGCGGCTGGCCGCGCCGCAGACGGCGCGGCGGCTGCCGGAGATCCTGGCGGCGGTGAGCAAGGGCTGACGGGGGCGGGGCCCCCGTCCCGCCTCACCCTTCCCTGAGGGTGTCCAGGAACGGTTCGATGGCCGCCCGCCACGCCTCCGGCTGGTCGTAGTGGACGAGGTGGCCCGCGTCGGCGACCTCCGCGTACTGGCCGCGCGGCAGGACCCGGACCATCTCCTGGGCCTCGGCGCGGCCCAGCTCCCCGTCGAGTCCGCGCACGACCAGGGTGGGGCAGCGGACCTGGGCCAGCTCCTCCCAGTGGGCGTCGTAGACCCAGGTCTCGCGGGAGCGGAGCATCTGGTCGGGTTCGAAGACGGGGCGCCAGCCGTCGGGGGACTCGGCCATCACCTCGGCGTAGAACTCGCCCCGGGCCGGGTTGGGCCGCTCCACCCAGGGGTCGTCCTCGCCGAACCACTTGCGGACGTCGGCGAGGGTCGCGAACGGGACCGGCCAGGCCCGGAACCACTCGTCCCACACCCGCTGCGAGGCGGCGCCGAGCGCGGAGGCCCGCATGTCGCAGATGACGAGGCCGCGGACCAGGTCGGGGCGCTTGGCGGCGAGCTGCCAGGCGGTGAGCGCTCCCATGGCGTGGCCGATGAGGACGGCCGGGCCGAGGCCGAGCTGCTCCAGGGCGGCCTCGACGTCCTCGACGTACGCCTCCCTGGTGTACGCGCCCCGCGGGGGCTTGTCGCTGCGGCCGTGGCCGCGCTGGTCCAGGGCGACGGCCCGGTGGCGCGCGGAGAGCCAGCGCGCGGTGGGCGCCCAGTGCGACGCGCGGCCCATCAGGCCGTGCAGTAACAGCACGCCCGGCGGGCCGCCGTGCCGCCCGTCCTGCGGATCCGGGCCGTGGGTCCCGTCGGGCTTGGGAGGGTCGCCGAACTCCCAGGCGGCCAGGCGTACCCCGCCCGCCCCGGTGACGTCGATGCGCCGCGCCATAGGTCCTGGCACCCCCAAGTGTCGCGCCCTGTCGTGCCTGCGCTGCTCTTCGTGTCCGACAACCGCAGAGTATCGAATGGGTATTCGAAAATGGCGTCCCGACGGACAACACCCCTCCTTCGAGTGACACCCGTCAGGGATTGACCGCCGCCGCCGGGGGGAGATCTTCAGCGGGAGGCGGGCCGCTCGGGGAAAACGGTCCGACGGGATTGACCCTGGGAGCTCGGGGCTCCGGGTCAGCACAGGGGAGGACAGGCCCCGGCGCCGTCAGGCGCCGGGGCCCTCCACGTCTCTCCGGCATGTCCCTCCCCCTCCCCGGCCGGGCCGACATCGCTGTCGGGCCGCGGCCCAGCGCCTCACGCCCTCCGCCTCACGCGACAGCCTCGCACGCGAAACGCGCGACCGCTGCCGTTCCGGCGCAGCCCGTCCGCGAATCGACGGGATCGGCGACGCGTGGAGAGACCGGCCCGCGCAGGCGGCCGGCGCGGGCGCTCAGCGCTTGGCGACGAACACGTGGGACGCGACGTCCGCCTCCAGCTCGGCCGCCTCACCGCCGCTGCCGACCAGCACACCGCCCGCCGACTCCGTCACGCTCACCACGGAGCCCGGCTGCACGCCCGCCCGGCGCAGCGTGTACATCAGCTGCGCGTCCGTCTGGATCGGCTCGCCGATGCGGCGCACGACCACCGTCTTGCCCTCCGGGCCCGGACCGAGGTCGGCGAGCGACACCATGCCCTCGTCCAGGAACGGGTCGGCGCCGTCCGCCTCGCCCAGCTCCTCCAGGCCCGGGATCGGATTGCCGTACGGCGACTCGGTCGGGTGGCGCAGCAGCTCCAGCACCCGGCGCTCGACGGCCTCGCTCATCACGTGCTCCCAGCGACACGCCTCGGCGTGCACCTGCTCCCACTCCAGGCCGATCACGTCGACGAGCAGGCACTCCGCGAGCCGGTGCTTGCGCATCACGCGCGTCGCCAGCCGGCGCCCCTCGTCGGTCAGCTCCAGATGCCGGTCCGCGGCCACGGACACCAGACCGTCGCGCTCCATCCGCGCCACCGTCTGGCTGACCGTCGGGCCGCTCTGGTCGAGCCGCTCGGCGATCCGGGCACGCATGGGGACCACCCCTTCCTCCTCCAGCTCGAGGATGGTGCGGAGATACATCTCCGTGGTGTCGATCAGTCCGGACATACGTGCCCCTTGGTGAGATCTGCCGGAGGCTCAGGCCCACCGGCGCGTGCGCTGGCCCTGCACCCAATTCTGACGCATACCACCGACAAGCGTCCCTCGCCGCGGAAAGCCGGAGCGCCAGGCCCGCCGGACGCCGCCCCCACACGCCCCCCGGGCCGTATTGACACCGCACAGGTCCAGACCGCACCGTGATCGCGACGTAGCCACACCGAAGGGGCCCCGCATGAGCGACCGCAAGCCGGCCGGCCAGTTCCTCGACGCGGCGATCGACCTGCTGCGACGCGTCCGCGACGAGGAGGCCGACGCCGTCGAGGCGGCCGGCACCCTGCTCGCCGACACCGTCCGCGACGGGGGCCGCCTCTTCGCCTTCGGCGCCGGTCACTCCTCCCTCGCCGCCCAGGACGTCGTCTACCGCGCCGGCGGACTCGCCCTGATGAACCTGCTCGCCGTGCCCGGCGTCGTCGGCGTCGACGTCATGCCGGCCACGCTCGGCTCCGCCCTGGAGCGGGTCGACGGCCTGGCGAGCGCCGTACTGGACTCCTCGCCGCTGCGCGCGGGCGACGCCCTGGTGATCATCTCCCTGTCCGGGCGCAACGCGCTCCCCGTGGAGATGGCCATGAACGCCCGCGCCCTCGGGGTGAAGGTCATCGGCGTGACCTCGGTGGCCTACGCCTCCGGGACCAGGTCCCGGCACACCTCCGGCACCTTCCTGAAGGACCACTGCGACCTCGTCCTCGACTCCAAGATCGCCGTCGGGGACGCGGAACTCACCCTCGACACCGTCCCGGCGCCCTTCGCCCCCGCGTCCACCGTCGTCACCACGGCGCTGATGCAGGCCGTCATGGCGACGACGGCCGGCGTCCTCGCCGAGCACGGCATCGAACCGCCCCTGCTGCGCTCCGGCAACGTGGACGGCGGCCACGAGTGGAACGGCCGCGTGATGGAGGAGTACGGCGACCGGATCTTCTACCGCCGCTAGGCCGCGCGACGGGCCCGGGCGGGCTTCCGCACGGGCCCCGCTACTCCTCGGCGACCGCGCCCGCCAGGTCCAGCGCCGTCGCGATCCGCACCGCCACGTCCTCCGCGTACATCGCGTCGGGGCGCTCGAAGGCGCCGCGGCCGGCACCCCGCAGGAACGTCACGACGCCCAGCGTCCGCCCTCGGCTGCGCAGCACCGTGCACAGGGCGTGCACCGTGTCCGCCGGCCACTGCCGGGCCTCCGCCCACCGGCGCACCCGCTCCGGCGGCACCGAGCCGACACCGGCACTGACCCGCACCGAACCGGCCCGCTCCACGCACTGCAACGCCGGATGCCCCTCGCCGTACCGCACCGGCAGCCCGGCCGCGCCCGACGGCAGGCTCGGCCCCGGCGCGCCGGACGGCGTCGTCGCGACCCGCACCAGCCGGACCTCGTCCGCCGCCACGGAGTCCACGAGCGCCCCGCCCGCCACCCGGTCGATCAGCGCATGGTCCGCGAACCCGGCCAGCGCGAAGTCCAGATGGACGGTCGCCGCCTCGGCCGGGTCCTCGCACTCCGCCGCCGCCCGCGCCGCCCGGTGCAGCTGATGGGCGCGGAACCGCAGCAGCGCCGCCTCCTGCTCGGCCTGCTTGGCCTCCGTGACGTCCTGGAACAGCCAGCCCACGCCCAGCGGCACCGGCTCCTCCGCCAGAGGAGAGGCCAGCCGCACGAATCCGCTGCGCCAGCACCGCCGCCGCTCCCCCTCCGGGGTGCGCACGCTCACCCACACCTCGGCGGGCGCCGGCGGCGCACCCTCCGCCAGGACGTGCGTGAGCGCGCTCTCCAGCTCCTCCACGCCCTGCGACAGCAGATCACCCAGCGGCCGGCCCAGCACCGCCGTACGACCAGCGCCCAGGGCGCGCGCCGCGTGCGCGTTGACCACGGCGGGCCGCAGATCCACGTCCACGAGCACGACGCCCCAGCTCGCGTCCTCCAGCAGCGCCTCGCTCAGCGCGATGGACCGCTCCAGGTCGATCTGCGCGTGGACCTCGCTGAACGCGCAGTACACCCCCGCGGGCCCGCCGTCCGGGCCGCGCACGGCCGCCGACTGGGTGCGCACCAGCACCCGTCCGCCGTCCTTCGTCAGCAACGCGAACTCGTTGACCTGACGCCCCGGCGCCCGCATCGCGGACAGCAGCCGCTCCTCGACCTCCCCGGCGTCCGCGCTGCGCACCGCCCAGCCCGCGAAGCCCTGCCGGCCCACGGCCTCGGCCGCGCTCCAGCCCAGGATCCGCTCCGCCTCACGGTTCCAGTGGGTGACGACTCCCTCGGCGTCGAAGGCGCACAGCGCCGCGTCCATCCCGTCGAGGAGCGCGGCCAGCAGGTCCGCGCCGTCCCGCTCGGGCTGCTCCGGTTCGTCCGGCCCCAGCTCGTCCGTGGTCCCACTACGCCGGGAAGCACTCACCTGAACCCCCTGCAGGCTGCGTCCGCCGTACCGTACGCCGGTTCGTCCACTGGCCTTCATTCAACTCGAACGTGATGCAGCACACACCGGGTTCCCGCAAGTTCGGGGAAATCGTTGTACTGCGGAAACTCGGCATAGGCCCCTGTCATCAAGGGGCCGGCGTCACTCCCCGACGGCCAGCCGCAGATCGACCCACTCGTCGCTCTCGCCGTCCAGGACGTAGCGCTCGGACTCGGCGAACCCGCGCGCCGCGGCGAACCGCAGCCCCTCCCCGTTGGCCGCCAGCACCACCGTCTCCACCGCCCCGGCTCCCAGTCCGCGCGCGTGCGCCAGCCCCCGTTCGTACAGCGCCGTGCCGATGCCGCGCCCCCGGAACGCCGGCAGCACCCGCGCGATCACGGTGGCCACCCGCTCCTCCCCCGCGGGCGGACGCACGGTGGAGCACCCGGCGAGGACGTCCCCGAGGTAGGCGTTCTCCAGCCGGTACCGGGCGCTGCGCTCGCGCACGTCGTCCAGGGACATCGCGGCGGGCGGCACGATCTCGTTGTGCACGTGCCGCCACTGCTCGGCCATGGCCACGCCGTCCACGGCCTCGATCCGCAGCCCGGAGCCGGGCGCGACGAACCCCCGGCGCGCGTCGGCCTCGATCTCGATCCGCATCCGCTCGTCCGCGAGCCCGCACACCATCATGGTGGCCGCCGGCCGCACCTCGCCGAACACCCGCCGCAGCAGGGGCCAGCAGCGCTCGAAGTCCTCCCGCTCCGGCAGCAGGTACCGCACCCGCACCACGTCCGCGAAGGTGCACCCGGCCTCGGCCAGCGCGGCGCCCATGGTGCGCAGGCACTGCTCGGCCTGCTCCACCACGTCGTCGGCGATGGTCATCGTCGCGTAGTCGAACCCGGTCGTTCCCGACACGTGCACCCGGTCCCCGTCGACGACGGCCCGGGCGTACCCGATCCGCTCCTCGAAGGTGGACCCACTCATGATCGTCCGCCGCTGCGTCATGGTCGGAACGGTAGGTGAGCAGGGGAGACCGGGTCCATGCATATCGGCCGCGGAACCGGTCGCGGACCGCGCGAGAAAAGGCGTTGCCCCGGCGGCCGTCCGGTTCTTACTGTGGGGGCACACAGAAGGAAGGGAGGTGGTTCGGCAGATGTATCAGATCCGGACGCGTGAGGTGGCTGCGGGCTAGCGGCCCGGCACCACACGGAGTGCGGTGCCGGACCAGCGCGTGCGAGACGCGTGCAGCCGGCCCGATCCCAGGCAGTCACCCGACCCGCGAGTCGCCGGTACGTCCGGCCGGCTCCTCCACGGAGGAACCTGACTCGCGGGTCGTCTGCGTTGTGCGGGGGCCTGCGGGGTCAGTTCGCGATGTCCTCGTAGCCCTCCACCTCGCGCGGGTCGCGGGGGCCCGGGCCGGTGTAGCGGGCGGAGGGGCGGACCAGGCGGCCCGTGCGCTTCTGCTCCAGGATGTGCGCCGACCAGCCGGCCGTGCGGGCGCAGGTGAACATGGACGTGAACATGTGGGCCGGGACCTCGGCGAAGTCGAGCATGATGGCGGCCCAGAACTCGACGTTGGTGGCCAGGACGCGGTCGGGACGGCGGGCGTGGAGCTCGGCGAGGGCCGCCTTCTCCAGGGCCTCGGCGACCTCGTAGCGCGGCGCGCCCAGTTCGCGGGCGGTGCGGCGCAGGACGCGGGCTCGGGGGTCCTCGGCGCGGTAGACGCGGTGGCCGAAGCCCATGAGGCGTTCGCCGGCGTCCAGGGTCTTCTTGACGTACGCCTCGGCGTCCCCGGTGCGTTCGATCTCCTCGATCATGCCGAGGACGCGCGAGGGCGCGCCTCCGTGCAGCGGGCCGGACATGGCGCCGACGGCGCCGGAGAGGGCGGCGGCCACGTCGGCGCCGGTGGAGGCGATGACGCGGGCGGTGAACGTGGAGGCGTTCATGCCGTGCTCGGCGGCGGAGGTCCAGTAGGCGTCCACGGCGGCGACGTGCCGGGGGTCGGGCTCGCCGCGCCAGCGGATCATGAAGCGTTCGACGACCGACTGGGCCTTGTCGATCTCGCGTTGCGGGACCATGGGCAGGCCCTGGCCGCGGGCGGACTGGGCGACGTAGGACAGGGCCATGACGGCGGCGCGGGCGAGGTCGGCGCGGGCCTGCTCGGCGTCGATGTCCAGGAGGGGTTTGAGGCCCCAGACGGGGGCCAGCATGGCGAGCGCGGACTGGACGTCGACGCGGATGTCGCCGGAGTGCACGGGGATGGGGAAGGGTTCGGCGGGCGGCAGGCCGGGGTTGAAGGCGCCGTCGACGAGCAGGCCCCACACGTTGCCGAAGGAGACGTGGCCGACCAGGTCCTCGATGTCGACGCCTCGGTAGCGGAGGGCACCGCCCTCCTTGTCGGGTTCGGCGATCTCCGTCTCGAACGCGACGACTCCCTCTAGCCCGGGTACGAAATCGGACATCAGGCGGCTCCTCGTGGTCGTGATGTGTGGCGACCTGTGCGGGGGCGAGTGCGGTCGTCCCCAGGGATCCTCGGCCGTGTCCCCGGCTCGCGGTCCGTTCGGTCACCCGTGTGATGCCCCGTCCGGCCGGCGCTCATCCAACCGGGACGGAACCAGCACGATATCCCTGGGTGCCACCTTTGGGGAGGGGTTGCGGCACTCAGTGCCACTCAGTACCGCTCGACGCCGCTCGGTGCCGCTCAGTGACGGAGGACACCGCGAAGGGAGGCGTGCGGTACGGCAGGATGGCGTCGTGACCGACCGCGATGCCGTCCCCTTCGATCTTCCGTCGATGCGCAAGCAGTACCGGGCCGACGGGCTCGGTGAGCGTGAGCTGGCCGCGACGCCCGTCGAGCAGTTCGCGCGCTGGTTCAAGCAGGCCGCGACGGACGGCGGCCTGTTCGAGCCGAACGCCATGGTGGTCTCCACGGCGGACGCCGAGGGCCGGCCCAGCTCCCGCACGGTGCTCCTGAAGCACTTCGACGAGCAGGGCTTCGTCTTCTTCACGAACTACGACTCCCGCAAGGGGCGCGAGCTGGGCGAGAACCCGCACGTGTCGCTGCTGTTCCCCTGGCACGCGATGGCCCGCCAGGTCATCGTGACGGGGGTGGCGCGGCGGACCGGGCGGGACGAGACCGCCGCGTACTTCCGGACCCGGCCGCACGGCTCCCAGCTGGGCGCGTGGGCGAGCGTCCAGTCGTCGGTGGTGGCCGGGCGGGAGGCGTTGGACTCGGCGTACGCCGAGCTGGCGGCGCGCTATCCGGAGGGCGAGCGGGTGCCGGTGCCGCCGCACTGGGGCGGGTTCCGGGTGGTGCCGCGCACGGTGGAGTTCTGGCAGGGCCGGGAGAACCGGCTGCACGACCGGCTGCGGTACGTGGCCGAGGCCGACGGGGGCTGGCGGGTGGAGCGGCTGGCTCCGTGACCCTCCGGGCGGGCCGGGGGTGTGTCAGCCCAGCGCCCCGTCCAGCAGGTCGGCCCACTGGGCCACGACGCGTTCGCGCCGGCCGGCGTCGTCGGTGAGGAGGTTGGCGAGCCCGAGGCCGCGGGCCATGTCCAGCAGGCCCTGGACGGTCTCGCGGACGCCGGGGCGGCTCTCGTCGGCGCCGAGGAGGTCGACGGCGATGCGGTGGGTCTCGCGGCCGACGCGCGCCTCCAGCTCGGTCACCCGGCCGCGCAGCTGTTCCTCGTTCGAGGCGGCGACCCACAGGTGGAGCGCGGCGCGGAACAGCGGGCCGGTGTAGAGGTCGACGAGGGCGGCGACGACGGCCCGGCGGTCGTCGGCCGCGGCGCCCTCGGGGAAGAGGGCGCGCAGGGCACCGGAGCGTTCCTCCGCGACGTATTCGACGGCGGCCGTGAAGAGGTCCTCGCGGGTCGGGAAGTGGTGCTGGGCGGCGCCGCGGGAGACGCCGGCGCGTTCGGCGACGACGGAGACCGTGGAGCCGGCCCAGCCGTGTTCGGCGAGGCAGGCCACGGCGGCTTCGAGGAGGCGCTGCCGGGTGGCCCGGCTGCGGTCCTGCTTCGGTACGCGCTCGGCACGGTCGGCCGCGCTCACACCACCCATTCCGGATCCCGTCGTTCGAGGAAGGCCGTCATCCCCTCGCGGGCCTGCGGGGAGGAGAACAGCCGGGCCGAGAGCGCGGTCAGGTCGGCCGCGTCCCGGTCGAAGGCCTCCAGCACCCTAGCCGTGAGCAGCCGTTTCGTCTCGGCCAGAGCCTGGGGTGAGGCGCGGCGCACACCGTCGAGGACGGGGGCGAGGACGGCGTCCACGTCGTCGCCGGCCGCGGTGACCAGGCCGGTGCGGACGGCCTCGGCGGCGTCGAAGCGTTCGCCGGTGAGGTAGTGGCGGGTGAGGGCGCGGGGGTCGGCGCGGGGCAGCACGGTGAGGGTGATGACGGCGGGGGCCACGCCGATGCGGACCTCGGTGAAGGCGAAGGTCGACTCCGTGGACGCCGCCGCGATGTCGCAGGCGGCAAGCAGGCCGAGGCCGCCGGCGCGGACGTGTCCGGTGACCCGGGCGATGACGGGTTTGGGCAGTTCGACGATCTGCCGGAGCAGGGCGACGAGGGCGTCCGGGTCGGGCGGGTCGCGCAGGTCGGCGCCGGCGCTGAAGGTGGTGCCGGTGTGGGTGAGGACGACGGCGCGGACGCTCGGGTCCTCGCCGGCCGCGGTGAGCGAGTCGGCGAGGCCGGCGACGAGGGCGGCGGAGAGGGCGTTGCGGTTGTGCGGGGAGTCGAGGGTGAGGGTCTCGACGCCCCGTGCGCGGCTGCGGTCGATCGGGGTCACCGGCGGCCTCGCAGTTCGCGGCGGAGGATCTTGCCGCTGGCGGCGCGGGGCACGGCGTCGGTGAAGGTGACCCGGCGGACGCGTTTGTAGGGGGCGACGCGTTCTGCGACGTACATCATGATCTCTCCTTCGGTGGGCCCGTCGGCGGGCGTCCGGCGCACGACGTGGGCGTGGGGCACCTCGTTGCCGTCGTCGTCGTGGTCACCGACGACGGCCGCGTCGGCGATGCCGGGGTGGGTGAGGAGGAGGGCCTCGAGTTCGGCGGGGGCCACCTGGAAGCCCTTGTACTTGATGAGCTCCTTGACGCGGTCGACGACGAACAGCCAGCCGTCGGCGTCGACGTGCCCGACGTCCCCGGTGTGCAGCCAGCCGTCCTGGTCGATCATGGCGGCGGTGGCGTCGGGGCGGCCCAGGTAGCCCTTCATCACCTGGGGGCCGCGGATGAGGATCTCGCCGGACTCGCCGACGCCGAGGTCCTCGCCGGGGGCGGTGAGGGAGACGATGCGCATCTCGGTGCCGGCGATGAGCTTGCCGACGGTGCCGGGCGGTGCGTCGGCCATGGCGTCCAGGGGGACGACGTGGGTGCCCGGGGAGAGTTCGGTCATGCCGTAGGCCTGGCCGACGGGCGGCAGGCCGAGCCGCCGGGAGCAGGCGGCGGCGAGGTGCGCGTCCAGGGGTGCTGCGGCGCTGACGACGTACTTCAGCGAGGACAGGTCGTAGTCGGCGACCAGGGGGTGCTTGGCGAGGGCGAGGACGATCGGCGGGGCGACGTACAGGCCGGTGATGCGGTGGTTCTGGATCGCGGCGAGGAACTGTTCCAGGTCGAAGCGGGGCAGGACGACGACGGTGGCGCCGAGCCGCAGCGGGGCGTTCATGAGGGCGGTGAGCCCGTAGATGTGGAACAGCGGGAGGACGGCCAGGATGCGTTTGCCGGGGCCGGCCGCGATGGCGGGCTGGAGCTGGGCGAGGTTGGTGGCGATCTGCCGGTGGGTGAGCATGACGCCCTTGGGCGTGCCGGTGGTGCCCGAGGAGTAGGGCAGGGCGGCGACGTCCTCGGCCGGGTCGATGGCGACCTCGGGCTCGGGTGCGGTCGAGGCCAGCATGTCGATGAGGGAGCGGTGGCCGGACGCGCTGTCGCACACGAAGATCTCCTGGACGCCGCCCGCGAGTTCGGCGGCGCGGCGGGCGACGCTCAGGAGAGGTGAGACGGTGACGATCCAGCGGGCCCGCGAGTCGCCGAGTTGTCTGGCGAACTCCTCCGCGGTGGCGAGCGGGTGCACGGTGGTCACCGAGGCGCCCGCGCGGGTGGCGGCGTAGAAGGCGAGCGGGAAGGCGACCGTGTTCGGGCTGTGCAGGGCGAGGACGTCGCCCTTGCGCAGGCCGGCCTCGGCGAGGGCGGCGGCGATGCGCCGGTGGAACCGGTCCACCTGCTCGTAGGTGAGCGTGGTGCCGTCGGTGCCGTCGATCAGTGCCGGGGTGTTCCCGAACACGGCGGCCCGGCCGAGCACGGCGTCGTGGATGGGCTGTTCGACGGGCGGGACGTGTGCGTACTCGCTGCGGAACACGGTTCCTCCAACGCGGGCGGGATACGGCCTAGTACGACTTGGGCAGGCCCAGGGTCTGGTGGGAGACGTAGTTGAGGATCATCTCCCGGCTCACGGGAGCGATACGGGCCACGCGCGAGGCCGTTATCAGCCGGGCGAGACCGTACTCGCGGGTGAGGCCGTTGCCGCCGAGGGTGTGCACGGCCTGGTCGACGGCCTTCACACAGGCCTCGCCGGCCGCGTACTTGGCCATGTTGGCGGCCTCGCCGGCGCCGATGTCGTCGCCGGCGTCGTAGAGGCGGGCCGCCTTCTGCATCATCAGGCGGGCCAGTTCGAGGTCGATGTGGGCCTGGGCGAGGGGGTGGGCGATGGCCTGGTGGGCGCCGATGGGGGCCTTCCAGACGGTGCGTTCGCGGGCGTACTCGACGGCCTTGGAGAGCGCGTAGCGGCCCATGCCGATCGCGAAGGCGGCGGTCATGACGCGCTCGGGGTTGAGGCCGGCGAAGAGCTGGAGGAGGCCCGCGTCCTCGTCGCCGACGAGCGCCTCGGCGGGCAGCCGTACGTCGTCCAGGACCAGCTCGAACTGCTTTTCGGCGGCGTCGAGCTCCATGTCGATGGGGCGCCGCTGGAAGCCGTCCGCGTCGCGGGGGACGATGAACAGGCAGGGCTTGAGCCTGCCGGTGCGGGCGTCCTCGGTGCGGCCGACGACGAGGGTGGCGTCGGCGATGTCGACGCCGGAGACGAAGACCTTGCGTCCGGTGAGCAGCCAGTCGCCGCTCGCCGGGTCGCGGCGGGCGGTGGTGGTGATGCGGTGGCTGTTGGAGCCGGCGTCGGGCTCGGTGATGCCGAAGGCCATCATGCGGCTGCCGTCGGCGAGGGCGGGGAGCCACTCCTGCTTCTGGGCCTCGGTGCCGAAGCGGGAGATGACGGTGCCGCAGATCGCCGGGGAAACGATCATCATGAGCAGGGGGTTGCCGGCGGCGCCCATCTCCTCGAGGACGAGGGAGAGTTCGGCGATGCCGCCGCCGCCCCCGCCGTATGCCTCAGGCAGGTTGACACCGATGTAGCCGAGCTTGGCGGCGTCCTGCCAGAAGCGGCGGCTGTCTTTGCCGAGGGTGGTGGGGTGGCTGGCGGCGAAGGCTGATACCGCTTCGCGGAGGGACTTGTGCTCTTCGGATTCGAGGAGGGTGGTCATCACTGTGCTCCTTCGGGTGCGGGTTTCGTTGTGGCTGGTCGCGCCCACGCGGCGGAGCCGCATATTCAATGCAGCCCCGCGCCCCTAAGTCCCTTGCACTACCGCCAGTAGCGAGCCGACCGTCACTTGTTGTCCCGGTACGGCGTTCAGCGCTGTGAGTGTTCCCGTGGCCGGGGCGGTGATCTTGTGTTCCATCTTCATCGCCTCCAGCCACAGGAGGGGCTGGCCGGCCTGGACCGGGGTGCCCTCCGTCAGGCCCTCCGCGATGCGGACGACCGTGCCGGGCATGGGGGCGAGGAGGGAGCCGGGGGCGTGCTGGGCGGTGGGGTCGGGGAAACGCGGCAGGGCGGTGAGCGCGGTGTCGTTCACGTGGATCCGGTCGCCGTAGCGGGCGATGTCGTAGGTGCGCCGGACGCCGTCCCTCTCGAGGACGACGCGGGCCGCGTCGGCGTGGACGACGCGGACGCCGTCGGCGGTGAGGCCGTCGCGGGTGTGGTGGTAGCGGACCTCGTGTTCCTCGCCCGCCATGGCGTACCGCTTGACCTGCGGCTGGGACGGGACGTTGCGCCAGCCGCCGAACCGGGAGCGGCCGTGGGCGTCGGCGAGGGCGGCGGCCAGCGGGGCGAGGGGGTCGGGGGCGGGCTCGGTGAGGGCGGTGAGGTGACGGTCGTAGAAGCCCGTGTCCATGCGGGCGGACGTGAACTCCTCGTGGCGCAGGGAGCGGACGAGGAGGTCCCGGTTGGTGACCGGGCCGTGGATCGCCGCGCGTTCCAGCGCGCCGGCGAGGCGGCGGACGGCCTCCGCGCGGGTGGGTGCGTGGGCGACGGCCTTGGCGAGCATCGGGTCGTAGTGGACGCCGATGTCGTCGCCGTCGGTGTAGCCGGTGTCGAGGCGGATGCCGTCCGGGACGGCGAGGCGGTGCAGGCGGCCGGTCTGCGGGGCCCAGCCCTGCGCGGGGTCCTCGGCGTACAGACGGGCCTCGACGGCGTGGCCGCGGGCGGGCGGCGGGTCGGCCTCGAGGGCGTGGCCCTCGGCGATCCGGAGCTGGAGGGCGACCAGGTCGATGCCGAACACGGCTTCGGTGACGGGGTGTTCGACCTGGAGGCGGGTGTTCATCTCCAGGAAGTGCGCCTTGCCGTCGGCGACGAGGAACTCGACGGTGCCGGCGCCTGCGTAGTCCACGGCGCGGGCGGCGCGGACGGCGAGCGCGTGGAGCTCGGCGGTGAGTTCGGGGGTGAGGCCGGGTGCCGGGGCCTCCTCGATCACCTTCTGGTGGCGGCGCTGGAGGGAGCAGTCGCGGGTGCCGAGCGCCCACACGGTGCCGTGGGTGTCGGCGAGGACCTGGACCTCGACGTGCCGGCCGTTCTCCACGTAGGGCTCGACGAACACCTCGCCGTCGCCGAAGGCGCTCGCCGCCTCCGCGCGGGCGGCGGTCAGTTCGGCGTCTAGACCGGCGAGGTGCCGGACGACGCGCATGCCGCGTCCCCCGCCGCCCGCCGCGGCCTTCACCAGCACCGGCAGGTCGGCCTCGGTGAGCGTGTCCCGGTCCAGGGGCGCGACGCCCATGAGGTCCTTGGCGCGGGTCTTGGACGCCATCGCCTCGATGGCCTCCGGCGGCGGCCCGATCCACACGAGGCCGGCGTCGGTGACGGCGCGGGCGAAGTCGGCGTTCTCGGAGAGGAAGCCGTAGCCGGGGTGGACGGCGTCGGCGCCTGCGGCGATCGCGGCCTTCACGATCAGGTCGCCGCGCAGATAGGTGTCGGCGGACGCCGTGCCCGGCAGGCGGACCGCGGCGTCGGCCACGCGCGCGTGCAGGGCGTGCTCGTCGGCGTCCGAGTACACGGCGACGGTGCGGATGCCCGACTCCCGGCAGGTGCGGAAGACACGGCAGGCGATCTCGCCGCGGTTGGCGACGAGGACGGAAGTGATCACTGGTCCCTCATCCCTCACATTCGGAAGACGCCGAAGCCACCGCGCGCCCCTTCGTAGGGCGCGGTGTGGATGGCGGACAGGCACAGGCCGAGGACGGTGCGGGTGTCGCGCGGGTCGATGACGCCGTCGTCGTAGAGCCGCCCGGACAGGAACATGGGCAGCGACTCGGACTCGATCTGCTGCTCCACCATGGCGCGCAGCGCGGCGTCCGCCTCGTCGTCGTACGGCTGTCCCTTCGCGGCGGCCGACTGGCGGGCCACGATGGAGAGCACCCCGGCGAGCTGCTGGGGGCCCATGACGGCGGACTTGGCGCTGGGCCAGGCGAACAGGAAGCGCGGGTCGTAGGCGCGGCCGCACATGCCGTAGTGACCGGCGCCGTAGGAGGCGCCCAGGAGGACGGACAGGTGCGGGACCCTCGAGTTGGAGACCGCGTTGATCATCATCGCGCCGTGCTTGATGATGCCGCCCTGCTCGTACTCCTTGCCGACCATGTAGCCGGTGGTGTTGTGGAGGAACAGCAGCGGGATGTCGCGCTGGTTGGCGAGCTGGATGAACTGGGCGGCCTTCTGCGACTCCTCGCTGAACAGGACGCCCCGCGCGTTGGCGAGGATGCCGACTGGGTAGCCGTGCAGGCTCGCCCAGCCGGTGGTGAGGCTGGTGCCGTACAGGGGCTTGAACTCGTCGAAGTCGGAGGCGTCGACGATGCGGGCGATGACCTCGCGCGGGTCGAACGGGGTCCTGAGGTCACCGGGGACGATGCCGAGGAGCTCCTCGGGGTCGTACTTGGGCGGCTCGGCGGCAGGCGGGTCGGCGTACGCCTTGCGGTGGTTCAGGCGGGCGACGACGCGGCGGGCCTGGCGCAGGGCGTCCGGTTCGTCCACGGCGAAGTAGTCGGCGAGACCGGAGGTGCGGGCGTGCATCTCGGCGCCGCCGAGGGACTCGTCGTCGCTCTCCTCGCCGGTGGCCATCTTCACCAGCGGCGGCCCGCCGAGGAACACCTTGGCGCGCTCCTTGACCATGATCACGTGGTCGGACATGCCGGGGATGTAGGCGCCGCCCGCCGTGGAGTTGCCGAAGACGACGGCAATGGTGGGGATGCCGGCCGCCGACAGCCGTGTGAGGTCCCGGAAGATCGCGCCGCCGGGGATGAAGATCTCCTTCTGCGACGGCAGGTCGGCGCCGCCGGACTCGACCAGGCTGATGCAGGGCAGCCGGTTGGCGAGGGCGATGTCGTTGGCGCGCAGCGACTTCTTCAGCGTCCAGGGGTTGCTGGCGCCGCCGCGCACGGTCGGGTCGTTGGCGGTGATCAGGCACTCCACGCCCTCGACGACGCCGATGCCGGTGACGAGGGAGGCGCCGACCGCGTACTCGCTGCCCCAGGCGGCGAGCGGCGACAGCTCCAGGAAGGGCGTGTCGGGGTCCGTGAGCAGCTCGATGCGCTCGCGGGCGAGCAGCTTGCCGCGCTTTTGGTGCCGGGCGACGTACTTCTCGCCGCCGCCCGCGAGGGCCTTGGCGTGCTCGGCGTCCAGTTCGGCGAGCCGGCCGAGCATGGCCTCGCGGTTCGCGCGGTGGTCGGGGCCGGCCGGGTCGACGGTGGTGGGCAGGACCGTCACAGGAGAACCTCCGGGATGTCCAGGTGGCGGGAGCGCAGCCATTCGCCGAGCGCCTTGGCCTGCGGGTCGAAGCGGTGCTGGGCGGCGACGCCCTCGCCGAGGATCGACTCGACGACGAAGTTCACCGCGCGCAGGTTCGGCAGCACGTGCCGGGTGACGGTCAGGTCGCGGGCCTCCGGGATCAGCTCCCGGAAGCGGTCGGCGGTCAGTTCGTGCGCGAGCCAGCGCCAGGCGTCGTCGGTGCGGGCCCACACGCCGACGTTGGCGTCGCCGCCCTTGTCGCCGCTGCGGGCCCCGGCGACCAGGCCGAGGGGGGCGCGGCGCACGGGCCCCGGCGGCAGCGGTTCGGGCAGGTCCGGTTCCGGTACGGCGGTGAGGGCGGCGGAGTCCGGCGCCGGGGGGATCTCCGTCCGCTGCCCGTCGGGGAGGACCGCCACCTGCTCCACGGTGTCCTGCGGGACGTGGGCGGCCTCGAAGACGCCGTAGGGGGTGCCCTTGCCGGGGGGCGCGGTCACGTGGAAGCCGGGGTAGCTGGCGAGGGCCAGCTCGATCGCGGCGCCGCTCAGCGCCCGGCCGACGGCCTGCTGGTCGGCGTCGCGGACGACCAGCCGCAGCAGCGCGCTCGCCGTCTCCTCGGTCGGCGCGTCGGGCCGGTCGGTGCGGACCAGGTCCCAGCGGACGTCGGCGAGCTTGCCGAGGGCGGGTTCCATCTGGGCCCGCACGAGGTCGGCCTTGGCCTCGACGTCGAGGCCGGTGAGCACGAAGGTGACCTCGTTGCGGAAGCCGCCGAGGCGGTTCAGGCCGACCTTGAGGGTCGGCGGCGGCGCCTCGCCGCGGACGCCGTCGATCCGGACGCGGTCGGGCCCGTCCTGGGTGAGCCGTACGGTGTCGAGCCGGGCGGTGACGTCGGGTCCGGCGTACCGGGCGCCGCCCGTCTCGTACAGCAGCTGGGCCGTCACCGTGCCGACGTCGACGAAGCCGCCGGTGCCGTCGTGCTTGGTGATGACGGAGGTGCCGTCGGCGTGGAGTTCGGCGAGCGGGAAGCCGGGGCGCCGGACGCCGCCGTCGCGGAAGCCCTCGGGGAAGCCGTCGCGGAAGAAGGAGTAGTTGCCGCCGGTCGCCTGCGTCCCGCACTCCAGCACGTGCCCGGCGACGACCGCCCCCGCGAGCCGGTCGTACTCCGTCGGCGACCAGCCGAAGTGCGCGGCGGCGGGCCCGGTGACCAGGGCGGCGTCCGTCACCCGCCCGGTGACGACGACGTCGGCACCCGCGCGCAGGCACTCCGCGATGCCGAAGCCGCCGAGGTAGGCGTGCGCGGCGAGCGTTCCCGGGTGGGCGGCGGTGAGGTCGTCGCCCTCGACGTGCGCGACCCGTACGGGGATGCCGAGCCGGCCGGCGAGGACGCGTACGGCGTCGGCGAGCCCGGCGGGGTTGAGTCCGCCGGCGTTCGCGACGATCCGGACGCCCCGCTCGTGGGCGAGGCCGAGGCACTCCTCCAGCTGCCGCAGGAAGGTGCGGGCGTACCCGGCGCCGGGGTCCTTCAACCGGTCGCGGCCGAGGATGAGCATGGTCAGCTCGGCGAGGTAGTCACCGGTGAGGACGTCCAGCGGGCCGCCGGTGAGCATCTCGCGCATCGCGTCGAAGCGGTCGCCGTAGAAGCCGGAGGCATTGCCGACGCGGAGCACGCTCACCTGCCCGCCCCCTTCGGCTTCCGCCCCTGTCCCGGCGGTCCGGCGAAGGCCTGGGCGATGTCCAGCCAGCGGTCGGCGTCCGGACCCTCGGCGGCGAGCGCGAGGTCGGCGCGGTGCGCACGCTGGGTGACCAGGAGACAGAAGTCGAGGGCGGGGCCGGTGACGCGCTGCGGGGCGCCCTCGGGCCCGTACGCCCACGGGGCGCCGCTCGGCGAGGTGAGCTCGACGCGGAACTGATCGGCGGGCGGAGTGAGTCCGTGGACGGCGTAGGCGAAGTCCCGGGCGCGGACGCCGATGCGGGCGACGTGCCGGAGACGGTCGGTGGGCGGGCGTCCGACGCCGAGCGCGTCCGCGATGTCGAGACCGTGCGCCCAGGTCTCCATCAGCCGGGCGGTGGCCATGGAGGCGACGGCCATCGGCGGGCCGTACCAGGGGAACCGGGCCCCGGCCGGGGCCTCGCGCAGCGCCTTGTCGAGCGCGCCGCGCCCCGCGCGCCAGCCGGCCAGCAGCTCGTCGGGCGCCTGGCGGGCACCGTCCTCCGCCCCCTCGTCGACGTACCGGTCGGGCGCGGCGAGCGCCTCCTCGACCTTGCCGCGGAAGCCCTCCTCGTCGGTGACGGCCAGCAGGGCGGCCCGGTCCGTCCAGGCCAGGTGCGCGATCTGGTGCGCGATCGTCCAGCCCGGCGCCGGGGTGGCGAGGCGCCACGCCTCCGGCTCCGACCGGGCGACCAGCGCGTCGAGTTCCTCGCTCTCCTCGCGCAGATCGTCGATCACGGACGTCGGGTCGGACACGGGCGCTCCCCTCGGGCACGGCGGTGTGCGGCGTGGTGAGGAGCATGGCAGGGGCCCGATTAACAATCAAGCACGCTTGCATGATTTTTGGCCGTTCCTCGTTCTGACCCTCGTTCTGGGATCGCTCCCACCACTCCCTGTACATCGCACGCCCGTACGGAGATCCTCGACGGATGACCCAGACCAGCGACACCTCCTGGCCCCCGGCCATCAGCGCCGTCACCCTCTTCGCCGAGGACCTCGACGCCACGAAGCGGTTCTACACGGAGGTCTTCGGACTGCCGGTGGCCTACGAGAACGAGAACTCGGCCGTCTTCATGTTCGGGGCGACGCTCATCAACCTGCTGCGCGTGACGCAGGCGGACACCCTGATCGGTCCCGCCCGGGTCGCCGCCCCGGAGGCGGGGTCGCGGATGCAGTTCACGCTCACCGTCGAGGACGTCGACGCGAAGTGCGCGGAGCTGGTCGCGCGCGGGGTCACGCTGCTGAACGGCCCGATGGACCGCCCCTGGGGCATCCGGACCGCCTGCTTCAGCGATCCCGCCGGGCACGTCTGGGAGATCGCCTCGTGACGGCCGCACCGGACGCGGACGTCGAGGTCCGCGCACTGCTGACGGCGCTGGACGGCCAGCGGCGTCATGTCCTCGGCGCCCTGGAGGGGCTGGACGAGGAGGCGCTGCGCAGGCCCGTACTGCCGTCGGGGTGGAGCTGCCTGGGGCTGGTCCAGCATCTCGCGCTGGACGTCGAGCGGTTCTGGTTCGGCGCCGTCGTCGCGGGTGACGCGCGGGTGATCGCGGCACTGGACGAGGTGGAGGACGCCTGGCGGGTGGAGGCGGGCGTGGCGGCCTCCGACGTCCTCGACCGCTACCGGCGCGAGGTGCGGCTCGCGGACGCCGTCATCGGCGCCACCCCTGTGGCCGCGGCCCCGGCCTGGTGGCCGCACCACCTCTTCGGCGAACCGCATCTGCACACCCTGCGGGACGTCCTCCTGCACGTCATCACGGAGACCGCCTGCCACGCCGGCCACCTGGACGCCGCGCGTGAAATCATCGACGGACGGCGCTGGCTGGTCCTCACATAGGCCCGGCCCCCAGGTCCGGCACCGCCTTCGCCCGGCGGCGCCCCACCTGCGTCCGTACCGCGCCCATGCTGGCCGCGATGACCAGGGCGATGGCGGCGGACTGGGTGGCGGACAGGGCCTGGTCGAGGACGAGGAAGCCGGCCGCGGCGGCGATGGCGGGCTCCAGGCTCATGAGGATCGCGAAGGTCGGCGCGGGCAGGCGGCGCAGCGCGAGCAGTTCGAGGGTGTAGGGCAGGACGGAGGAGAGCAGCGCGACCCCGGCGCCCAGGGCGAGCGTCACCGGCTCGATCAGCTTCGTCCCCGACTCGGCGATGCCCAGCGGCAGGAACAGCACCGCGCCGACCGCCATGGCGAGGGCCAGCCCGTCGGCCTGCGGGAAGCGGCGGCCGGTGCGCGCGCTGAAGACGATGTACGCGGCCCACATCGCGCCCGCCCCCAGCGCGAAGGCGGCACCTGCCGGGTCGAGGCTGTCGAAGCCGCCGCCGCCGAGCAGGAAGACGCCGGCCAGGGCGAGCGCGGCCCAGACCAGGTTGAGCGCGCGTCGGGAGGCGAAGACGGACAGCGCGAGCGGGCCGAGCACCTCCAGGGTGACGGCGGGGCCGAGGGGGATGCGGTCGACGGCCTGGTAGAAGAGACCGTTCATACCGGCCATGGCGATGCCGAAGACGACGACCGTGCCCCAGTCGGCCCGGGAGTGCCCGCGCAGCCGGGGCCGGCAGACCAGGAGCAGGACGACGGCGGCCACGGCCAGCCGCAGCGTGACCACGCCGAGGGCGCCGGCCCGGGGCATGAGGCTCACCGCCAGTGCGGCGCCGAACTGCACGGAGATCCCCCCGGCGAGGACCAGCCCGACCGGGCCGAGGGCACCCCACCTGCCGGTCGGGGCGTCACCCGGCGCGGTCGCGTGGCCGGCGGCCTGCGCCGCCTCGGGGCCCGCCGTGGAGGCGGCCGGGGACGGGGTGGTGCCGGGGGTGGCGCTGGAGGTGCTCACGAGGGCTCCGGGACGGTCTGCGGGTCATGGTCGTTCACCGTGCTGTACGGCACGGTCCAGGGCAGTGGACTCAGTCAGGCGCGTAGCTCTGTCAAGCTACTGTCGCGGGCGGGGTGTGCGGCTGTCAACGCGTGTCCGCCTGGCGGGCGGGGACGCGCCGACCGGGTCCGGGCGCCGAGGAGGTAGCGTCCGCGGCGTGAGACGACTCCTTGCCCGCCTCTGGCGCCTGCTGCGCCCGCTGCAGAGCCGCATCATGTGGCTCCTCAACGCCAAGTTCGTCGTCGGCGTGACCGGCGTCGTACGGGACGACGAGGGGCGGGTCCTGATGCTGAGGCACCGGATGTGGCCCGAGGGCCGCCAGTGGGGTCTGCCGAGCGGTTTCGCCCGCAAGGGCGAGGACTTCCGGACGACCGTGGTGCGCGAGGTCGCGGAGGAGACCGGTCTGGACGTGGAGGTGGGCCGGCTGGTCATGCTGAACAGCGGTCTGCGCACCCGCCTGGAGGTGGCGTACGAGGCCCGTCTGCTCGGCGGCGAGCTGCGCCTCGATCCGTTCGAGATCCTGGAGGCCCGCTGGTGCCGTCCGGACGGACTCCCCGAGGGCGTGCAGCCGGTGTGCGGTCCGCTGGTGCGGGGCGAGACGGTTCCCTGAACCGCCCGCCCCGGGGTGTCGAGAGCGCCGGTCCCCGATCGACGCGAGGGTGAGGACGGGCGGGACCAGGGTGCCCGTGCTCCTCGGCGACGGACTGCGGCCCTTCGGGGGACTGGTCCCGGGCCTGCGCGGCCTCGAGCAGGTCAGGGTCGTGGAGACACCCCTGGCGACCCACCTGAGGTACCGCTTCGTACAGTGACCCGGCGGTCCGGGCGACGGACCGGTCCCGGCCGAGATCGGAGTCCCGGCAGTGCTTTTCGACGTCACCCGCGGCGGGCTCGCCGCCGCCTTCGGCGAGGACCGGCTCGCAACCGTGCCCGCCGCCGCCTTCCCGCCCCTCGCCGCGGACACCGAGGGCGCCCGGCTCCTGCGGACGGCCGGCGTCCCCACCGGGACGCTCGTGCTGCGCGGGCGCGACGGGGAGTCCGGCCGGCTGCCCCTCGTCCGGGACGTCGTCAACGCGGAGGACTTCGAGGACGCCCCGAGGAGGGCGGGCGACTGGCCCGTCGTCGGCTGGCTGCTCAACGCCCACCTCGCCCTGGACCCCGGCGACGGCAGGGTGTACGCCGTCGACCCCGACGAGGAGACCGTGCGGGCCCTCCACACGGACGTCTCCTCCCTGATCCAGGTCACCGCCCGCTTCCAGCGCCTGCTGGAGGAGTTCACCTTCCGCGACGACGAGGACGAGGAAGCGGGCTTCGCGCGCCTGGACCGCGAGGTGGAGCTCGTCCGCCGGGAGACGGGCGGCGTCGACCCGCTGCCCTTCCGGGACGACGACACGGTGTGGTCCGTGGTCGGCGAGGAGATCGCCATGGGGCAGCGGTTCCGGGCCGGCAGCCCGGGAGCCCGCGCCCTCTACGGCTGACGTCCCGGCCGCGCGGTCAGCCCATGCTCTTCGCGCCGTCCAGGGACTCGCGGATGATGTCGGCGTGGCCCGCGTGCTGGGCGGTCTCGGCGACGATGTGCATCAGCACCCGGCGTGCCGACCACTGCGCGTCGGCCTCGAACCACGGCGCCTTCGGCAGCGGCCAGGCGGCGCCCAGGTCGGACAGGCCGGCGACCAGCTCGTCGGTCCGGCTGGCCACCTCGGCGTAGTCGGCCAGCACCCCGGCCAGCGTCTCGCCGGGCAGCATCCGGAACTCGTCGGCCCGCCGGGCCCAGTCCTCCTCGGTCATGGCCGTGAAGTCGCCCATCGCCGACGGGCCCTTCAGGATGAAGTCCCCCCAGTTCCGCTCGACGGCGGTCACGTGCTTGATCAGGCCGCCCAGACAGAGCTCGCTCGCGGTGGTCCGCCGGCCGGCCTGCTCGTCGGTGAGGTCACGGGTGGTGAAGCGCAGGAAGTGCCGCTGCTTGGCCAGCGCCTCGAGCAGGTCGGCCCGCTCGCCGGTGACGGCCTGGGCATCGCTCGCGTTGCTGGTGGTGGGCTCACTGGTGGTCATGGTCTCCGCCTTCCGGTGTTCCTGCTCCGCTCGGTGAGTACCACGCTACGAGCCATATAGGACGATTCGTGTCCTAGAGCGCTCCGGACAGCGGGACGGAGGGAGTCTTCAGCGGGCGATCTCCCCGCCGCCCAGCAGCAGGCCCAGCCCTTCGGCGTCGTCGAAGGCGTCCCCGGTCAGCCGGGTGACGCCCGCCGTGGACGGCCCGTCGGGGGTGCCGGGCAGCAGATACACGACGCCGTCGACCGTGTCGCTGCCGGGCGCGGTCACCACGAGGTCGGCGCGGCCGTCGCCGTCGAGGTCGGTGAGGGCCACGGCGGCGCCGAAGTCGGCGGCCCCGCCCGGGGCGGCGCCGAAGTCGTCCCCGTCGAACAGCCGGGCGCCCGCACCGGTGAGTCCGCCCGGTCCCCCTGCCAGGAACAGCACCTGTTCGGGCCCCGGGTGCCCGTACACGTCCCAGCGGGGAGCGCCGGCCACCACGTCCGCGTAGCCGTCGCCGTTGACGTCCCCGGCGTCCAGGGCGGTGAAGGCGGCGTCCTCGTCCTGGGGTTCCTCGCCGGGCACGCCGCGGGTGTCGCGGTCGACGGTCGTCGTCCGCTGCCCCGGCCCGCCCTGCGATCCGTACACGACGGTCACCGAGCTGCGGCTCGTCCGGCCGCCCCGGGGGCTGAGGACGAGGTCGTCGCAGCCGTCCCCGTCCACGTCGCCGACCGCGCCCTCGCCCGCGTCGGGCAGCCGCGTGCCCTCGGGCTGCGTGAAGCCGTCCCGGCCGCCGCGCAGATAGCTCACCGGCCGGTTCCGCGCGCCCCAGGACGCCTCGGGGTCACGGTCGGCCTCGTGGAAGCTCACCAGATCGTCGATGCCGTCGCCGTCGAGGTCCCCGGCGAGGAGGTCGCCGTACCGCGCACCGGCGGTGTCCGGCGCGGGACGCCGCGGGGCGGGGACACGGGCCGTGCCGGCCGGGTTGCCGTCGCGGCCGAAGGGGCCCTTGAGCAGCCCCTTGCCGGAACCGAGCCCGAAGACCAGGTCGGGATGCCCGTCCCCGTCGAAGTCCCCGCCGACGAGCTGCTCGTCCAGGATGGGGTCGTCGCCCCAGGAGACGTGGCTGCCGTCCGTGCCCGCCACCCGGGTGGCGCGCGTGAGCCCGTCCTCCGACCCCCACATGATGATCACGCCGGGCTTCCAGTCGAAGACGGAGGCGGCGAGGTCGGTGTAGCCGTCCCCGTCGAGGTCTCGGGCGACGACGTCGGTCCCGAAGAAGGCCTCGTCCCGGTTCTTCCCGGGTATGCCGGCGTCGTCCTGCGTCAGGTACTGGCACCGGCCGATGCCCGTCCCGGCCCCCGTCCCGTACGCGACCTCGACGCTCCCGCCGCCGGCCCCGCCCGCCACGCTGCCCATGGAGCCGAAGGCGAGGTCGGGGTGCCCGTCCCCGTCGAAGTCGGCGGCGCCTTCCGTGACGGACGCGGCGGACGCGGTGCCGTGGACTCCGGTACCGCAGCGGTACGGCGAGGCGATGGCGAGGACCGGCTCGTCACCGCCGGCCACCACCCCCACGGCGACCACCGACGCGACGACGCCGGCACTCACCCACGACCGCCTGCCGCCCCGCCGCCGCGACGCCTCCACCTGACCGCCCGAACCGTCCATGGAAACGATCACGCGCGGGCCGGGGGCCGCGGTTCCGCTCGGGCCGGCCCTGGACCACGGTCGGACTCCACGCCTCGGGCGTCATACCTCGGGACCAGCGCGACGTACCTCCCCGGCCCGACGCGCCGAGCGCCTCGTCGGGCCTAACTTCACCCGCATGACACGTAGTTCACGCCCCACCGCCCTGGCCGCGGTGCTGGCGCTCGCCCTGTCCCTCCCCCTGCTGGGCGCCGCCCCGGCCTCCGCGGCCGGGGACGCGCCCGCCGCGGCCCGGGCGGTCTCGGACCCGCCGGTCACCGCGCGGCCGGAGCTGCCCGCGCCCGCCGGCCCCCACGCGGTGGGCCGCCGTACCCTGCACCTCGTCGACCGGAGCCGTACGGATCCCTGGATGCCGGCGGTGGGGCACCGCGAGTTGATGGTGTCGGTGTCCTATCCGGCCCGCCCGTCCGGCGGGGCGCCCGCGACGTACATGACCACCGAGGAGGCGCGCCTCCTGCTGGAGGAGAGAGGGCTCGGCGGGGTCGTGGCGGCCGGGACGGTCGCCGGGACGCGTACGCACGCCCGGACGGCCGCTCCCCCGGCGCCGGGCCGCTTCCCCCTGGTCCTGCTGTCCCCCGGCTTCGGGATGCCGCGCACCACGCTCACCTCGCTCGCCGACGACCTGGCCAGTCGCGGTTACGTCGTCGCCGTCGTGGACCACGCGTACGAGTCCGTCGGCACGGAGTTCCCCGGCGGCCGGATGCTGCCCTGCGTGGCGTGCGAGGAGGTCGGTTCGGGGCCGGAGTACGCCTCGGTCGTGTCCGGGCGCGCCGCCGACCTGTCCTTCGTCATCGATCAGCTGACCGCCCGTCACGGCCCCGGTGCCGCGCTCTCCCGCATGATCGACGCGCGGCGGATCGGAGTCGCCGGGCACTCGATCGGGGGAGCGGCCGCCGCCGGGACCATGGCGGCCGACCGGCGGGTGCGGGCGGGTGCCGATCTGGACGGCGACTTCTTCGTCCAGGAGCCCGGCGCCGGGCTCGGCGGACGGCCGTTCCTGATGATCGGCGCGGCGGCCACCCACAGCCCCGACAGCACCGGCACCGACTGGTCGCAGGCCTGGAGCCGGCTGCACGGCTGGAAGCGCTGGCTGACCTTCGACGGCGCCGGGCACTTCTCCTTCACCGACTTCCCCTGGCTGGGGGACCAGCTCGGACTGCCGGACCCGGCGGTGCCGCTGTCGGGCGAGCGGAGCTGGGCCCTCACCCGCGACTACGTCGCGGCCTTCTTCGACCGCCACCTGCGCGGCATCCCCCGGCCCCTGCTCGACGGCCCCACGCCCTCCCGCCCCGAGGTCACGTTCCACCGTCGGTAGCGGCCACCGCCGGGGGCCTCACTCCAGCCCTTCCGCGAGCACCTCCGCCAGATGCCGCCCCCGCACCCCCGCCAGCTGCTCCAGCTGGGTCCGGCACGAGAAGCCGTCCGCCAGGACCACCGCCCCGGCCGGTGCCTCGCGCACCGCCGGGAGCAGCCGGTCCTCGGCGCACGCGGCCGACACCTCGAAGTGGCCTTCCTCGAAACCGAAGTTGCCCGCGAGGCCGCAGCAGCCGCCGCTCAGCTCGCCCGTGAGGCCCGCCGCCTCGCGCAGCCGGCGGTCGGCCGTGTCGCCCAGCACCGCGTGCTGGTGGCAGTGGGTCTGGCCGACCGCCGGACGGTCCACCGCGGGCGGGGTCCAGTCGGGGGCGTGGCGTTCCAGGGCCTCCGCGAAGGTCAGGACGCGGGAGGCGAGCAGGGCCGCGCGCGGGTCGTCGTGCAGCAGCTCGGGCAGGTCCGTGCGCAGGGCCGCGGCGCAGCTCGGCTCCAGGACGACCACCGGCACCCGGGTCTCCAGCACCGGCGCCATCAGGTCCAGCGTGCGGCGCATCACCGTGCGGGCGCGGTCCAGTTGGCCCGTGGAGACGTACGTCAGTCCGCAGCAGACCCGGCCCCGGCGGGAGCGCAGGAGGGCCGCCGCGGACCTCGTACGGCCGTCCCCGACGCGCCCTGCCCGCAGGGCCGGCGGCAGCACCACCCGCAGCCCCGCCGCCTCCAGCACCCGTACGGCCGCCCGGCCCACGGACGGGGAGAGGTGCTCGGTGAACGTGTCCGGCCACAGGACCACCGGTTCGCCGCCCCCGCCGGGCCCTCGCCGTCGCTTCCGCCACCACCGGCTGAACGTCTCCCCCGCCAGCCGCGGCACCTCCCGTTCCCCGGCGATCCCGCCCAGCCGCTTCCCGGCGGCCGCCAGGGGGCGTACGCCGGCCAGGGCGTTGACCACCGGGGCCAGCCGCAGACGGGAGGCCCAGCGCAGCCACACGGGCAGCCACCCCATCGTGTAGTGGGCGGCGGGGCGGCGGCGGCCGGCGTAGTGGTGGTGCAGGAACTCCGCCTTGTACGTGGCCATGTCGACCTCGACCGGGCAGTCCGAGCGGCAGCCCCTGCAGGACAGGCACAGGTCCAGGGCGTCCCGTACCTCCGTCGACCGCCAGCCGTCCGTCACCAGCTCCCCGGCGAGCATCTCGTGCAGCAGCCGGGCACGCCCCCGCGTGGAGTGCTCCTCCTCCCCCGTCGCGCGGAAGGACGGGCACATCACCGCCGGGCCGGTCGCCGGCGTCGTACGGCACTTGGCGACACCCACGCAGCGCCGTACCGCCGCCGCGAAGTCCCCGCCGTCGGACGGGTAGCCGAACTCCACGTCCACGGGCTCGCGCGGCAGGACGGCGAAGCGCAGGTTCGCGTCCAGCGGAGCCGGGCGGACCAGCATCCCCGGGTTGAGCAGGTCGTCCGGGTCCCAGATCCCCTTGGCCCGCTCGAAGAGGGCCACCGTCTGCGCGCCGTACATCCGCGGCAGCAGCTCCGCCCGCGCCTGCCCGTCCCCGTGTTCCCCGGACAGCGAACCCCCGTGCGCCACCACGAGGTCCGCCAGTTCCTCCGAGAAGCGGCGGAAACGGGTCACCCCGGCGTCCGTCAGCAGGTCGAAGTCGATGCGCACGTGGATGCAGCCGTCGCCGAAGTGGCCGTACGGCGTGCCGCGCAGGCCGTGGGCGCTCAGCAGGGCCCTGAAGTCCCGCAGATAGCCGCCCAGCCGGGCCGGGGGCACCGCACAGTCCTCCCACCCGGGCCATGCCTCCGAGCCGTCCGCCGTCCGCGTCGCCGTGCCGCTCGCGTCCTCCCGGATCCGCCACAGCGCCCGCTGCCCGGCCGGGTCGGTGACCACCAGCGCGTCCACGACGTCCGCCGCCCGCACGACCGCCTCCGCCCGCGCGCGTGCCTCCGCGTCCGTGTCGCCGCCGGTCTCCACGAACAGCCACGCGCCGCCCCGGGGCAGTCCGTCCGGGGACGGCACGAGGTCGGCCGCCATGCCCTCCACGGTCAGCGGGCCGAGCGGCAGCAGCCCGGCCGCCGCCTCCGCCGCCCCGGTCTCGTCGGCGTAGCCCAGCACCGCCAGCGCCCGCGCCCGCGGCGCCTCGACCAGCCGGACGACCGCCTCGGTCAGCACGCCCAGCGTGCCCTCCGAGCCGCAGAAGGAGCGGGCCACGTCCGCGCCGTGCTCCGGCAGCAGCGCGTCCAGCGCGTAGCCGGAGATACGGCGGGGCAGGTCGGGAAAGCCCGTGCGCAGCCGCGCCAGGTCGCCGGACACCAGCTCGCGCAGGCCCTCCGGCGCCCCGGCCCAGTCCCGCCCGAGCCGCAGGGACCGCCCCCGCGCGGTGAGCACCGTCAGCTCGCGCACGCTGTCCGCCGTCGTGCCCCAGGCCACCGAGTGGGAGCCGCACGAGTTGTTGCCGATCATGCCGCCGAGCGTGCAGCGGCCGTGGGTGGAGGGGTCGGGGCCGAAACGCAGGCCGTGCGGGGCGGCGGCCTCCTGGAGGCGGTCCAGGACCAGGCCCGGCTGCACGACCGCCGTGCGCGCCCCGGGGTCGAGCGAGACCAGCCGGTTCATGTGCCGGGTGAAGTCGAGCACCACGCCCGTCCCCGTCGCCTGCCCCGCGATCGACGTGCCGCCGCCGCGCGCCACGACGGGCACGCCCCGCTCCCGGCACACCTCCAGCACCGCCGCCACGTCGTCGGCGTCCCGCGGCGCCACCACGCCGAGGGGGACGCGGCGGTAGTTGGACGCGTCCATGGTGGTCAGCGCCCGGGAGGTGACGTCGCATCCGACCTCGCCCCGGACTGCCCCGCGCAGTGCTGCCTCCAGATCGCTCATGCGTCAAGGATGGGCTCTTGTAGCTCGCTACAGGTCCGCACGGCGGAGATCTCGTCTCATCGGACGGACATGTCGCCGTCCGGTTTCGCCCAGGGGGTAGCCTCCGGCTCGTGGCTGAGATCCAGATTCCTGCTGACATCAAGCCCGCGGACGGTCGATTCGGCGCGGGTCCCTCCAAGGTGCGGGTGGAGGCGCTGGACGCGCTGGCCGCCACCGGTACGTCCCTCCTCGGCACCTCCCACCGCCAGGCCCCGGTCAAGAACCTGGTGGGCAAGGTCCGTGAGGGCATCTCCGAGCTGTTCCGGCTCCCCGACGGGTACGAGGTGATCCTCGGCAACGGCGGCTCCACCGCGTTCTGGGACATCGCGACCCACGGCCTGATCGAGAACAAGTCGCAGCACCTCACCTTCGGCGAGTTCTCCTCCAAGTTCGCCAAGGCGGCCAAGCTCGCCCCCTGGCTGGCCGAGCCGACGGTCGTCTCCGCCGACCCGGGCACCCACCCCGAGGCGCACGCCGAGGCGGGCGTGGACGTGTACGCGTTCACGCACAACGAGACCTCGACGGGCGTCGCGATGCCCATCAGGCGCGTGGCGGGCGCCGACGAGGGCTCCCTCGTGCTGGTGGACGCCACCTCGGGCGCCGGCGGTCTGCCCGTCGACATCGCCGAGACCGACGTCTACTACTTCGCCCCGCAGAAGTCCTTCGCCTCCGACGGCGGCCTGTGGATCGGCGTCTTCTCCCCGGCCGCGATCGAGCGCGCCGAGCGCGTCCACGCGTCCGGCCGCCACGTCCCGGAGTTCTTCTCGCTGCCCACGGCGATCGACAACTCCCGCAAGAACCAGACGTACAACACACCGGCGCTGGCGACCCTGTTCCTCCTGGGCGAGCAGCTGGAGTGGATGAACGGCCAGGGCGGCCTGGACTTCACCACCGCTCGCACCAAGGACTCCTCGACCCGCCTGTACTCCTGGGCGGAGGAGGCCAAGTACGCCACCCCGTTCGTCTCCGACCCGGCCAAGCGCTCGCAGGTCATCGGCACCATCGACTTCGCCGACGACATCGACGCCGCCGCCGTCGCCAAGGTGCTCCGCGCCAACGGCGTCGTCGACACCGAGCCGTACCGCAAGCTCGGCCGCAACCAGTTGCGCGTCGCGATGTTCCCGGCGATCGACCCGGCGGACGTCGAGGCGCTGACGAGGTGCGTCGACTACGTGATCGAGAAGCTCTAGCCTCCGGCGGCAGCACGCGAAAGGGGCGCCCGGCGATCGAATCGCCGGGCGCCCCTTTCGTGTGCTGACGCCGGTCATTCGCGGTGTCCTGCGGTGATCGGCAGAGTTCTGCGTGCGATGCGAGAGGCTTCCGGCCGGGTGGGAGAACTACCGGCTCAGCCGCTGGAAGCGTCGTACCGCCAGTGGCAGGAAGATCGCCGCAGGTGGCACCGGCCACACGACCGCCATCAGCAGCGCGTGCTGCTCGGACCGTGACGGGCTCGGCGCGGTCGCGATGCGCCGGATCGCCACGGAGCCGGTCACCGGCACGATGTCCCTGCACCGCTACGTCCCCGGCAGGGGCGAGCTGATCGAACTGGTGCCGGACCGCGTACAGCGCCCGTCCGAGAACCCAGCCGGCCTCGGCGACGGCGGCTGGCGCCCGGCGTCCGGCGCTGGAGGCGCTCGGCCGCGCCACACTCGCCCTCTACCGCCGCCACACCTGGCTGCTGGAGGTCAGCCAGTGCCGCCCGGTCCTCGGCCCAGGCGCCCTGGAGGGCATGCAGAAGGCTTCGAGTTCGGGCTGCAGCGCCTCCTGGACGGGCTGGAGGTGCTGGTGACCGCGCGGAAGGGGCCGGGCGGCTCAGCGGCGCCGGAAGACGCGCCGTAGCCCGAACAGCACCGCGCACGCCACGAGCAGGCCGACCGCGCCGACCTTGAGCGTGCTCCCGTCGGACGAACCGCCGGAGGATGCGGAGGCGCCTCCCGAGGAGGACGAGGGCGTGTCGCCGCCGGCTCCGGGCGCGTCCTCCGCCTTCACCGGGCTGTTCTCGCCCTCCATGCCGAGCAGCAGCTTCTTGCCGTCGGCGGTGTAGGTGGCGGACTCCCCCTGGCCCAGCGGCACGCTGATCCGGCCCTTGCGCTGGATCTTCCCGCCGTTCCAGGCGTACCAGATGCCGCCGAGATAGCCGCGCACGGCGAGCTGCTCGCCGTCCGGGGAGAACGCGGCGTCCGTGGCCCACAGATCGACCGGGACGGTGGGCCGGAAGACGTTGGTAGCGGAGGCCGACAGCTTCGCCGGACCCTCGTACAGGTGCCCGCCGTCCTCGTTCTTGTCGATGATGTAGACCCGCCCGGTCTCGGGGTGGACGACCATCGACTCGGCGTCGCGGGCACCGTCCGCGTACTTCACGACGTACTGCGTGGCCTTGACGGTCTGGTCCTTCAGCTCCTTCGGCTCGGGCAGCTCGTAGATCCACACGTACGGCCAGGTGCCGCCGAGGTTGTCGCCGATGTCGCCGACGAAGATCCGGTTGCCCGGTCCGATGGAGATCGCCTCGACGTCCCGCGGGGTGCCGACGCCGGACAGCGCGACCCGCGCGACGGTCTCGCCGGTGGCGCCGTCCACGGCGTACAGATACGGCCCGTTGTCCTGGTCGTTGTGGGTCCAGTAGATGCCGGGGTGCAGGCGGGAGGCGGCGAGACCGCTGGACTCGGTGATGCGCGGGTCCTTGATCGTGAAGCCCTCGCTCCCGTCGTCCCCGTCCGCGGCGGATGCGGGCACGGCGAACACGCCCACGAGGAGGGCCGAGGCGAGGAGGGCGAAAGATCGGCGCATGCGCCAAGCCTGCCATCCCGCACGGGCGTTCACGGTGACGGTCACCCCGGGTGGCCGGGCTCACATCGCGCCGGCCAGGCGGATCGTCCATGATGAGCGGATGCTCAGGTTCATGTTCGTCGGTGACTCCATGACGATCGGGAGCGCCGGGGAACACACCTGGCGCTACCGCATGTGGCAGCACCTGCGCGACACGTACGGCCGCCCCTTCACCGTCGTCGGCCCCCGCGAGACGCTGCACGACCCGTCGACGGACGCCCCCACCTCGTACGCCTACGCCGACCCGGACTTCCCCCGCGCCCACCTGGCCGGCTGGGGCGAGGGCTGGCACCACATGACGCCGCTGATCGGCGAGGCGGTCCGCGCCCACCGCGCCGACGTGCTCCTGGTCTCCCTCGGCCTGATCGACCTCGGCTTCTACACCAACCCGGAGCAGACCGCGGACAACGTCCGCGCCTTCGTGGCCGCGGCCCGCTCGGCCAACCCCCGCGTCCGCGTGGCCGTCATGCCGGTGATCACGAACATCCGGGTGGAGGCCGACACGACCTTCGCCGAGCAGGTCCACCGCTTCAACGAACTCCTGGCCAAGACGGTCACCGACCTCGACGCACCGGGCTCCGCCCTCCTCCTCGTCCCGCCGCCCGCCTCGTACGACTTCCACACGGACACGTACGACGGCACCCACCCCAACACCGACGGCGAGCACAAGATCGCGGGCGCGTTCGCGGAGGCGCTGCACGAGGGGTGGGGGCTGGGCGGCCCGTACGCGGGCGCCTCCTAGTCCCCTGGCATATTCGCACCCTGCCGTGACCTGGCCCCCGTGCGTATCGTTGTGCCGCGCCGCTGCTCCCGCCCGTGGGACGGCCGGGGAGGAGCGCCACGATGACCGTCCTTGAAGACAGGATCGCCATGGCCGACGCCAACACCCAGCGCCTGGACGAGTGGTTCGAGCGGCTGGAGCGGATGCCCGTGGCCAAGCTGTGCGACGGGGCGAAGCGGGACGAAAGCGGCCACTGGCGCCACCAGGACGTCGAGTTCCTCGCCGAGGTCAACTCCCAGGGCACCGCCGCCAACGACTACGGCCCCAAGAGGCTCGCATACGCCGCCGCCGAGGTCCCGCTCTACCTGATCGCCGACCCCTACCAGGGCCGCTGCCACATCTTCACGCATCCCAAGGACGGCGACTACACGATCGAGACCCGGGTCGCCTTCGGGCAGGATCTCGACCTCACCGACACCGTCCTCGGCCTCACGCTCCCCACTGCCGACTTCCCCCGCGACTGACAGCTGCGACCCGCTTGCCTGGAGCGCACTCCAAGTCGTTGGCTTGGGAAGCATGAAGTACACGCAGCTCGGACGCACAGGACTGAAGGTCAGCCGGCTCGTCCTCGGGACCATGAACTTCGGCCCGCAGACCGACGAGGCCGACAGCCACGCGATCATGGACGCGGCGCTGGACGCGGGCATCAACTTCTTCGACACCGCCAACGTGTACGGCTGGGGCGAGAACAAGGGCCGTACCGAGGAGATCATCGGCAACTGGTTCGCCAAGGGCGGCGACCGGCGCGACAAGACCGTCATCGCCACCAAGGTGTACGGCAACATGGCCGCCGACGGCGACGCGTGGCCCAACCACGACAAGCTGTCCGCCGTGAACATCCGCCGGGCCGTCGACGCCAGCCTGAAGCGGCTGCGGACCGACCACATCGACCTGTACCAGTTCCACCACATCGACCGCGCCACCGGCTCCGACGAGATCTGGCAGGCGATCGACACCCTGGTCCAGCAGGGCAAGGTGCTGTACGCCGGGTCGTCGAACTTCCCCGGGTACAAGATCGCCCAGGCCAACGAGACCGCCGCCCGGCGCGGCGGCACCATCGGCCTGGTCAGCGAGCAGTGCCTGTACAACCTGGCCGAGCGCCGGGCCGAGATGGAGGTCATCCCGGCCGCGCAGGAGTACGGCCTCGGCGTCATCCCCTGGTCGCCGCTGCACGGCGGGCTGCTGGGCGGCGTCATCAAGAAGGAGGTCCGGGGCGGGCGCCGCGCCTCGGGGCGGGCGGCGGACACGCTGGCCGACCCGGCGAAGCGCGCGCAGATCCAGGCCTACGAGGACCTGCTCGACAAGCACGGCGTCGAACCCGGCGAGGCCGCGCTGGCCTGGCTGCTGACCCGGCCCGGCGTGACCGGCCCGATCGTGGGTCCGCGGACCGCCGAGCAGCTGACGTCGGCGCTGCGGGCCGTGGAGCTGGAGCTGTCCGACGAGCTGCTGGCCGGGCTGGACGAGATCTTCCCGGGGCCCGGGCCGTCGCCGGAGGCGTTCGCCTGGTAGAGGGGTGAGCGGGGCGGCGGCCGCCCCTCCGGGCGCCTATCCGACCGCCGCCGCCACCGCCACCACGACGAGCATCAGCACAAGCACACCGGCCATGATCCGGTTACGGGTCTTCGGGTCCACGCCCCCGAGCCTAACCGGACGCGCCGAGCCGCCAACGGGCGACCGCCTCGTAACGGGGCTGCTCGCCCGGCACCCCGGACCTCGGCAGGTTGCTGCGCACCAGCGCCAGGTCCGTCACGGTCCAGGTGTGGCCGGTGAAGTCGTCCAGCGCGTCGACGTAGGGGCGCACGTCGTACGCGTCCCGGCTGCGGGCCAGCGTCAGGTGGGGGTGGTAGCGCCGGTGCTGCCCCATCGGGACGCCCGCCTTGCGCGCCGCCGACTCCGCGCGGTCGGCGAGCAGCCGCAGCGTTGCGAGATCACCGTCCGCGCCCGCCCACAGGGCCCGCCCGTGCCCGAACTGGCCACCCCCGCGCAACGCCAGACCGAAGGGCGCGGTGCGGTGCGCGGCCCGCTCCAGACGGGCCGACAGGCCCGCGGCGAGGTCGTCGTCGACCTCGCCGTAGAAGGCGAGCGTGAAGTGCCAGCCGGGACGGCCGGTCCAGCGCAGCCGGTCCGCGCCGGGCAGCTTCCGCAGCGCGGCCACCTCGGCGGCGAGGGAAGCGGCGACGTCCTCGGGGGGCAGTACGGCGGCGAACAGTCTCATGCCGGTCAGTCTCCCCCGGGGAACACGCGTACGTCCGCGCGTGCCCTCGTCACCGTGCGTATCGTTGTACCGCGCGGCTGCACTCGTCGTTGGGGCAGCCGGGGAGGAGCGCCACGATGACCGTCCTTGAAGACAGGATCGCCATGGCCGAGGAGAGCACCGAGCTGACTCTGGACGTCATGTTCGAGTGGCTCGAGAAGATGCCCGTCCCCGAGGGATACAAGACCGAGATCGTCGGGGGTCACATCTTCATGACGCCGCAGCGGGACACCCACTGGGACATCATCGCGGACATCTACGACCAGCTGCGGGCCAAGTACCCACGCAAGCGCGTGAAGTCCGACGTCCGCATGGACTACCCGGGGCATCTCAACGGCTTCGCCTCCGATGTCGTGGCCCTGGCAGAGGGAGCCGAGCGTGACGGCAAGGGCCTCTGGCGCACCGAGGACGTCGCGTTCGTCGCCGAGGTCATCTCCAGGAGCACGGCCGGCAACGACTACGGTCCCAAGAAGGACACCTACGCCACCGCCGAAGTCCCGGTGTACCTGATCGTGGATCCGTACGCCGGCGAGTGGCACCTTCACACCCTCCCCAAGGACGGCGAGTACCACTGCTCCGTCAGCTTCGGTTTCGGTGAGGACGTCGATCTGACCGGGACCGTCGTCGGTCTCGCCCTCAGGACCGACGACTTCCCCCGCGACTGACCGACCGGGCCCCGGTCTACGCCGCCGGCGCCAGCTCCTCCCGGCGCTCGCGCGGTACGAAGCGCACCTGCGGGTGCCCCCGGTGCCAGCCGACCGACAGGCGCAGGTTGCCGACGCGGGCCAGGATGAGGCCGATCACGGCGGCCGCGGTGGCCGCGACGGCGCCGCCCGCGGCGAAACCGACCCGGGCGCCGTAGGTGTCGGTGACCCAGCCGACGATAGGGGCGCCGACCGGGGATCCGCCGAGGAAGACCATCATGTACAGGGCCATGACACGGCCCCGCATGGCCGGGTCGGTGGACATCTGGATGCTGGTGTTGGCGGTGACGTTGACCGTCATGCTGAAGACGCCGATCGGGATCATCAGCAGGGCGAACAGCCACAGCTCGGGCGCCGTCGCCGCGACGATCTCCAGGACGCCGAAGCCGAGGGCCGCGGCGATCAGGACGCGCAGCCGGGCCGTGCCGCGCCGGGCGGCGAGCAGGGCGCCGGTCAGGGAGCCGACGGCCATGAGGGTGTTGAAGAGGCTGTACTCGCCGGCGCCCGCGTGGAAGACGTCGTCGGCGAAGGCGGACAGGAAGACGGGGAAGTTGAAGCCGAAGGTGCCGATGAAGCCGACCAGGACGATGGTCCAGATCAGTTCGGGGCGCCCGGCGACGTAGTGCAGGCCTTCGCGCAGCTGTCCCTTGCCGCGCGGGGTGCGCTGCACGGCGTGCAAGTCGCGGGCCCGCATCAGCAGCAGGCAGCTCAGCGGCGCCACGAAGGACAGGCCGTTGGCGAGGAACGCCCAGCCGGTGCCCACGCCGGTGATCATCAGGCCGGCGACGGCGGGGCCGACCAGCCGGGCGGACTGGAAGTTGGCGGAGTTGAGGCTGACCGCGTTCTGCAGCTGGTCGCGGCCGACCAGCTCGGAGACGAAGGACTGCCGGGCCGGGTTGTCCATGACGGTGGCCAGGCCCATCGCGAAGGCGGCGACGTAGACGTGCCAGACCTGGACGTGGCCGGTCAGGGTGAGGGCGGCGAGGGCGAGGGCGGTGAGGGCCATCGCGGACTGGGTGACCAGCAGGGTGGGCCGCTTGCGCAGGCGGTCGACGAGGACGCCGCCGTAGAGGCCGAAGAGCAGCATCGGCAGGAACTGGAGGGCCGTCGTGATGCCGACGGCCGCGGAGGAGCCGGTGAGGCTCAGCACCAGCCAGTCCTGGGCGATGCGCTGCATCCAGGTGCCGATGTTGGAGACGACCTGGCCGACGAAGAACAGGCGGTAGTTCCGGACCTTCAGGGAGGCGAACATGGACGTCTTGCGCGGGGCCCCGGGGGCCTTGGACAGGGAGTCGTCGTGGTCAGGTGCGGGGGCGGAAGCTGCTCCGGGTCCCGTACTCAAAAGGGTTCGCCTCCTCGCGAATGACGGCTACAGGTGTGCGAGCTTCTCCAGCACGGGGGCGGCCGCGCGCAGCTTGGCCCACTCGTCCTCGTCGAGCCCGTCGACCAGGGTGGCCAGGAACGCGTTGCGCTTGCGGCGGCTCTCCTCGAGCATCACCACGGCCTGCTCGGTCTGCGTCACGACCTTCTGGCGCCGGTCCTCGGGGTGCGGCTCCAGCCGGACCAGCCCCTTGGCCTCCAGGAGCGCCACGATGCGGGTCATCGAGGGCGGCTGGACGTGCTCCTTGCGGGCGAGCTCGCCCGGGGTGGCGCTGCCGCAGTTGGACAGGGTGCCGAGCACCGACATCTCGGTGGGGCTGAGCGACTCGTCGACCCGCTGGTGCTTGAGCCGACGGGACAGCCGCATCACGGCGGAGCGCAGGGAGTTCACGGCGGCAGCATCGTCGCCATGCTTGAGGTCCGGCATGTTTCTTAGCGTAACTCATTAGGCTCGCGAAATACCAATGCGTTCCGCGCCGATTGCCCGTGACTCACGCCACTGAAACCTCGGCTTCACCCGTACGGGTGAGCTGTTTCCGGAAACCGGAGCATCACCCGGCCGGCGGGGGTGACCCTCGTGCGCATGGGGACCAGCGTGCTCAGCCTGCGGATGGACGGGGAGCTGCTCGAAAGGCTCCGGGACCATGCGGCGAAAAGAGGAATGAGCGTCCAGGACTATGTCGTCCGGACGCTCATCCGCAATGACTTCGACGAGCGGTTCCAGACCGCCGTCGAGGAGACGGAACGGTTCTACGGGGTGCCGTGACCCCGTGGGACCGTTCCGTCGGACGGTCAGGTCAGGCCCAGGGCCGGCATCAGGTAGTAGAAGGCGAAGACCGCGGAGACCGCGTACATCGCCACCGGAACCTCCCGGCCCCGGCCGGTGGCCAGGCGCAGCACCACGAAGGTGATGAAGCCCATGCCGATGCCGTTGGTGATCGAGTAGGTGAACGGCATCATCAGCATCGTCACGAAGGCCGGGACGGCGATCGTGAAGTCGGTCCAGTCGATCTCCGTGATCGAACCGGCCAGGATCAGGAAGCCGACCGCGACCAGTGCCGGGGTGGCCGCCTGCGAGGGGACCATCGTGGCGACCGGCGTGAGGAAGAGGGCCAGGGCGAACAGCCCGCCGCTGACGAGGTTGGCGAAGCCGGTGCGGGCGCCCTCGCCGACGCCGGCCGTGGACTCCACGAAGCAGGTCGTGGCCGAGGACGAGCTGGCGCCGCCCGCGGCGACCGCGATGCCGTCGACGAACAGGACCTTGTTGATGCCCGGCATCTGGCCCTCGCCGTCGGTCAGCTTGGCCTCGTCGCTGACGGCCATGATCGTGCCCATGGCGTCGAAGAAGCAGGACAGCAGGACGGTGAAGACGAACAGGACGCCGGTCAGGATGCCGACCTTCTCGAACCCGCCGAACAGGCTGACCTGGCCGACCAGGCCGAAGTCGGGCGTGGAGACCGGGTTGCCGGGCCACTCGGGGGTGGTCAGACCCCAGGACGGGACGTCGGTGACGGCGTTGATGATCATCGCGACGGCGGTCATCACGACGATGGAGATCAGGATGGCGCCGGGGGTCTTGCGGACGATCAGCGCCAGCGTGAGCAGCACACCGAGGACGAAGACCAGGACGGGCCAGCCGAGCAGGTGACCGCCCGTGCCCAGCTGGAGCGGGACGGTGGTCTGGGCGGCGTCCGGCATCCGGGTGACGAACCCGGAGTCCACGAGACCGATGAGCATGATGAACAGGCCGATACCGATGGCGATGGCCTTGCGCAGCCCGAAGGGCACGGCGTTCATCACCCGCTCGCGCAGACCGGTGGCGACCAGCAGCATGACGACGAAGCCGGCCAGCACCACCATGCCCATGGCGTCCGGCCAGGACATCCGCGGGGCGAGCTGGAGGGCGACGACGGAGTTCACGCCGAGACCGGCCGCGAGCGCGATCGGGACGTTGCCGATGACGCCCATCAGGAGCGTCGTGAACGCCGCCGTCAGCGCGGTCGCGGTGACCAGCTGGCCGTTGTCGAGCTGGTGGCCGTACATGTCCTTCGCGCTGCCCAGGATGATCGGGTTCAGCACGATGATGTAGGCCATCGCGAAGAAGGTGGCGAGACCGCCCCGGATCTCGCGGGGCAGCGTGCTGCCGCGCTCGGAGATGCGGAAGTAGCGGTCGAGGGCGTTCTGCGGGGGTCGCCGGCCCTCCGGCGACTCCGGGGACGGGGGGACCTTGGCAGCGGCCGAGGCGGACATGCGAGACCTCATCACCAACAGGTTCCCCCACGGCCTTGTTGGTGTTTTCTACGAATGAAAGCGGTCAGAGACAAACGGGTTCAGTATGAACGTATGAGCCGCGGATCGCTATCTCCGCGCGTAGAACCGTGCGGCGGCGCGCCGCACGGGTGTGCGCACCGGGCTCGTAAGCTGTACGCATGGCGAAGTGGACACCTACGCATGAGGCGCCGGAGCCCCTGGAGGGGCCCGTGGTCGCGACGATCACCGGCGGCACCGTCCTCTGGTTCGTCCTCTTCCTGGCCCAGCTGCCCTTCTACGGCTGGTTCGACGACCACGGGCACGCCTGGTGGGTGTGGACCTGCCTGGCGGGCGGCGGGCTCGGCCTGATCGGGATCTGGTACGTCCGCAGGCGGGACGCCGCGATCAAGCGGGACGCCGCGAGGACCCGGGACGGCGCCGCCCCGGAGGCCCGCCCCGCCGGGTAGTACCCGGGCTGCACCCGTCCCACCGCGTAGTACCAGGGCAGCACACGGCACCCACGCCTCCTCGTACCCAGGTCGGATCTTCCGCACATCCGGCGGGTGAAGCCGCAAAGCCGCACGTACCGTCGAATGCATGACGCATATCGACGCGGACTCCGCACTCGATCCGGCGCATCCCGTACCCCTGTCCTCACCCGAGACGGGGCTGACCACCGCCGAGGTCGCCGAACGGGTGGCGCGCGGGCAGGTCAACGACGTACCGGTGCGCAGCAGCCGCTCGCTCGGCGAGATCGTCCGCGCCAACGTCTTCACCCGCTTCAACGCGATCATCGGCGTGCTCTGGGTGATCATGCTGATCGTCGCGCCGATCCAGGACAGCCTCTTCGGCTTCGTGATCCTCGCCAACACCGGCATCGGCATCGTCCAGGAGTGGCGGGCGAAGAAGACCCTCGACTCGCTGGCCGTGATCGGCGAGGTCAGACCGGCCGTGCGCCGGGACGGCAGGAGCGCCGAGATCAGCACCTCGCAGATCGTGCTGGACGACGTCATCGAGATCGGCCCCGGCGACAAGGCCGTGGTCGACGGGGTGTGCGTCGAGGCCGACGGGCTGGAGATCGACGAGTCGCTGCTGACCGGCGAGGCCGACCCCGTCGTCAAACGGCCCGGGGACGAGGTCCTGTCCGGGAGCTTCGTCGTCGCGGGCGGCGGCGCGTTCCGCGCGACCAAGGTCGGGCGGGAGGCCTACGCCGCCCAGCTCGCCGAGGAGGCGTCCCGCTTCACCCTCGTCCAGTCCGAGCTGCGTTCCGGCATCTCCACGATCCTCAAGTACATCACCTGGATGATGGTCCCGACCGCGATCGGCCTGATCATCAGCCAGCTGCTCACCAAGGACGACGCATTCAAGGACTCCGTCGCGCGCACGGTCGGCGGCATCGTGCCCATGGTCCCCGAGGGGCTGGTCCTGCTCACCTCCGTCGCCTTCGCGATCGGCGTGATCCGCCTGGGCCGCAAGCAGTGCCTCGTCCAGGAGCTGCCCGCCATCGAGGGCCTCGCCCGCGTCGACACCGTCTGCCTGGACAAGACCGGCACCCTCACCGAGGGCGGCATGGACGTCACCGCGCTGCGCCCGCTCGGCGACGCCGACGAGGAGTACGTGCGCGCGGTGCTCGGCGCCCTCGGCGAGGCCGACCCCCGCCCGAACGCCTCCCTCCAGGCGATCATCGACGCCTATCCGGTCGCCGAGGACTGGCGCTGCACCGAGTCCCTGCCCTTCTCCTCCGCCCGCAAGTACGCCGGCGCCGCCTTCGACGAGGGCGGCGGCGCATGTGGCACCTGGCTGCTGGGCGCGCCCGACGTGCTGCTGGCCGAGGACGATCCCGCCCTCGCCGAGACCGAACGGCTCAACGAGCAGGGCCTGCGCGTGCTGCTGCTCGCCCGCGCCACCCGGGCCCTCGACGACGCCGAGCCCGCCGAGGGCGCCGTGCCGACCGCGCTGGTCGTGCTGGAACAGCGGCTGCGCCCGGACGCCGCCGACACCCTGCGCTACTTCGCCGACCAGGACGTACGGGCCAAGGTCATCTCCGGGGACAACGCGGTCTCCGTCGGCGCGGTCGCCGCCAAACTCGGGCTGTCCGGCACCGCCGTCGACGCGCGCCGGCTGCCCGCCGACCGGGAGGAGATGGCCGCCGAGCTCGACGCGGGCACCGTGTTCGGGCGGGTCACCCCGCAGCAGAAGCGGGACATGGTCGGCGCCCTCCAGTCCGCCGGGCACACGGTCGCGATGACCGGCGACGGGGTGAACGACGTCCTCGCGCTGAAGGACGCCGACATCGGCGTGGCGATGGGCTCGGGCTCGGAGGCCACCCGGGCGGTCGCGCAGATCGTCCTGCTGAACAACAGCTTCGCCACCCTGCCGTCGGTGGTGGCCGAGGGCCGCCGGGTCATCGGCAACATCACCCGGGTCGCGACGCTGTTCCTGGTGAAGACGGTGTACTCGGTGCTGCTGGCGGTGCTGGTGGTGTGCTCGCGCGTCGAGTACCCGTTCCTGCCCCGCCATCTGACGCTCCTGTCCACCCTCACCATCGGCGTCCCGGCCTTCTTCCTGGCCCTCGCCCCGAACAAGGAACGCGCCAGACCGCACTTCGTCCGGCGCGTCATGCGGTACGCCGTCCCGGGCGGGGTGGTGGCCGGCGCGGCGACCTTCGCGACGTACCTCCTGGCGCGGCACCACTACAGCGGGCCGGGGGCGCTGGACGCGGAGACCAGCGCGGCGACGCTGACGCTGTTCCTGATCTCGATGTGGGTCCTGGCGATCGTCGCCCGCCCCTACACCTGGTGGCGGGTGCTGCTGGTCGCGGCGATGGGGCTGGCCTTCGTGGTGGTCCTGGCGGTGCCGTGGCTCCAGGACTTCTTCGCGCTGAAGCTGGTGGGGGTGACGATGCCGTGGGCCGCCGTCGGCATCGCGGCGGCCGGTGCGGGCCTTCTGGAGCTGGCGTGGCGGTGGGTGGGGCAGCGGTTCCCCGCGTGAGGGGCCCGAGCGCGCCCACCCGGCGGAGCCGCACGCCGGCACGGCCCCGCTCCGTCAGTCGAACCAGCGGTCCCTGGCCAGCTCCTCCGTCCTCGACTCGTCCTCCAGCAGGGCCGCGACCTCGAAGCGCCGCGGCCACTGGCCCGCCGCCCAGGCGAGGCCCGCGGCCACGCCCTCCAGGGTCGCGGCGTGCAGCACGCCGTCGTCCGTCAGGCGCCAGTCGATCTCCACGCCGTCGACCACGAGCTCCTCGTGCTCCACGTACGACGCCGGGGTCCGCGCCCCCAGCAGCACCCGCACCGGCTCCGGTACGTCGTACTCGGTGCCCTCGGAGTCCACGCGGCCGGTGACGGACCGGCTCAGGCGCCGCACCTGGAACAGCTCCGCCAGTTCGGCGGCGAGCGCCGGCCGGACCGGCAGCAGCGGGACGCCCGACGTGAAGGGCAGCAGGTCGGGCGAGTCGACGACGACGGCGTCGGAGGCGTCCACCACCTCGACGCGGCCGTCACGCACGGCCCGCAGATCGTCCGGCAGGGTGACCTGCTCCGGGTCCAGCTCGGCCAGCGCCCCGTACAGGGCGTGCAGCTGGGCGGCCGTGACCGGGCGGTCGGGATCGGCGAGACGCTCCAGCAGCTCGGCCGCGCCGCCGGGCTCGTCGAGCAGGGCGGCCACGGACGTGCGTACGCCCAGCGCCCGCAGCACCTGCTCGTCCTCGAAGCCGGTCGCGTCGGCCTCGTCGTACAGGCCCCGCAGCAGCGGGTCGCCGCCGGCCGCGCGCAGTCCGGCCGGGCGCCGCCCGCCGAGCACCGGGTGCCCGCGCAGCCACCACGCCGTGTACGGCCGTACGGCCTCGTGGGTGCCGTCGGGCAGCAGGACGCGCACCGGTTCGACCAGGGCGTCCCGCAGCGGCGGCCGCGACAACATGGCCAGGGCCCGCGGCCACTGCTCGTCGTCCACCAGGTCCAGGTCGCGCACGGCGACGATCTCCGTGGCGACCGGGGGCACGGGGCTGTCCGGGAAGCGGTCGAGGACGTCCTCGCTCCACACGTCCACGGCGTCCAGCAGGCCCGCGTCGTCGGGCTCGGCGAAGTCGCCCTCACGGGGCTCCAGTTCGTCCGGGTCCAGGACGACGTCGGTGGCGCGGACGAGGGCGAAGGTGACGAGGACGCCGCAGGCGGCGAGCGGCTCCGGACCCCACTTCTCGGCGAGTTCGGCGTCCACGGCGGCGAGTTCGTCCTCGCGCATCACCTGCGCGAAGGGGCCGCCGGGGAAGACGAGTTCACCGGCCGGGGAGAGTTCACCGTCCTCGTCGGGCAGGGCGAGCGCACCGAGCCAGGGCTCGTCGCCGGGGCCGATCCCGGCGTCCCGGACCAGGCCGAGGACCGTGTCGGCCAGCTCTTCGGCGTCGAGGGCGTCCTCCTCCCAGTTCATGCCGCCCTCGTCGTCCAGCGAGGCGGCGACCGCGGCCCTGACCTGCGGGGTGGTCAGCACGGCGCGCGAGGTGGCCGGGAGCGCTCCGAGCTTCTCCAGGAGCGGATGGGCGGCGTCCGGGTGGACGACCTTGAGACCGAGGCGGGTGAGGACGCCCGGGTCGAGGGAGGCGGCGTCCGGGGAGGGCAGCAGCACCTGGCGGGGGCCGATCGTGGTCCGCCCTCCCCCAGAGCCGAAGGCCTGGGTGGTACCCCCGGCCAGAGGCACCGGCAGGCCGGACAGCCGGTCCGGGTCGACACCGGCGAGGCTGTCGTAGAGCCGCCACCACCACGCGGGGTCCTTCTCCAGGCCGGCCAGCCGGTCGATCGCGTCGGTCAGCGGCACCCGGGCCACGCCCAGCGTGCGCAGCTCCGGGCGGCGCTCCAGACCGCCGGGCAGCAGGGTGGGCAGCACCTCGGCGAGCACGCGCACCGTCTCCGCGCCCGCGCCCTCGACCACCTCCGCGTCGCGGGGACGCAGGGCCTCGGGCAGTTCGGGGTCGTCCTCGCGCGGCGGCAGGGCCGGCGGCAGGAAGGCGGTGCGCGGCAGCCGGTCGAGGATCGCCCGACGCAGCGCGCCGTCGAGTTCGCCCTTGCCCAGCGGGCCGGGCACGAGGTCGATGACGCCGGCGGCGACCGGACGCCAGTCGGCGAGGAGGGCGGCGTAGGCGTCCGCCGCGCGCTGCGTCAGGAAGTCGGTCAGCGGGCCGGGCGCGGTGTGCCGGCGGGTCGAGTCCAGCGGGAAGGACGCGATGAGCAGGGCGGGGACGCCGAGGGGCTCGTCGCTGGGGGTGGGGGCGTGCACGACGGGGCTGGTGCGGGGCCGGGCGGGAGAGCCGTCGGCGTCCACGGGGACGGCCCAGGTGACGGACCAGTGGGGGCGCAGCCGCTCCTCCACCGGCCGGTCGGCGAGCAGATCGGGCGTGAGCGGCCCGTGCGCCGCGGCGGTACGCCAGCGGGTCGTGCCCTCCCGCGAGTCCTCCACGACGGTCAGGGCACCGTCCGTGCCGCGCCGCAGCGTCCGTACGTCGTCCCCCGCCTCGATCACGACCTCCTCCAGGCCCGGCAGGGCGAGGAGCAGGGCGTCGTCCACGGCGTGCAGGAGCCGTTCGGCGAGGTCGGCTGCGGCCGTGTCCCGCAGCGGCAGGATGACGGCCGTGTCGTACGGGTCGGGGGCGCTGCCCTCGGCGGGGAACGGCAGCCGCAGCAGCGGCACATGGCCGTCGCGCCGCCGCAGCTCGTCGCCCAGGCCGGGACTGTGCAGCGCGGTGTCGGCGGCCAGTCCCCGCGCCTCGGCCAGGGACCAGCGCACGCCGCCGTGCCGGCCGACGACGGCGGGTTCGTCGGTGACCGCGAGGACGGCGGCGAAGCCGACCCCGAACCGGCCGACGGCACCCTCGCCGCCCTCCCGCTTGGCGGAGGCCCGCAGCGTGGACAGCGACTCGGCGCCGACCGCGTCCAGCGGGGCGCCGGTGTTGGCGGCGACGAGGACGCCGTCGCGCAGGGTCAGCCGGAGCCGGCCGGGCACGCCCGCGCGGGCGGCGGCGTCGGCGGCGTTCTGGGCGAGCTCGACGACCAGCCGGTCGCGGTAGCCGCCGAGGACGAGGTCCTCCTCGGCGTTGGCGTCCTCACGGAACCGGGCGGGGCTCGCCGCCCAGGCGTCCAGCACTCCGCGCCGCAGACGTGCCGTGCCGAACGGGTCGGTGCCCTCGGCGGCGGGCTGCACGAACATGCTCACGGTGACTCTCCTCGTCGACGGACCACGAAGGTACCGCGAGGACGCGCGCCCGCCGACGCCGAACGCCGGTCGGCGCCACTTCCCGGCCCGTCCGGCGTTCGGGGACGAGGCCGTCGAGGCCGAGGGGGTCCGGGGACGCAGCCCCCGGGACGCGCGCCACGACGCACCCGCCCACGCCGCGGAGCGCACCCGCACCGCCTCACGCCGCGGAGCGGCCCCGCGTCGTCAGGAATGACCCAGCTCGGCCGACGCCTCGTCCTCCGTCACCGGCACCGACCCGGAGTCCGACGCCGGCCGCAGCGGGAACGGGTCGATCCGCGTCTCGTCGATCACCGGCGGAGCCGGCTGCGGGGTCTTCGGCATCACCGCGGCCTCGGAGTGGCCGCCGCAGCCGTAGGCCAGGGACACGACCCGGCCGTCCGCCGGGGAGAACTCGTTGGCGCACACCCCGAAGGCCTGGCCCAGCGAGCCGCCGATGCGGGCGAGGAAGCCGCAGGAGGCGCAGGTGGCCGGCGCGGCCTGGGCCATCGCCGTCTTGGGCCCGAAGGCGTCCTCCCACCGGTCGGCGGCGATGTGCAGGCCGTAGCGGGAGAGCACCCGCGCACGGCGCAGGCCCAGCTCCTCGGCGACCGCCGCGATCGTGCCGCGGGCCGGGGTGGTCGACAGCTCGGCGGGCGGCCCGGCCGTGACCTCGGCGTCCTCGGCCTCGACCAGGTCGGCCATCTCGTGGGAGACGGCGGAGTTCGGCGGCGGCTCGTCCTCGCCGGTCCACCCCGGCTCGAGCCGCAGGTCCTCCGCGTCGGTGGGCAGCAGATCGCCGGGCCCCATGTCGCCGGGGCGCAGCCGCTCGCTCCACGGCACCCACTCGGGGGCGAGGAGGGCGTCCGGGCCGGGCAGCAGTACCGCCTCGTCCACGGTGACGATCTTGGCGCGGGAGGCCCGGGCCACGGTGACGGCCCAGCGCCAGCCCCGGTATCCCAGCTCCTTGGCTGCGAAGTAGTGCGTGACGACCCGGTCGCCCTCCGACACCAGCCCCTCGTGCTCGCCGACGACGCCGGGTGCGGCGGCCTCCTCGGCTGCGGCGCGGGCGAGGTCGACGGCCTCGGCGCACAGACGGTCAGGGGTGCGGCTTCGCGTTGTCGCTGCGCTCACAGGTATCGCTTCTCTCCATACGCCGTCTCACGAGTGCGCCGCTGCCTGCGAGGGGCGGACGGAGCGGACCTGTGGACCGCGTCGACGTCCGCGCCCGATCGCGCTCGGGCACACCTACGTCATCCATTCTGCGGTATGGCCGTAAGGCGCGCGGCCGAGAACGTTCGCCACGGCGCGCTAGGCACGCTACCTGCTCAGGTGCGCTGGGCCTACACCGACGGGGAGTTTCGGCGAGGGCACCCGCGCGCCGCACCCCGGCCGCGGGCCCCGGCCGGCGCGCGCGGAACCCGCCCAGAACCCCGGCGGGGCCCGTGCCCGGCGCCGCCGGACCGCCCCGGACGGGCCCCGCGCCGGACCCCCGGACGGGCCCCCGGGCCGCCCGACTCGTCCGTACCATCCGTGCCGTAACGACGCTAGAGCCCAGTCTCACGGGGCACTATGACGGAGTGGCAGCCGCACGGACGGAGTTCAAGGGCGGGAGCCGGGGACGTGGTCCCGGCCGGTTCCGCGCGCTCGGCCGTGCCCTGCGCCTGCCGGTCACCGGGACCGTCCGCGGCATCCGCCGGGCAACGCACGCGCACGGCGCCGGCGAGTCCGGCCTCGGCAAGCTGATCGAGCTGCACGGGGTGAACGGCGCCGGCGACGTCATGATCACCGTCGCCCTCGCCTCCACCGTCTTCTTCTCCGTGCCGACCGACGAGGCGCGCGGCCGGGTCGCGCTCTACCTCGCGATCACCATGGCCCCGTTCACGCTCCTCGCCCCCGTCATCGGCCCGATCCTGGACCGCGTCCCGCACGGCCGCCGCGCGGCCATGGCGACCGCGATGGCCGCCCGCGCCCTGCTCGCGCTGGTGCTGTCCGGCGCGGTGATCACCGGCAGCATCGAGATGTACCCGGCGGCGCTCGGCGTCCTCGTCGCCTCCAAGGCGTACGGCGTGGTGAGAAGCGCGGTGGTGCCCCGGCTGCTGCCGCCCCGCTTCTCCCTGGTGAAGGCCAACTCGCGGGTCACGCTGTGCGGGCTGCTCGCCACCGGCGTGGCCGCGCCCATCGGGGCCGGACTCCAGCACCTCGGACCGCGCTGGCCGCTCTACGGCGCGTTCGTGATCTTCGTGGCGGGGACCGTGCTGTCGTTCACGCTGCCGCGGAAGGTGGACTCCGCCCGAGGTGAGGACCGGGCGCTGCTCGCCGCGGACGAACGGCATCTGCACGGGCCGCACCGCAGGTCGGGCAAGCGCCCCGGACTGCGCACGGTCGGCCCGGCGGTCACCCACGCGCTGGCCGCCAACGCCGCCATCCGCTGCCTCACCGGCTTCCTGATCTTCTTCCTGGCGTTCCTGCTGCGCGTCCACCCGATGACGGGCCAGAGCGCGGCGGTGTCGCTGGGCATCGTGGGCGTCGCGGCCGGCGCGGGCAACGCGCTGGGCACGGCCGTCGGGGCGTGGCTGCGGTCCCGGGCGCCGGAGGTCATCATCGTGACGGTCGTCGCGATCGTGCTGGGCGCGGCGCTCACGACCGCGGTGTTCTTCGGAGCGGTGCTCGTGGCGTGTCTGGCCGCGGTGGCCGGATTCGCACAGGCGCTGGCCAAGCTGTCCCTGGACGCGCTGATCCAGCGGGACGTCCCCGAGCACGTCCGCACCTCGGCGTTCGCCCGCTCGGAGACGCTGCTCCAGGTCGCCTGGGTGTTCGGCGGCGCGGTGGGCATCGTGCTGCCGCTCGACGGCACGCTGGGCATGTCGGTGGCCGCCGCCATCGTCGCCGCCGGATGGCTGACCACCGTACGGGGGTTGATCGGTTCGGCCCGGCACGGAGGGACCGCACGGGCCAGGGTGGCGTGACCACGCCACGCCGTACCCAGGTGGGGGGACGGCAGGGGCCGCAATATAGCCTTCGTCCCATGACCACGTTGCCCCGCGGCGCAGCCGCCATCGGACACCGCGTTGTGCGACGCCGCCGTGCCGTCGCCGCCGCCGGTGCCGTATCCGCCGGACTGCTCCTGCTGTCCGCCTGTGACGAGCCGACCGCCCTGTCCACGATCACGGTCGGCAGTGACTCGGTCAGCTCCGAGGCCACCTGCGGAGGACAGGACAAGGCCCTGTCCGACGACGAGATCAACAAGTGCCTCAAGGACCCGGACGCCAAGTCGATCACCGTCGACCAGGACGAGACCGTCCGCTTCGGCGTCGACCCGGAGATCGCCGACGATCACTGGACGATCCTGATGAACGGGCAGCAGCTGGTCGAGGACAGCAAGAAGACCTACCGGACCATCCCGGGCAGCGTCTTCTTCAACGCCCAGTACGGCGCCCAGGGCGACTCCACGAACGTCGCCATCGCGGCCCGTGACGGCAAGGAAGGCAGCCAGAAGATCACCGGCGTGTGGGTCTTCAAGCTGAAGAAGGACGACTGACCACGTCCTCCGTGCGTGTCCTCGTGGCCACCGCGGTCCCCGCCGAACGGGACGCGGTGGCTCGGGCGTTCCCGGCGCCGGCCGTCGAGACGCCCCGGCCCGGGGTGGTCCTGCACCGGCTCCCGGACGGGCCCGACCTGCTGGCGGCCGGCGTCGGCCCCGCCCTCGCCGCCGCCTCCACCGCCGCCGCCCTCACCGCCGCGGCCCTGCACCACGCCCCGTACGCCCTGGTCGTCTCGGCCGGCATCGGCGGCGGCTTCGCGCCCGGCGCGCCCGTCGGCTCCCTCGTCGTCGCCGACGAGATCACCGCCGCCGACCTGGGCGCCGAGACCGCCGACGGCTTCCTGCCGGTGACCGACCTCGGCTTCGGCACGGTCACCCACCGCCCGCCCGCCGGGCTCGTCACCGCCGTCGCCGACGCGACCGGCGCCCGCCCCGGCAGCGTCCTGACCGGCTCCACCGTCACCGGCACCGCCGAACGCGCCGCGCTGCTGCGCGCCCGCCACCCCCGCGCCCTCGCCGAGGCCATGGAGGGCTTCGGCGTCGCCGAGGCCGCCGCCGCGCACGGGGTGCCCGTGCTGGAGCTGCGCGCGGTCTCCAACCCGGTCGGCCCCCGCGACCGCGCCGCGTGGCGCATCGGCGACGCGCTCGCGGCCCTCACCGACGCCTTCGGGAAGCTCGCCCCCGTCCTCACGAGTTGGAACCCTCATGACCACTGAGCCCCTGCAGATCGCGTACTCGCCCTGCCCGAACGACACCTTCGTCTTCGACGCCCTGGCCCACGGCCGCGTACCCGGCGCCCCCGCCCTCGACGTGACCTTCGCCGACATCGACATCACCAACGGCATGGCCGAGCGGGGCGAGTCCGACGTGCTGAAGGTGTCGTACGCGGTGCTGCCGTACGTCCTCGGTGAGTACGCCCTGCTGCCCTGCGGCGGCGCGCTGGGCCGGGGCTGCGGCCCGCTGGTGCTGACCCGGGAGGCGGACGCGGACTTGCGCGGCCGCACCGTCGCGGTGCCGAGCGAGACGTCCACCGCCTACCTGCTGTTCCGCCTCTGGGCGGCCGACACGGTGCCCGGCGGGGTCGGCGAGATCGTCGTCATGCCGTTCCACGAGATCATGCCGGCCGTACGGGACGGAAAGGCCGACGCGGGCCTCGTCATCCACGAGGCACGCTTCACGTACCAGAACTACGGTCTCCACAAGCTCGCCGACATGGGCGAGCACTGGGAGCACACCACCGGGCTGCCGATCCCGCTCGGCGCGATCATCGCCAAGCGGTCGCTGGGCGCCGAGACGCTGACCCGGCTCGCCGAGTCCGTGCGCGCCTCGGTCCGCGCGGCCTGGGACGACCCCGAGGCGTCCCGCCCTTACGTGATGGAGCACGCCCAGGAGATGGACCCGGCCGTCGCCGACCAGCACATCGGCCTGTACGTCAACGAGTTCACGGCCGACCTGGGCGAGGACGGCTACGCGGCGATCCGGGGCCTGCTGACCCGCGCGGCGGCCGAGGGACTGGTACCGGCCCTCGGCCCGGACGCGCTGGCGTTCCCCTAGGGCCAGGGCCTGTCGTTTGGATCAGGTCGGCCGAGAGCGACCGTGCGTCTCGGCCGACCCGAGCCCCGCGACGCCGACATGATCCAAGCGACAGGCCCTGGGCGGGTCAGACGTCGAGCTGGTCGGCGACCGCGCGGAGCAGGCCGGCGATCTTCTTGCCGGCGGCCTTCTCGGGGTACCGGCCCCGCTCGAGCATCGGGGTGATGTTCTCCAGCAGGGTCGTCAGGTCCTGCACGATGGAGGCGAGTTCGTCGGGCTTCTTGCGCTGCGCCGCCGCGACCGACGGGGCCGGCTCCAGCAGCGTCAGGGACAGCGCCTGGTCACCGCGCTGACCGGCGACGACGCCGAACTCCACGCGCTGGCCCGGCTTCAGTGTCTCGACTCCGGCGGGGAGGACCGAGGAATGCACGAAGACGTCACCGCCGTCGTCGCGGGAGAGAAAGCCGAAGCCCTTCTCGGTGTTGAACCACTTGACCTTGCCAGTCGGCAAAGCACACACTCCCTCGATCGGTCCCGGACGGGGCCGGACGCCTTTGAACTGCCGTTGACCACCTTACTGGGGCTCTCCCCAGGGACACACAGGCTTAATCCCGCCTGGAAACCAGGCTGAAGCCCCCACTGGACACTCCGGGCGAGGTCAACTTTCCAGATGCCCAGGTCTCTCCCCGGGCAGCAGCGATCAGGTCCGGGTGCCCCCGCCTCTACGCTCGGTACCGCTTTGTCATGGCAGATGAGTGCGGAGATCGAATGCGTGACCTTTACACGGACACGCCGTTGATCGGATGACAGGATCACAAGTGCAGGGGGTGAGTAGTGAGCCGGAAACTGCCGGTCGGCGAGAGCGAGACCACCCGCACGGCGTGCGTCCGTAGCCTGCTGCGCTCTGCGGTCGACGAGCGGACCGGCGAGCTCCTGTCCACCCGCGTGTTGGCCGAGCGGGTCGGTTGGGCTACGGATCTCCTGTCCGGCATGACAAGCGAGCTGACTGCCGCGCACTGGAACGCCACCGATGTGGACGCTCTCGCCTCCGGCGAGGATGCCGGGGGACGGAAGCTGCCGTCGAACGCCTGAATGGCGCTGCGCCGCCTGGGCTGGACCGTGACGGTCCCCGAGGGGATGAAGGTCGACGACCGGATCGTGCGCATGGCCCAGGACGTCCCCCGGTTGTTCCTTCGGGCTGGGAACTACCCTGGTCGGGTGCGTGACAAAACCCGAACGAATTCCGCCGTGCCCGGTGACCGGCTGATCCGCGCCGGTGCGATCGTCTTTTTCGTCGGCGCCGTGGCCACACTGGTCACGGTGGCCCCGCTGTTTCTGGGGACGACGCCCTTTCCCACCTACATGTTCGCACTGAGCATGCTCATGGGAGTGGGTTTCCTGGTCTCCGGCGCGGGGGTGCTCCGGTCGGTCGCCGCGGGGCGGCGTCAGGCGCGGGCCGCGGCCGGCCCGCCGGCGTCGCGGTAGCCCGCGAGCCATTCGGGGAATTCCGTCAGGTCGGTCAGGACGACGTCGGCGCCCGCCGCGCGCAGTTCCTCGGCGCTGCACGGTCCGCTGGCCACGGCGACGGAGAGGGCGCCCGCCGTGCGTGCGCCGCGGACGTCGCCGAGGTGGTCGCCGACGTACACGTGTGCGCCGTGCTCGCGCAGCGCCACGGCCTTCTGCTCGGCCCACAGGTCGCCGACCACCGCGTCCGGCTCGATGCCGAGGTGGTCCAGGTGCAGCTTGGCGCTGGGCTCGTACTTGGCGGTCACGACGACCGCCCGCCCGCCTGCCGCGCGCACCGCCTCGACCGCCTCCCGGGCGCCGGGCAGCGCGGTCGTGGCGGTGACGGCGTACGTCGGGTACAGCTCCCGGTACAGGTCGGCGACGGCCGCTATCTCGTCGGCGGGGAACCAGTTCGCCAGCTCCTCCACCAGCGGCGGTCCGAGCCGGGTGACGGCGAGGTCGGCGTCGACGTACGTGCCCGTCCGCTCGGACAGCGCCACGTAGCAGGCGCGGATGCCGGGCCGGGAGTCGATCAGGGTCATGTCGAGGTCGAAGCCGACGGTGGGCGCGGTGGCGGGGCGGGTCGTGGAGGCCATACGGCCATTGTGCCGGGCCCCGGGTCCCCCAGCTGCGGGCAGTCGTGCCTCCCCCAGTGCCCGAACGGCCTGGGGAGGTACCCCCGGGGGCGGCGCGGATGGGCGGTGGGGGCACCTCCCGCTCATGGGGGTGCCCCGCGCATGGGGGTCCCCCCGCGCGAGCGAAGCCGAGCGTGGGAGAGAAGCCGAGCGTGGGAGAGGCACCCGCTTCGCCGGGTCCCGCGCGACCCACCCGCCCTGCATCCGCGCCGGCACCCGGCAACACCGGACCGCGTGCCCCGGTCCACGCCCGCGCCGGGCGCCTTCAAGCGCGAGTACGCCGCGAGCGCCAGATCAGGTACAGCGCCGTCGCGACCGCCGCGGACCGCAGGACCCACGGCCACGTCTCGGCGACGGCGTCGTTCATGTGGCCCTCGGCCACCGGATCGCCCCAGCGGCCCTCCGTGCGGCCCCAGAGCCAGACCACACCGGCCGCCAGAACGGTGCCGGGCAGGCCCAGTACCGCCCACTTCGCCTGGGCCGGGGTCAGCCGGCGGGAGAGGTAGGTGATCAGCCAGCCCAGGCCCAGCGGGACGAGGCTGCCGAGGACGGCGCCGGCGATCAGCAGCGCGGCGGCGAGCAGGAGGAGGGGGTTGTTCCAGCCGCCCTCCGGCCAGAGCCGGCGGCGGAGCGGGGTGCGGGCGGGGCGGGACTCGGCGGGCTTCGCCGCGGGCGGGTCAGCCGCGTCCGCCGTGTCGTCGGCGTCCTCGGCCTCCTTCGGCGCCTTTCGGCTGGTGGCGCCCTTGCCGCCCCTCGGCCCCGGCTCGCCCGGCGGGGGCTTGAGCAGGTCCGGGATCTCCACGCCGCCGACGAAGCCGGGCACGCTGTCGCCGTCGCCCGCGAACGGGCTGTCGTCCAGCCGCCACCAGTCCGGCTGCACGGCGCTGTCGCCCAGTTCCTGCGCGCTCGCCAGGTGCGGCGGGGCTGCGGCGGGCTCGGCCGCGGGCGGCGGCGCGGCGGGGCGGGGGCGCGGTACGGCGCGCCGCAGGCCCTTGCGCTTCTCCCGGCCCTCCGGCTCGGCGTCCCGTTGTACGGGCACGGCGGCGGACGCCCCGCCGGAGCCCCCGGGCGGGCCCGACGCGCCGGTGCCGCCCGCCGCGTCGACGATGTCGTCGGGGCTGCCGAGCCGGTCCAGGATGCGGCGGACGGCGGCCGGGCTGTCGACGGTCGTCCTCGCGCGGCGCCGGTCGATCTCGTTGCGCAGCTCGGACACCAGCCGCATGCGGGTGGACGACGGCAGCTGCCGTTGCTGGGCCACGTCGCCGACGCGGCTCAGATACTCGTAGACGACCTGGTCGCTCTCGATCCCCACGAACCCCTCCGGGGCGGGTGAGTTGTGATACCCCGTCGGACGACGGTACCGAATCTTCCCGGGTGCACGCGCGTCTCCGCCGTCGGGTCCACCCGCTAACGTTGGCCGGATGAGCACCGAGGAGAAGTCCGCGGCCCCCCGGTCCCTCGCGGAAGCGCTCCGCGCGAGGGACGACGTCTCCCTGGCCGCCCTCCTGCGCAGCCGCCCCGATCTCATCACCCCCGTGCCCACGGACCTCACCCAGCTCGCCACCCGGGCCGGCACCCGTGCCTCGGTGGTGCGGGCGCTGGAGCGGCTGGACCGGTTCACGCTGCAGACGGCGGAGGCGCTGGCCGTGGCGGGGGACCCGGCGACGTACGGCGAGCTGCTCGGTCTCATGGCCGGTGACGACGGTGATCCGGCCGTCGCCGGCGCCCTCCCGCGGGCGGTCGCCCTGTTGCGCGAACAGGCCCTGGTGTGGGGCGGCGACGACCGGCTGCGGCTGGTGCGCACGGCGCGCGAGCTGCTCGCGCCCTCTGCGCAGCATCCGTCCCCGACAGGGCTGGGGCCCACCGTGCGGGAGGCCGCGGCGGGGATGTCGCCCGGGCGTGTCCAGGACCTCCTGACCACCCTCGGTCTGCCCTCGACGCACGACTCGGTCACCGCGCTGGCCGCGCTCAGCGCCCTGTTCACCGACCGGGAGCGGATGGCGGCCCTGCTGGCCGAGCTGCCGGCGGGCTCCGTGGAGGTGCTGGACCGGCTGGTCTGGGGCCCTCCCTACGGTCAGGTCACCCACGACCCGGCGCCCCACCTGCGGCAACTGCTGGACCGCGGTCTGCTGCTGCCGACCGCGCCCGGCACGGTCGTGCTGCCCCGGGAGGTCGCCCTGCATCTGCGCGCCGGCCGGGCGCACCGTACGACCGAGCCGGTGCCGCCGCCGGTGGAGGCCGTCGCCGCGTACCGTCCACAGGTTGTGGACGCCACCGCGGCGGGCCAGGCCCTCGCGGCGCTGGCGACCGTGGAGGAGCTGCTGAAGGACTGGCACGAGGGCGGCCCCGCGGTGCTGCGGGCCGGCGGGCTGAGCGTGCGGGACCTGAAGCGGACGGCGGTCGCGCTGGACGTGCCCGAGCCGGTCGCCGCGTTCTGGACCGAGCTGGCCTACGCGGCGGGGCTGCTGGCGTCCGACGGCGAGGCCGACGAGCGGTACGCGGCGACCCCGGCGTACGACGAGTGGCGGGAGCTGCCCGCCGCCGAGCGCTGGGCGCGGCTCGCCGAGGCGTGGCTGGCGGCCACCCGGACGCCGGGGCTGGTGGGCGGGCGGGACGCCAAGGACCGCACGCTCTCGGCGCTCGGCCCGAATCTGGACCGGTCGGCGGCGCCCGAGGTCCGGCACCGGGTGCTGGCCCTGCTGGCGGGGCTGCCGGAGGGTTCCGCACCGGCCGAGGAGTCGGTGCTGGCCAGGCTGCGCTGGGAGCGTCCGCTGCGCGGGCCGCGGCGGGACGGCGGGGACGGCCGGGAGGACGACCTGCGCACCCGGCTCGCCCGCTGGACGCTGGCCGAGGCGGAGCTGCTGGGCGTCACCGGGCGCGGCGCGCTGGCGGCGGCGGGGCGGGCGCTGATCGGCGCGCCCGAGCCGGCGCACCGGGCCGGGCCCCCCGAGGATTCCGCGGGGCCGGGCGCCAAGCTTCCCGTCCACCACCACCGCACGCCCGCCGCGCTGCCGTCGCCGAGCGCCGCCGAGCGGGCCGCCGCGTCCGCGGCCGCCGCCCGGCTGCTCGCGCCGTTGCTGCCCGAGCCGCTGGACCACGTGCTGCTCCAGGCCGATCTGACCGCGGTGGCGCCGGGTCCGCTGGAGCGTCCGCTCGCGGACACGCTGGGGGTGCTCGCGGACGTGGAGTCGAGGGGCGGGGCGACCGTCTACCGGTTCACGCCGGGCTCGGTGCGCCGTGCGCTGGACGCCGGCCGAACCGCCGCCGACCTGCACGCCTTCCTCGCCCGGCACTCCCGTACGCCGGTGCCGCAGCCGTTGACGTATCTGATCGACGACGTGGCCCGGCGGCACGGGCAGCTGCGGGTGGGGGCCGCCTCGGCGTACGTGCGGTGCGACGACGACGCGACGCTGGACGAGATCCTGGCCGACAAGCGGGCCGCCGGGCTCGGTCTGCGCCGGCTGGCGCCGACCGTGCTGGCGGCGGAGGCGGACCCGGCGGCGCTCCTCGAGGGGCTGCGCGCGATGGGGTTCGCGCCGGCCGCCGAATCCGCGGGGGGCGATGTGCTGATCTCCCGCGCCGACGCGCATCGCACGCCGCCGCGTGCGGCGCCGGAGCCCGTGCCGGACGGCCCGCCGGTGCCCGACGACACGCTGCTGACGGCCGCGATCCGCGCCGTCCGGGCCGGTGACCTGGCGTCCACGGCTCCGCGCAAGCCGGTCCCGGGCACCGGCGAGGGCACGCCGGCCGCGAACGGCGAGCTGCCGCGCACCGGCGCGGCCGAGACCCTGGCCACCGTGCAGGCGGCCGTGCTGACCGGCGAGGCGCTGTGGATCGGCTACGTGAACGCCGAGGGCGCCGCCAGCCAGCGCGTCATCGCCCCGATCCGGGTGGAGGGCGGTTTCGTCACGGCGTACGACCACACGGCGGACGAGGTGCGCACGTATCCGCTGCACCGGATCACGGGCGTGGCGGAGCTGGCCGAGGAGGGCTGATCCCGGCCGTCGTCCCGGGAGACCGGGGCGGCCGGGACTTCTCGGATCCGCCCCGGGTCAGCGCCGCAGGGCTTCGACGGGCTGGATGCGGGCGGCGCGCCAGGCGGGGTAGAGCCCGGCCAGCGCTCCGGTGGCGAGGCCGATCAGCGGCGCGGCGAGCACCGTCGTCGGCTGGATCACCGGCGTCCAGTCCCGGGCGACGGCGACGCCGACGACCGCGAGGACTCCCAGGGAGGTGCCGATCACGCCGCCCAGGGAGCCGAGGACGGCCGATTCGGTGAGGAACTGGGTGAGGACGTGCCGGGAGCGGGCGCCGAGCGCGCGCCGGAGTCCGATCTCCCCGGTGCGCTCCATGACGGCGACGAGGGTGGTGTTGGCGATGCCGACGGCGCCGATGAACAGGGAGACGGCGGCGAGGAGCAGGAACAGCTCGCCGAGGTCGTCTCCGACGCCGCTGCGCAGGCTCGTGGGGTCGGGCGGTGGTACGGCCTCGAAGTACTCGGGGTGGTCGGGGCGCAGCGCGTAGGGGACCTCGCGGGCCACCTGCTGGGCGGCGCCGACTCGGGTGGCAACGAGCATGTCCGCGCCGTCCTTGGGCGGGCCCCACAGTTCCTGGGCGGTGCTGCGGGGGACGATCACGGACAGCAGCAGGTCGGCCCGGCGCCGTACGTCGCCGACGATGCCGACGACCGTGAAGGCGTCGTCGCCGATGAAGACGGCCGGGCGGGTGTCGAGGGTGGTGATGCCGAGCCGGCTCGCCATGCCGGCGCCGAGCACGGCGACGCGTTGCCGGGTGGTGTCGTGCCAGGTGTCGAACAGGCGTCCCTGGCGCAGCCGGGGTTCGGCGGCCCGGACGGCGCCGGAGGATGCGGCCACGACCTGGATCTGCCGGCCGGCCGAGATGTCGGCGACCGGGGAGGAGCTCACCTGGCGGCCGTCGCGGAACTGCACGGGCCACAACACCCCGGCGTGCTCGACCCCGTTGAGCCGTTCGACCCGTCGGGCGGCGTCGTCGGGGAAGGCGAGCGGGACGAACTCGGTGTGCTCGCGGGCGACGTCGTGGACGGTGACCTCGGTGGCGGCGAGCATGGTGAAGCGGCCGTCGATCTGTGAGGCCGCGGTCGCGGTGAGGCCGAGCACGGCGACGAACGAGCCGACGCCCAGGACGGTGCCGAGGGCGGTGAGGGTGGCGCGGGCCGGACGCTGGAGGATGCCCACGGTGGCCTCGGCCAGCGCGTCCCGCCAGGAGAAGCGCGTGAGCGCGGTGGCCTCGCCGTGGCCGGGCCCGGTGGCCCGTGTTCGGCGGGTGAACCACGGCGGGTGCGGCAGGCGGCGCGGCGCGCGGGGCGTCACGCGGGTGCCCCCTGGGTCTGCGGCTCGGCGAGGACGCCGTCGCGGATGGACAGCGTCCGGGTGCCGCGCGCGGCGACCGCGGGGTCGTGGGTGATGACGACGATCGTCACTCCGTCGGCGTTCAGCTCCTCGAGCAGGCCGAGGACCTGTTCCGAGGTGGTGGTGTCGAGGTTGCCGGTCGGCTCGTCGCAGAGCAGCACCGACGGCGAGCCGACCAGGGCCCGCGCGATGGCGACGCGCTGCCGTTCCCCGCCCGAGAGGGTGGTGGGCAGGGCGTCGGTCCGGTGGCCGAGGCCGACCCGGGCCAGCACCTCGCGGGCGCGGGCCGTCCGCTCCCGGCGCGGGACGCGCTGGTACACGAGGGCGAGCTGCACGTTCTCCGCCGCCGTGCGGTGGGGCAGCAGGTGGAACGCCTGGAAGACGAACCCGATGCGCCGGCCGCGCAGCGCCGAGCGGGCCGCGTCGCCGAGCCGGCCGGTGTCGATCCCGCCCAGCAGGAAGCGGCCCTCCGTCGGGGAGTCCAGCAGACCGACGATGTTCAGGAACGTCGATTTGCCGGACCCGGAGGGTCCGACGACGGTCACGAAGTCCCCCTCGTGGACGGTGAGGTCGCACGGGAGGAGTGCCGTGACCGCGGGCGGTCCCGGGTAGGTGAGCGCGACCCGCTCCAGCGAGATCACCGGTATGGTCATCCGTCGCCTCCCGGTCCGGTGGCGGCGGCGCCGGTGACGGCCTTCTCGCCGGCCGCGAGCGTGGTCCCCGCCACCGGCCTGACCTCCACGTAGCCGTCGCCCGAGGCGCCGGTCGTCACCGGGACGCGCCGCCGGGTGCCGCCGGGTTCGACGACCGTCACCGTCGTGGCGCCGTCCGCTCCCGCGGAGATCGCGGACACGGGGACGACGAGGACCTCGCCCTTGGTGGCGGCCGTGCGGACGGTGAGCCGTACGTCCTGTCCCGTCATCGAGTCGGCGAGCGGTCTGTCCGGCGTCACGGTCACGGCGTAGCCGGGGGCCGTGCCGTCGCCGGGCGCGGCGTCCGCCTCCCGGCCGCCGCCGGAGGTGCCGGAGCTCTGGACGGGGTCCACGGTGTCCGCCACGGTGCGGACCTCGCCCTCGGCGGTGGTGCCGTCGAGTTCGGAGAGGATCTCGACGCGCTGGCCCGGCCGGACCAGTCCGCGCTGGCTGCGGGAGAGCGTGCCGGTCACCACGAGGCGCCCCGCCGAGATCGTCATCGCGCTGCCCGAGACCTGGTGGCCCACGACGGCGCCGACGGCGCTCACGCGGGCGGGGAGGCTCTGCACGTACACGACTTCGGAGGCGGGGAGCATCGGGCCGTTGCCGGCCTCGGTCTTCGCCAGGTCCTCCTGGGCCTGCTCCAGGTCCTCGCGGGCGCGGTCGGTCTCTACGGAGCGGTGGGCCGGGGACGCCGCCTCGGGCGCGTCGGCTCCCTTGCCGTCGCCGGAGCCGGCCGGCTGTCCGGTGGCCGGCTGTTCGGGTGCCGACCGGATGTCCTCGAGGTGGCGGCGGGCCTCGGTCACCGCGTCGCGGGCCTCGGCCAGGGTGGCTTCGCCGTCCGGGTCGGCGGGCAGCGGGTCGTAGCCGGCGCTTCGGTACAGGTCGCTCAGGGCGGCCTTGGTGCCGGCGCCGAAGTACCCCTTCCGGTCGCCGCCCACCGAGTGACCCGTCTCGCCCAGCGCCTGCTGGAGCTGGGCGACGTCCTTGCCCTCGACGCCCGGCTTGAGGTCGCGGTACACCGGCAGCGTTCCGCGCAGGGCGATGACGGGACGTCCGGAGACCTCGAGCAGGACCTTGCCCGGCCGGACGCTCTCGCCGGCCCGCACCCCGACCGCGGTGATCACGGCGCCGCCGACGCCCTCCTGCGCGGAGCCGGAGGGCGTGACGTCCACGGACTGCGACGCGGCGACCATGCCCCGGACGATCACGGAGTTGCGCAGGACGCGCTTCTCCACCGGGGCGGTCATCACGCTGGGCGGCGGAGCCGCGGTGTCGGCCGCCGCCTGCGCGGGCGACTTGACGACCCGCGAGGCGCCGATGCCCAGGCCCGAGACGGCGACGGCCCCGATCAGCGCGGTGACGAGCACGCGCCGCCGCCGGGCCAGCTGCCGGCCGGCGGACGGCGCGGTGCCGTCGTCCCCGACGAGGGTCACGGGCGGCTCAGCCACGGAGCGCCGCTTCCGCGGCCTTGACCGCCTTGCTGTTCCTGTCCTTCAGCTGTTGCAGGGCGAGCTGGTTCTCCTCGACCTGGCGCGCCTGGATCTCGGCGTCCACCCTGTGCCACACCGCGACGAGGTCCGTCTCCTTCTTGCAGTCGATGTCCGCGAGGGCGAGGGTGATCTCCTCCTGCGTCGGGTCGCCCGTGGCCTTCTCGGCGGCGATGTCGGCGGCGGCGAAGGGGTCGGCGACCGTGTAGCCCTTGCCCTTCATGCAGGCGGACCAGGCGCCGAGCGAGCTCCGTACGCGCGGGTCCTCCTGGGACCTGACCAGGCTCTCGTGGTCGAGCCGGGACGGCAGGGTGAAGTCGATGCGCGCACCGAGCTTGTCGAAGGCCTGCGCCTGGCAGCCGCCCTCCGGGACCTTCCGGCCCTTGTACGTGGACGGCGCGGCCTCGGCCCTCGGGTTGTTGCCCTTGCGTCCGGTCAGCACGGCGACCGCGGCGGGGGACAGCTGCGGCGGGGCCGGGTGCTCCGTCGCGTCCGGGGGCAGCTGGTAGCCGTAGGTGGCGGCCGCCGCCCGGTCGCTGAGCCCGTAGCGCCGCGGCATGTTCGCGTCGTCCGCGTTCGGCGGCGGGTTCACGCCCACCGGCGGGAAGACCACCGTGAAGCCGTAGCCGGCCATGCACTCCGTCTCGAGGGTGCGGGCGGCGCGCTCGATCGTCATGGAGTCCTGGTAGGTCTGCATGTACGGCTGCAAAGGAAGTGTCAGGCCCTTGACGAGCCCCGAGTCCGCCACGGTCTTCGGCCACTTCGACATGTCCCCGACCGCCGTGGACGTCCCCCCGGCGGCACCTCCGCCGCCCTCGCCGCCCGCGTCGTCCGTGGAGGACGAGCAGGCGGAGAGGCCGACGGACGCGGCGGCGGCGAGGGCCGCCACCGCGATCCGGAACCGGCGCCCGCCGTTACGCGAAGTGCAGCGAGGCATTGTTGTTCTTCAGCGTCGCGTCGAGGTTGGTGCTGGAGCCGCAGCCGTAGTAGTGCGGGATGGACTGGGAGTGTCCCGCGTAGCCCGAGTTGTAGTAGACGCGGTAACCGTCCACGGTCGAGCAGTTGTTGGCGGAGGCGGCGTTGTTCTTCACCGCCTGGCCGGCGCCGTCGCCCTGCCCCTTGAAGAACACGTAGACGTAGTGGACGGCCGTTGCCCCGTTGTAGGAGACGTATGTGCCCGCGAGGTCGTAGATGTTCCCGTAGAACTGGGCGAAGCTGCCCGACGGGTTGCCCTGTCCGGACACCGCCACCGAGTGGTAGTTGAGGATCAGGTCGCCCTCGCTGCAGTTCATGAAGGCGCAGTTGTCGCTGACGTACTCGGTGGTCGTCGCCGCGGCTGCCGGTCCCCCCGAGTACCCGACGGCCGAGACCGCGGACAGCAGGGCCGCGACGGCCAGACCCGCTCGTTTCGAGCGCATGGAACTCCCCCTCTCTCAGGCCGTTCCGGAGGCCTGAGACGGCGCCCGGAACGGTCCAGACCATTGTCCCGGTCGGGATCATGGTGCGTCATGAACGCGTCAGTCAAGGGCCTGTCTCATGGCCGGCAGAAATCGTTGTATGTGACATGTACCACAGGCGATTAATCAATTCCTGTGAAGAGCCCGGGTTGTTACTGTGCTTGCGCCGTTGACGTGTCTCCATCATTGATGGGTCGTCAGCTTCATAACTGCAAACGAAAGAAGCCGTGTTGAGACATCAGAGAACGGCTCGTGCGGGGATGGTGGGCCTCGCGGCCGCCGCAGTCCTGGCCGGGCTGATACAGAGTGGTGCGGCTCAGGCCGCCGCACCCCGGACCACCACCCCGGCGGCGAAACCGACGCCCGAACCCGCTGCCGGACCCGCCGGTTCGGGCCGGGTGGCCCGTCCCGACGAACAGCTCGGCAAGGGCTGGAACACGTCCGAGGACCGGGCCGTCACCGCCGCCGCCGACGCAGACGGCCTGCGCATCCTCACCGCCGAGTCCAGCACGGCGTACGCCTGGCAGACGGCGGCCGTCCTCAACGAGCCGGGCATGCCCGCCGACTCGTGGGTCGGCAACCAGTGCGTCATGGACGACTCGCACGTCGCCGCCGTGTACGCCCCGCGGGCCTTCACCAACAAGCCGGACCTCATGCAGGGCGGCGCGTTCACCGCGATCGTGAACACCGAGACCGGCGACGTCACGAAGCTGCCCTTCACCGCGACGCTCGCCTACTTCGACCCCACCTGCAACACCACCACGCACACCGCGGCGTTCACCCAGTACCGCGACATGAACGACGCGTCGGAGGTCAAGACGCGGGTCATCACCGTGGACACGGCCGGCAAGACGGTCCTGACCTCCGGTGAGCTGCGCGGCCAGGTCTCGTCGGCCGCCCCCGTGAAGGACGGTTTCGTCGCCGGCCTCGGCCGCGACCTCGTCCACATCGACGGGAAGGGGAAGACCCGCCGGCTCGCCACGGGCGACAGCATCCCCTTCGACATCCGCCCCCTGGCGGACGGCCGGGTCGGCTTCGTGGACCGCAAGGGCACGAAGAAGGCGCAGGCCAAGGTGTACGGCGGCAAGGGCACACCGAAGACGGTGGCCACCGGCCCGCTCGGCGACCTCGACCTGGCCCCCGGAGCGGACGGCCGCGCCTTCCTCACCGGCAAGGCCGAGAACGTGAACGTGGCGGGCACCGGCGTCACCGCGCTGGACGCCCCGGCCGACACCGCCGTCTCCTCGCACGGCCGCCTCGCCGTCGAGCCCGTCCTCACCCCCGGTGTCCGGGCCGGACTGACCCGCATCAAGGCGGTCGGCAAGGGCTTCGACAAGGTGGAGGAGCCCCAGGCCGGCGTGCGCGACCGCTCCGGCGAGTCCCCGGCGACCACCACCCGGGACGACACCACGCTGACCGTCACCTCGACCGCCACCACGACGGGCGAGAAGGTCGAGCAGCGGGTCGTCTCGACGGAGCCGCGCCTGGACGACGGTCTCTCCCCCGCCCTGACCGGCGGCACCGAGCCGCGGAAGCTGTCCCGCACCGGGGCCGCGACCACGGACGCGACCGTCTCCCACGACCCGCGCGACACCGACCGCTGGTGCTCCGTCTCCCGCAACGACATGAGCCTCCAGGCGCTCCAGCCGACGCCGAACCAGGTGGAGTGGGCGGTCGACATGGCCGTACGCGGTGAGCTGCGCGGCAACTGGCTCCGCCAGGGCGACTACCGCAACCAGGCCGGTCTCGGCACGATCGACCCGCAGGGCCTGTTCCCCCGCCCGGAGCTCAAGGGCGGCGGGCGCATCCCGGCCAACGTGCTGCTCGGCATCCTGGCGCAGGAGTCCAACCTGTGGCAGGCCGAGTCGGGCGCCATCCCCGGCCAGATGGGCAACCCGCTGGCCGCCGTCGACGGCTACTACGGCCACGACGCCAAGGACACCCTGCTCGGCTACTGGCGCATCAACTGGGACGACTCCGACTGCGGCTACGGCGTCGGACAGGTCACGGACGGCATGCGGCTGGCGGGCCACGAGAAGACCGGGGAGACGAGTCTCGACCCGTCGCTCCAGAAGATCATCGCGGTCGACTACGCCGCCAACATCGCCGCCTCCATGAAGATCCTCGCGGACAAGTGGAACGAGGTGCACACCGACGGGCAGCGGATCACGGTCAACAACGACGACCCCGCCCGGGTGGAGAACTGGTTCACCGCCGCCTGGAACTACAACCTCGGCTTCAACCCGCCGTCCGAGTCCGGCAAGAACGGCGGCCACTGGGGTCTGGGCTGGTACAACAACCCGGCGAACCCCATGTACAAGGAGGGCGCCTGGGACCACCCGTTCATGGACGTCAGCCTCGACCCCGACAACATCCGTGACGCGGCGCACCCGCAGTACTGGCCCTACGAGGAGAAGGTGATGGGCTGGTCCGCCTGGTCCATCGACACCGGTTTCTCCTACTCCACCGACGGCCGGCAGGACTGGCAGGGAGAGTCCGGGTTCTCCTCGGCCGGTTTCCAGCCGGCCTGGTGGCTGACCGTCCAGGACCGCAGCGCCGTCAGCCCGCAGCTGGACACGTTCTGCAACGCGAAGAACAACTGCAGCACCACCAGCCCGGTCGACTGCCCGGACGAGGCCTGCTACCGGCAGTTCTGGTGGAACCAGGAGAACGCCACCTGGAAGACCAACTGCGACCAGACGTGCGGCAACGAGAACATCAAGTACGTCACCCTGCGCTCCGAACCGGGCCGCGGATACCGGCTGAAGAACGGCACACCGGTGTGCGGCACCGCCCCCTCGGGCTCGGACGTCGTGACGTCCGTACCGAACGGCACGCAGACCTGGTCGACGTGCGGGGCGGCCTCGTCGACGGGCAGTTTCCAGTTCACGTTCTATCCGGACTGGGACGGCAACTACGAGGCGAAGGCCGACCTGCACTCGATCGGCGGCGGCCACGGCGGCCACTTCTGGTACACCCACACCCGTAACGAGGACCACCTCGGCGGCGACGGCAACCGGATGACGATCGACGGCACCTGGACGGCCGGCAAGTCCTACGACCTCGCGGCCGTGTACGCGTACATCCCCGACACCGGCGCGCAGACCCGGCACGCCCGGTACGTCATCGGCGGCGCCTCGGGCGGGCCGTACGAGCGGTACGTCGACCAGAACGCGAACAACGGCAAGTGGGTGTCGCTGGGCGCCTACAAGTTCACGTCCACGCCGAAGGTCACGCTGACCAACTTCACCAAGACGGGCACCGCCGACCGTGACGTCGCCTGGAACTCGGTGGCGTTCAAGCCGATCAAGGGCAGCTTCGTGCAGCGCTCCCTGTCGGCCGTGGCGGTCTTCGACCCGAACCAGGAGCTGAACTCCAACTGGCCGATCTCCACCGAGATCAACTCCCCGGTGCGGTCGATGAAGTCGCTCTACGACTGGGGCATGGGCCTCGCCTACCGGGGTCCGCTGTGGAACAACACCGAGGCGGACGCGTACGGCCTGTCCTACGAGGCGCGCTGCCCGACGGCACAGGCCGTCGGTGAGTGCACCGGGCAGAAGACGTGGGACGCGGCCGACGCCTGGGCCGCGGACATCAAGGCGGGCGGCTGGGAGCCGCGCGCCGACGGCTCGGCGCCCGCGATGTCGATCCCGGTCTGGATGGCCATGTCCAACCAGCGCCCGGACACGTCGAAGCCGGCGTCCGAGGCGTTCAAGGACCCCAACAGCTACAAGATCAAGTCCGATGTGCACGTGACCTTCGTGGTCGGCGAGGACGGGAAGATCGTCGACGGCAGCGTGGGCTCGGACTACCGCGCCCGCGTCGGCAACGCCCACCTCCCCACCTTCGTCACGAAGATCATGAAGACGATCGAGGCGGACTACGGGATCCCCGCGCCGGACATCGACTACACCACGCAGGACGCGCTGGAGTACGGCGACGTCCGCTCGTCGCGGCCGTACGAGGACGGGGACACGCCGGGGCAGGCGTACTTCCCGCACTTCCGCGGCGCGCGGCTGGACGACGCCAAGGAGTGCGTGGACTTCCGCGCCGTCGGCGGCGGCGTCCACGGCTACCGCGCGATGATCGGCCACAAGTACATCAACGACAACGTCAAGGCGTGGGTCGACGAGATCAACTCGAACCTCGAGACGAACTACGCGGTGAAGAACTTCGCCGGGGACGTCTACTCGATGTTCTTCAAGAACACCGGTTCGTGGAACAACAACATGTGGGGCTCCATGATCGGCAACGCCCCGCCGATCTGGCAGGACATCTCGGCCGCGTTCTGCGCCGACGGGTCCGTGAAGCCGACGCACCGGGAGGAGAACGGGGACGCCAACCCGCCGAACGGGATGGTCTTCCAGTCCTACATGCCCGACCTGTACGTGTACGTCGACGACCACATGACCGACAACCTCGGCCGCCCGTCGAACCACAAGGTCCACGGTGGTGACTGGAGGAACTTCTCCAACTTCCCGGCCACCGCTCCCAACGGCAACGCGTACGGTGTGTGCGAGTCGCGCCAACGCGGCAACGGGGGCAACCCGTGGGGTGTGGACGCCCCGGTCCCGTTCGTCGGTGACGGACCGGGGAACCGGCCCGACTGGGTGGTCCACTGCGACGAGCCGGAGAACAGGTTCACCGTCAACCTCACCCCGTAGGGGCCGAGCACACCGTGCTTCAATGCGGTGAGACGGGGAGGGGGCCGGTCCGCACGGACCGGCCCCCTCTTTCCCGTCCGATCAAGGGAGCGTTTCTCGTGGGCTTCTTGTACCTCGCCTTCTTCGGCATGTTCCTCTATCTGGGCCCCGCGATCCTTCTCTGTGTGAAGGTCGCGGCGCGCACGACCAGGCGGATGGGCTGGCTGATGGCCTTCGCGCTGATCGCCCTGCCCGCGATCGTGCTCACCGTCGGGGGAGTGATCGATGCCCGGCAGGCCGCGTCGTGACCTCGGTCACCCGGCCCCGTAATCCGCGCGATGGGCGACCATGGAGGGTGGCGCCCATCCCGCGGAGGTATGCATGTCCTGCCTGATCGTCCAGTCCGACAAAACCCTGCTCCTCGAGGTCGATCACGAGCAGGCCGACGACTGCCGCCGGGCCATCGCGCCCTTCGCCGAGCTGGAGCGGGCGCCGGAGCACATCCACACCTACCGGGTGACGCCGCTGGGCCTGTGGAACGCGCGGGCGGCGGGGCACGACGCCGAGCAGGTCGTGGACGCGCTCGTGCAGTACAGCCGCTACCCGGTGCCGCACGCGCTGCTCGTCGACATCGCCGAGACGATGGACCGCTACGGCCGCCTCACCCTCTCCAAGCACCCGGCGCACGGACTGGTCCTGACGACGACCGACCGGCCGGTGCTGGAGGAGGTCCTGAAGTCGAAGCGGATCGCCCCGCTGGTCGGCGCCCGCATCGACCCCGACACGGTGGTCGTGCACCCCTCCGAGCGCGGGCAGATCAAGCAGACGCTGCTCAAGCTGGGCTGGCCCGCCGAGGACCTCGCCGGGTACGTGGACGGCGAGGCGCACCCGATCGAGCTGGCCGAGGACGGGTGGGCGCTGCGCCCGTACCAGAAGCAGGCCGTGGAGAACTTCTGGCACGGCGGCAGCGGGGTCGTCGTCCTGCCCTGCGGCGCGGGCAAGACGCTGGTCGGCGCCGGGTCGATGGCGCAGGCCAAGTCGACCACGCTGATCCTGGTCACCAACACGGTCTCGGCCCGGCAGTGGAAGCACGAGCTGGTGAAGCGGACCTCGCTGACCGAGGACGAGATCGGCGAGTACAGCGGGACGAGGAAGGAGATCCGGCCCGTCACCATCGCGACCTACCAGGTGCTGACGACCCGCCGCAAGGGCGTCTACCCGCATCTGGAGCTGTTCGACTCCCGGGACTGGGGGCTGATCGTCTACGACGAGGTGCACCTGCTGCCGGCGCCGGTCTTCAAGTTCACCGCCGACCTCCAGGCGCGCCGCCGGCTCGGGCTCACCGCGACGCTGGTCCGCGAGGACGGCCGGGAGTCCGACGTGTTCTCGCTGATCGGCCCCAAGCGCTTCGACGCGCCGTGGAAGGAGATCGAGGCGCAGGGCTACATCGCGCCCGCCGACTGCGTCGAGGTCCGGGTCAACCTCACCGACTCCGAGCGGCTCGCGTACGCCACCGCCGAGACGGAGGAGAAGTACCGCTTCTGCGCGACGACGGCGACCAAGCGCAAGGTGACGGAGGCGATCGTGCGGCGCTTCGCCGGGCAGCAGATCCTCGTCATCGGCCAGTACATCGACCAGCTGGACGAGCTGGGCGAGCACCTGGGGGCGCCGGTCATCAAGGGCGAGACGTCCAACGCCCAGCGGGAGAAGCTCTTCGAGTCCTTCCGGCAGGGCGAGATCAGCGTCCTGGTCGTGTCGAAGGTCGCGAACTTCTCCATCGACCTGCCGGAGGCGACGGTCGCGATCCAGGTCTCCGGCACCTTCGGGTCGCGGCAGGAGGAGGCCCAGCGGCTGGGCCGGGTGCTGCGTCCGAAGGCGGACGGCCACCAGGCGCACTTCTACTCGGTGGTCGCCCGCGACACGCTCGACCAGGACTTCGCCGCCCACCGCCAGCGCTTCCTGGCGGAACAGGGCTACGCCTACCGGATCATGGACGCGGACGAGCTGCTGGCGGAGGGCTGACGTCCCGGCGCCGCCTCCCGGCCGCCGGCCCGGTCACGGCTCGGGAAGGGTGAAGACCAGCAGCAGGACGAGGAGGGACGGCAGCAGCGAGGCGAACGCCAGCCACGCGCGCAGGGCCGCCCACCGGCGGGTCCACGGGATCACCCAGGCGGCGGTCCAGACGCCGAGGGAGAGGAAGCCGCCGAAGTACAGGGTCCCGTAGATCAGCTCCAGGGAGGTCATCAGCGCCCGCGAGCAGTCGTCCGGGCCGCAGCTGTCGGTCGCCATGACCGACAGCCCGCCGAGGAACATCGCCGCCGGGCCCAGGACGGTGAGCAGCGCGGTGGCGACGGCCGGGGCGACCCAGGCGTGACGGTGCCGGTCGGCCCGCTGCGGCAGGCAGGCCGGCGGCTGCGCCGTGAAGTGCGGTGTGGTGGTCATGCGGCCAGTGAAGCCGCGCGGCCGGTGCCCGCGCACCGGCGGACGTACTCAACCGCCGCGCGTCGCCGTACTCACACCGGCGGTGCGTGTACGGACGTCACCGGCGGTGCGTGTACGGACGTCACCGGCGGCGGACGCCGGCCTCCTCGCCGTACTCGCCGAGGACGACCACGTCGAAGGCGGCGCCCGCGAACACCCTGACGGCGCGCAGGGCGTCACCGAGCCGGTGCCGGTGGCTGCCGGCCACGGGCGTGGCACCGGCCGGGCGGCCCGGTGCCGGGGCTGGGGAGATGGTTGCTGCGCTCATGTCTCCATAGTGCGATTGCGGACATAAGGCTGTCATCGGTCTACGGACCGACCCCGCGCCGCCGCCCGCTACGACCGTGGAGGGAGCGCGTCCCCCAGTGCGCGAGGCGTGATCCCCTAGGGGTCGGGAAAACCGTTGGCCCGGCCCGCGCCGCTTCCCCTAGAATCTCCGCTCTTGCCCGCCTCCCTCCACGGAGTGCCGCCGTCCGGACGGAAACCGGTCGGCCACCGCGCCGCGCGCGCCCACCGAACCGCAGGTCATCCGGAGGCACCCCCTTGTCCACGCCCGTCCACGACGACCCCCTCTCCCACGAGCGCGCCCATCTCGTCGCGTCTCGTGCCGCCCTGCGGGCCATGCGCGAGGACGTCGAGTCCCTCGACATCAGCGACGTCACCGCGAACTGGGTCAACGCCGCGGTCCTGGAAGCCCAGATCGAGGACCGCATCAAGGCGCTCGCCGACCTCAGCGACACCCCGCTGTTCTTCGGCCGGCTCGACTACCTGCGCGCGCCCGGGGCGGAGCAGGCGGAGGGCGCGGAAGGGGAACGCTTCTACATCGGGCGCCGTCATGTGCACGACGCGGACGGCGACCCGATGGTGATCGACTGGCGGGCGCCGGTCTCGCAGCCCTTCTACCGGGCGTCGAAGAAGGACCCGCTGGACGTCGGGCTGCGCCGCCGCTTCGGGTACACCGGCGGGGACCTCACCGCGTACGAGGACGAGCACCTGTCCGACCCGGCCGAGGCCGCCACCACCAGCAAGCTGCTCCAGCAGGAGATCGAGCGGCCCCGCGTCGGCCCGATGCGCGACATCGTGGCGACCATCCAGCCCGAGCAGGACGAGATCGTGCGCGCCGGGCTCGCCGGGTCGGTCTGTGTGCAGGGCGGTCCCGGCACCGGCAAGACCGCCGTCGGCCTGCACCGGGTCGCCTACCTCCTGTACGCCCACCGCGAGCGGCTCGCCCGCACCGGCACCCTCGTGATCGGGCCGAACAAGTCCTTCCTGCACTACATCGAGCAGGTGCTGCCCGCGCTCGGCGAGCTGACGGTCCGCCAGGCCACCGTCGACGACCTGGTCGCGCACGTCGAGGTGCGCGGCGCGGACGACGCCGGCGCCGCGGTGATCAAGGGCGACGCGCGGATGGCCGAGGTGCTGCGCCGGGCGCTGTACGCGCACGTCACGCCGCCCACCGAGGGGATCGTGGTGGTGCGCGGCTCGCGCCGCTGGCGGGTGGCGGCGTTCGAACTGGAGGAGATCGTCGAGGAGCTGCTCGCCCGCGACATCCGTTACGGCGCCGCCCGCGAGGCCCTCCCGCAGCGCATCGCGCACGCCGTGCTGGTGCAGATGGAGCGGGCGGGCGAGGCGCCGGACGACCGGGTGCAGAACGCGGTGGCACGCAACGCCGCGGTGAAGGCGGCGGTGAAGACGGTCTGGCCGCAGGTCGACCCGGCGAAGCTGGTGCTGCGCCTGCTCACGGACGCGGACTTCCTCGCCGAGCACGCGGAGGGGGTGCTGAGCGCGGACGAGCAGAAGGCGATCCTCTGGGTGAAGCCGGCCCGCTCGGTGAAGTCCGCCCGGTGGTCGCCCGCCGACGCGGTGCTGATCGACGAGGCGACCGACCTGATCGAGCGCACCCACTCCCTCGGGCACGTGGTCCTCGACGAGGCGCAGGACCTGTCCCCCATGCAGTACCGGGCGGTGGGCCGGCGCTGCACCACCGGCTCGGCGACCGTCCTCGGCGACCTGGCGCAGGGCACCACGCCGTGGGCGACGCGGAGCTGGGAGGAGGCGCTGGGGCACCTGGGCAAGGGCGAGGCGGTGATCGAGGAGCTGACGGCCGGTTTCCGTGTGCCGACGGACGTCATCACGTACGCGTCGCGGCTGCTGCCGTCCATCGCGCCGGGCCTGACGCCGGTGGCGTCGATCCGTGAGAACCCGGGCTTCTTCGAGATCCGCACGGCCCCGGACGGCACGGCCGACGTGGTGGCGGCCTGCCGTGAGCTGCTGGACCGGGAGGGCTCGGTGGGCCTGATCGCCGCCGACGCGCGGGTGCCGGGGCTGGCGGACGCGCTCACCGCCGCCGGGATCGGCCACCTCGCCCCCGGCGAGGAGACGACCCACGCCGTCCGCCTCACCCTGGTCCCGGCCTCGCTGGCCAAGGGCCTGGAGTACGACTACGTGGTCCTGGACGAGCCGCAGGCCGTGGTCGACGGCGAGCCGGACGAGCGGACGGGCCTGCGCCGCCTGTACGTCTGCCTGACCCGAGCGGTCTCGGGGCTGATCGTCACGCACGGAGCCGGCCTGCCCGCACAGCTGTCCGCGGAGCCGACGCGGTGAGGGACGGCAGTGTGACGGACCCGCCGCCCAGGTGACCGCGCGGCCGGGTGCTCAGTCCCCGAGCACCCGCCGCCACTGGGCGACCGCGTCCGCCGACACCGGGCCCGACCAGCCGCCGGGCCGCGCGGCACCGCCGATGTGGAAGCCGTCGATGCCCGCGTCCAGCAGCCCCGGTACGTGCTCCAGCCGCAGACCGCCGCCGACCAGCAGCTGCTGCTCGTACCCCGGCTCGCCGCGCCTCCGCGCCTCCGTGAGCAGGACGTTCAGGCCTTCGTCCACGCCCCCGGCCGCCCCGGCGGTCAGATAGGTGTCCAGGCCGGGGAAGTCCGCGAGCTGCTTGCGCAGCGCGTCCCGGTTCGCGGCCCGGTCGATGGCGCGGTGGAACGTCCACCGGCATCCCCCGATCGCCCCGGCGACGCGCTCCACCGCCCGCAGGTCCACGTCGCCGTCCGCGTCGAGGAACCCGAGCACGAACTGGTCCGCCCCCGCCTCCCGCATCTCGCCCGCTACGGCGACCAGCCGGTCGACGTCTCCGGCGGCGAACCCGTCCGCGAGCCGCAGCATCACCCGCAGGTCGATGTCGACGGCGGCGCGGATCGCGGCGACGGTCCCGGCCGACGGGGTGAGTCCGTCGGCCGCCATGTCGGTGACCAGTTCGAGGCGATCCGCGCCTCCGGCCTGGGCGGCGACCGCGTCCTCGGCGTCGAGGGCGATCACCTCCAGGACTGCTCGCTTGCTCATGGGACCCCATTCGTCGGGCTTGGTCGGCTTCGGCGGACCGCTACAGGTCTAGTCCAATCCAAGACTACGCCCCGACAGCCTCCCGAGGGGTCCCTTCGCCCCGGACCCGCGGCCGCTCAGTCGCCGAAGATGTTCAGCTCCGCCGCCTCGACCCCGGCGAGCTCGTACCCGGCCCCGGCGTCCACCGGCCGCCCCGCGTACAGCCGCACCAGCGTCGCCGCGTCCCCGATGAACCGCCCCGGCGGCCGCTCACCGCTCGCCTCGCCCAGCTTGAGCGGCTCGTCCACGTCGTCGAGGTCGGCGTGCAGGGGCACGTGTCCGAGGTCCCGGGTGACCGAGGTCAGCAGCGTCAGTGCGTCCGGCAGCCCGCGCCCCGCGTACGCCCCCGGCTCGCCGAGGGCCACCCGCACATCACCGGCGTGCACCCACTCGCCCAGCGCGACCCGGTCCAGCACCCCGCCCGCGCGGCCGATCACGGGCCCGGCCTCGGTCATGCCGCGCTCCAGCTCGTCGACGATCCGGGCGTTGGTCCAGTCGGCGCGCTCGGCGATGTCGCGGTCGTTGGAGGGGGGCGAGAAGACGCCCTTCTCGAAGCGCCGCTCCACCACCCGCATCAGGGCGGACGAGCAGTGCGCCAGCACGTCCCGCACGGTCCAGCCCGGACACGCCGCCACCGGCAGCGCGAAGTCGCCGTCCGCCCGGGACCGCAGCAGCGGCACCAGCTCGTCCCGTTCGAGGGTGAGCAGCCGGCCCGGCAGCTCGGGGTCGCGTACGTCGTGCACATCGGCAGGAGTCGTCATGGGCTCCACGCTAGGCCCTGTCGTCGGGCCCCTCGCGGGAGAATGAGCGCATGGCCGATCTCGACGCCCTGCGCGCCCGCTTCGCCCGAGCCCTGAACGGAGCCCGGGGCCCCGGCGCCGGTCCCGACCCGGCGCCGTACGCCGGCAACCTGCTCGCCCGCTGGCAGGAGCCCCAGCGGCGCTACCACACGCTCGCCCATCTCACCTCGGTCCTCGACCGCGTCGACGAGCTGGAGCGGTACGCCGACGACGCCGACGTCGTCCGGCTGGCCGCCTGGTTCCACGACGCCGTGTACCTGCCCGAGCGGTCCGAGAACGAGGAGCGGTCGGCGCGGCTGGCCGAGCGTGCACTGCCCGAGGCCGGCGTGCCCGCGGACAAGGCCGCCGAGGTGGCCCGGCTGGTGCGGCTCACCGTCTCCCACGACCCCGCCGACGACGACCGCGACGGCCAGGTGCTGTGCGACGCCGACCTGTCCGTCCTCGCGTCGCCACCCTCGGCGTACGCCGCCTACACGGCCGCCGTCCGCGAGGAGTACCACTTCGTCCCGAACGACGCCTTCCGCGCGGGCCGCGCCGCGATCCTGCGTCAACTTCTCGGCCTGCCCCGGCTGTTCCGCACGCCGTACGGGATCCGGGAATGGGAGGCGACCGCCCGCCACAACCTCACCGGGGAGCTGGAAATGCTGTCGCCGGACGGCGGCCGGGCCCCGTAGCCTGCCCGGCATGCGGACCATGGGCGGGGACCAGGTGGAAGAGGCCGTGGCGGGCGCGGTGGCGCTGCTGCGGACGGCGACGGACCGGGACTGGGAGGGGGTGCGGGCCGGGCGGCTCGAGTGGAGCTGCCGGTACACGGCGGAGCACATCGCGAGCGACCTCATCGCGTATGCGGGGCAGCTCGCCGGACGCGCCACCCGGGCCTACGTCCCCTTCGAGATCACCCTCGACGACGGCACCGGCAACGAGGGCGTCCTCCAGGTGATCGAGACGACGGGCGCCTTGCTCGCCGCCACCGTCCGCACCACCCCGCGCGAGGTCCGCGCCTTCCACCCGTATCCGTTCCGCAGCGCGGACCGCGAGGGCTTCGCCGCGATGGGGATCACCGAGGTGCTGGTGCACACGCACGACATCGCCGAGGGCCTGGGCCTGGCGTACGAGCCGCCCGCCGGGCTCTGCGCGGAGGTGCTGAGCCGGATCTTCCCGCACGTCCAGCCCGGCGCCGACCACTGGCGCACGCTGCTGTGGGCCACCGGCCGCGGCGAGCTGCCCGGCCGCGCCCCGCTCGAGACGTGGCGCTGGCACAACAACCTCGTGATCCCCGCCGGCCGCCTCACCCTCCAGGGCGTCACCCCCGCTGCCGCCGCCGATCTCGCAGTGGGCGGCGACGGCGGCTTCGTCTGGGTCGACGGCGGGCCGTACCAGGGCACGCGGGACGCCGCCGGCATGCTGCTGAAGGCGTACGAGACGGGCGTGCACCGGCCGGAGTGGGGCGTGTTCACGCTCGTGCGCACCGAGGACGGGCGTGCGGTCGGCGGCATGGGCTTCCACGGCGCGCCCGACGAGGACGGCCGGGTGGAGATCGGCTACGACCTCGCCGAGCCGGCCCGCGGCCACGGGTACGCCACCGAGGCGCTGCGCGCCCTGTCCGCGTGGGCACTGGAGCGCGCGGAGGTGACGTCGGTGTTCGCGACGACCGAGCCCGGCAACCTGCCGTCCCAGGCCGTCATCGAGCGGGCCGGTTTCACCCGGGTCACGGGCGAGGACGACAAGCAGTTCGCCTACGAGCTGCGGGCCGCGCGTCCCTGACCGCCGCCCTTGCGCCGCCGCAGCCCCGCCCCGTGCAGCAGCCGCACCACCTCGCGGCTGCTGACCTCCAGGGCGCCGGCGGACACGGCGTCCGCGTACCGGTGGGCGGGCAGGTCGTAGTGGTCGCGTTCGAAGGCGCGGCGCGGCACGCCCAGGGCCTCGGCGAACGCGTGCAGTTCGGCGTAGGAGGCGTCGCTGACGAGGTGGGACCAGAGACGGCCGTGGCCCGGCCAGGTCGGCGGATCGATGTAGACGGTCACCGGGGCGTCCTCACGACGACGGCGTGCCGCCCAGGGCGGTGCCCAGGGAGCCGACCGCCGCGACCTTGACCCCGGCCTTGCCGCACACCCAGTGCGGATCGGGGCCGAGTTCCGGCTCGACGTCCAGCGCGTGCGGGTCGCCGGAGCCGCACACCGGGCACAGCGGCCAGCGGCCGTACCGCTCCAGCAGGGCGTCCTGGACGTCCTGCGCGACCAGCCCGGCCACGAACTCCACACCCTCGGGCCACTGCTCGACCCACCAGCGCCGCTGTACGACGGACTCCTCGACGAGCGACACGACGTCCGGCTCGGCCGCCCGGCCCGCCACCAGGTCGGCGAGCACGAGGGCGCGCGCGGCGTGCAGGGCCTGCTCCAGCGGGCTGATGGGGTCCATGCCCCCATTGTGCGCACTCTTGACCCGCGGGCCGAAACGAAAATATCTTTCATGAGTGACCGATGAAGTGAAGGAAACTTTCGCGAGTGCGTCCGCCGGCCGCCGCGCCGGCGGAGGCGGGAGCGCGCCGCCCGCGCCCGCCGCCCTCGCGGCCAAGGTGCGCACCCTGGCGCCGTCGATGACCCGCTCCATGCAGCGGGTCGCCGAGGCCGTCGCCGGCGACCCGGCGGGCTGCGCGGCCCTCACGGTCACCGGCCTCGCCGAGCTCACCGGCACCAGCGAGGCCACCGTCGTGCGCACCGCCCGCCTGCTCGGCTACCCCGGCTACCGCGATCTGCGCCTCGCCCTCGCCGGGCTCGCGGCGCAGCAGCAGTCGGGGCGCGCGCCCGCCATCACGACGGACATCGCGGTCGACGACCCGATCGGGGACGTCGTCGCCAAGCTGGCCTACGACGAGCAGCAGACCCTCGCCGACACCGCCGCCGGACTGGACACCGTCCAGCTCGGCGCGGCCGTCGCCGCACTCGCCGCCGCCCGCCGCACCGATGTGTACGGCATCGGCGCCTCCGGGCTGGTCGCCCAGGATCTCACCCAGAAACTGCTGCGCATAGGGCTGATAGCCCACGCCCCGAGCGACCCGCACCTCGCCGTCACCAACGCGGTGCAGCTGCGCGCCGGGGACGTGGCCCTCGCCATCACCCACTCCGGCTCGACCGGGGACGTCATCGAGCCGCTGCGGGCCGCCTTCGAACGCGGGGCGACGACCGTCGCGATCACCGGCCGCCCGGACAGCCCCGTCACGCAGTACGCCGACCATGTGCTGACCACGTCCACGGCCCGGGAGAGCGAGCTGCGGCCGGCGGCGATGTCGTCGCGGACCAGTCAGCTGCTGGTGGTGGACTGCCTGTTCGTGGGGGTGGCGCAGCGGACGTACGAAGCGGCGGCGCCGGCTCTGGCGGCGTCCTATGAGGCGTTGGCTCATCGGCATGGGCCGCGCGGTAGACCGTAGGGGTTGTCCGCCATGCGCGACTGCGGGTTCGTCGTGGCTTGTCGCGCCCACGCGGCGGAGCCGCATATCGACACAGCCCCGCGCCCCCAGGTATGTACAGGCATCGCACGTTGAAAAGGGCCGCATCCTTATGACCTCCACCCCCCATCACCCCGACCTCCGCTCCCAGTTGGAGGCGATGTCCACCGAGGCGTTCCGGCCCGAGCTGGCCGAGATCGACCGGATGTCCACCCTCGACATCGCGCGGACGATGAACGGCGAGGACGCCACGGTGGCGGCCGCCGTCGCCGCGCGGCTGCCCGAGATCGCCGCCGCCGTCGACGCCGTCGCCGCCCGGATGAGCCGCGGCGGCCGGCTGGTCTACGCCGGCGCGGGGACCGCCGGACGGCTCGGTGTGCTGGACGCCTCGGAGTGCCCGCCCACCTTCAACACGGAGCCGGGGCAGGTCGTCGGCCTGATCGCGGGCGGCCCTGAGGCCATGGTCACCTCCGTCGAGGGTGCCGAGGACTCCGCCGAGCTGGCCCGCGCGGACCTGGACGCCCTCGGCCTCACCGCCGACGACACGGTGGTCGGCGTGTCCGCCTCCGGCCGCACCCCGTACGCGGTCGGTGCCGTCGAACACGCCCGGGCGCTGGGCGCGCTGACCGTCGGCCTGGCCTGCAACGCGGGCAGCGCGCTGGCCGTCGCCGCCGAGCACGGCATCGAGGTCGTCACCGGGCCCGAGCTGATCACCGGCTCCACGCGGCTGAAGGCCGGCACGGCGCAGAAGCTGGTCCTCAACATGTTCTCGACGATCACGATGATCCGGCTCGGCAAGACCTACGGGAACCTGATGGTCGACGTGCGCGCCTCCAACGAGAAGCTGCGCGCCCGCTCCCGCCGTATCGTCGCGCTCGCCACCGGCGCCGGGGACGAGGAGATCGAGCGGGCCCTGGCCGCCACCGACGGCGAGGTCAAGCACGCCGTCCTGGCCCTGCTGGCCGACGTCGACGGCCCGACGGCCGCCCGGCTCCTGGAGGAGTCCGACGGTCATCTGCGCGCCGCGCTGGCTGCGGCGAAGGGCTGACGGCACGGGCGGGCGGGACCGGCGGTGCCGTGTGCGACCCTGAGGAGCATGAACCACGCCCAGCTGACCGCCCTGGGCCGCGCCCTGCGTCTCCTCGGTGAGCACGGCGAGGCCCTGACCGCCGACACGCCGGACGCCAAGGTGCACGAGATCCGCGCCGACGTGAAGCGCGCGCTGGACCTGCTGGAGGAGAGCGTCACCACGGCCGCCCCCAGCACCCGCTGCCCCGAGCATCCGAACGGCCCGGTCGACGAGGCCGCCCCCGACCTGTGCCTGCTGTGCGAGACCCGCCGCCGTGCCGCCCGCCGCGCCGAGTACGGCGGCGGCCCGGCCCCGGTCCGGACCGCCGAGCCGGCGCAGTCCCGCTACGGGGTGCGGGGCGACCGTCCGCAGCCCCAGCAGCGCTGGCTGCCGGAGCTGTGGAACGGCCAGGCGTGGCAGCTGTGCGGCACCCCGCGCCGGGACCGCCGCGAGGCCGAGCTGTACATCGCCGCCCAGTTGCGTGCCCCGCGCGCGGCCATGGCGTACCGGCTGGTGCACGAGTTCACGGACTACGAGGTGCTGCGCGTGTGGGGGACGCCGGTGCGGGTGGACATCGAGCCGATGGGCTGAGCCGGCGCGGGGAAGGAAGGGGACGTCAGCGGACGACGTCGAACACCATCTTCTGGACGCCGTTGGCGTACGCCTCGTGCTCGGTGAGCTTCAGCTTCTGCGCGTCCTTGTCCGTGTCGCTGAACAGGCGCTTGCCCGCGCCGAGGAGCAGCGGGAAGACCAGCAGGTGGTAGCGGTCGACGAGGCCGGCGTCCGCGAGGGCCCGGCCCAGGGTGGCGCTGCCGTGCACGATGACCGGGCCGCCCTCCGTCTCCTTGAGCGCGGCGACCTCGTCGACCGAGCGCAGGATCGTGGTCTCGCCCCAGTCGGTCACGAGGTCGTCGTCGGTGAGGGTGGTGGAGACGACGTACTTCGGCATCTCCCTGTAGTCGGCGAAGTCCTCCATGTCCGGCCAGACGGGGCTGAACGCCTCGTAGCTGACCCGGCCGAGGAGCATCGCGCCGGCCTCCTTCTGCTCCCGCCCCTTGATCTCGTACGCCTCGGGGAGGAACTCCACGTCCTTGAAGGTCCAGCCCGCGTTGCGGTAGCCGGACTCGCCGCCGGGCGCCTCCACGACCCCGTCGAGCGAGACGAAGGCGGTGCTGATCAGGGTGCGCATCTGGGTCTCCTGGGTGGCTCGTGGTTCCGGGCGGCTCGTGCCCCGCCGTCACATGGTGCGTTCACCCTCTCTGACCGCGGCGCCCGGGAAAACTCATCGGTCACCGCCGGCCCAGGACGCGCACCGCGGCCGCCCGTGCCGCGCCGCGCGTCCGCACGCCGGACCGGGGTTCAGCTGAGGGTCTTCAGCGCCGCAGCGTCGAACGGCGTCAGCTCGTCCAGGCGGCCGTCCAGGACCTTGCGGGCCCACTGCGGGTCGTGGAGCAGGGCGCGGCCGACGGCGACGAGGTCGAACTCGTCGCGCTCCAGGCGGTCCAGGAGGTCGTCGAGGCTGCCGAGCCCGGCGCCCTCGCCCTGGAAGGCCTTGACGAACTCACCGTCGAGGCCGACGGAGCCGACGGTGATGGCGGTCCTCCCGGTCAGCTTCCGGGTCCAGCCGGCGAGGTTGAGGTCGGAGCCCTCGAACTCGGGGACCCAGTAGCGGCGGGTGGAGGCGTGGAAGGCGTCGACGCCGGCCGAGGCCAGCGGCGTGAGGATCGCCTCCAGCTCCTCGGGGGTCTCGGCGAGGCGGGCGTCGTAGGCCTCCTGCTTCCACTGGGAGTAGCGGAAGATCACGGGGAACTCGGCCGAGACCCGCTCCCGCACGGCGGCCACGATCTCCGCGGCGAACTTCGTCCGGGCCACGGGGTCGCCGCCGTAGGCGTCGGTGCGGCGGTTGGTGCCGGCCCACAGGAACTGGTCGACGAGGTAGCCGTGGGCGCCGTGGATCTCCACGCCGTCGAAGCCGATGCGCTCGGCGGCGGCCGCGGCGTCGGCGAAGGCGCCGATGACGTCGTCCAGGTCGCGCTGGGTCATGGCCTTGCCGGTGACCTCGTCCTCGCCGATGCGCAGACCCGAGGGGCCGACGGCGGGGGCGTCGGGGAAGGGCTTGTCGCCCTGCTTGCGCACCATGCCGATGTGCCACAGCTGCGGCACGATCGTGCCGCCCGCCGCGTGCACGGAGTCGGCGACCTTCGCCCAGCCGGCCAGCTGCTCGTCACCGTGGAAACGCGGCACACGGTCGCTCTGCCCGGCGGAGTCGTGGCCGACGTACGTCCCCTCGGTGACGATCAGGCCGACCCCGGCGGCGGCGCGGCGCGCGTAGTACGAGACCACGTCCTCGCCGGGGATGCCGCCCGGGGAGAACATGCGGGTCATCGGCGCCATGGCGATGCGGTTCGGCACGGTCAGGCCGTTGATGACGGCCGGGCGGGCGAGGATCTGCGCGGCGCGCGAGGCGGCGTCGGAGGCGGTGACGGTCACGGGGGGTCTCCTCAGGAGGTACCGGTCAGTATGTGCATGCGCATGAATGCCTGCACCCCCTGCAACCGGCGCACCCGCCACCGCCATTCCGGCCGCCCGTCATCCGTGACCCGGGTCACACGGACCCGTGGGCAGGGGGCCGGAAAGCGCCCGAGGGCGGCACCCCCGGCCTCGGCCAGGAGTGCCGCCCTCGGCACGTGAAGGACGGTCGATCAACCGGAACCGGTCGATCAGAAGTCCATGTCACCGCCCGGCATGCCGCCCGGAGCGGCCGCGGCGGCCTTCTCCGGCTTGTCGGCGATGACGGCCTCGGTGGTGAGGAACAGCGCGGCGATGGAGGCGGCGTTCTGCAGCGCGGAACGGGTCACCTTCGCCGGGTCGATGATGCCCTCGGCGATCATGTCGACGTACTCGCCGGTCGCGGCGTTCAGGCCGTGGCCGACCTGGAGGTTGCGGACCTTCTCCACGACGACGCCGCCCTCGAGACCGCCGTTGACGGCGATCTGCTTCAGCGGGGCCTCCAGGGCGAGCTTCACAGCGTTGGCGCCGGTCGCCTCGTCACCCGACAGCTCCAGCTTCTCGAAGACCTGGGAGGCCTGGAGCAGGGCCACGCCACCACCGGCGACGATGCCCTCCTCGACGGCCGCCTTCGCGTTGCGGACGGCGTCCTCGATGCGGTGCTTGCGCTCCTTGAGCTCGACCTCGGTGGCGGCACCGGCCTTGATGACGGCCACGCCGCCGGCCAGCTTCGCCAGACGCTCCTGGAGCTTCTCGCGGTCGTAGTCCGAGTCGCTGTTCTCGATCTCGGCGCGGATCTGGTTGACCCGGCCCTGGACCTGCTCGGCGGAGCCGGCGCCGTCCACGATCGTGGTCTCGTCCTTGGTGATGACGACCTTGCGCGCCTTGCCCAGCAGGTCGAGGGAGGCGTTCTCGAGCTTGAGACCGACCTCCTCGGAGATGACCTCGCCGCCGGTGAGGATGGCGATGTCGCCGAGCATGGCCTTGCGGCGGTCGCCGAAGCCCGGGGCCTTGACGGCGACGGACTTGAAGGTGCCGCGGATCTTGTTGACGACCAGGGTCGACAGGGCCTCGCCCTCGACGTCCTCGGCGATGATCAGCAGCGGCTTGCCCGACTGCATGACCTTCTCCAGGAGCGGCAGCAGGTCCTTGACGTTGCCGATCTTGGAGTTGGCGATGAGGATGTACGGGTCGTCGAGCGACGCCTCCATCCGCTCCATGTCGGTGGCGAAGTACGCCGAGATGTAGCCCTTGTCGAAGCGCATACCCTCGGTGAGCTCCAGCTCCAGACCGAAGGTCTGGGACTCCTCGACGGTGATGACGCCTTCCTTGCCGACCTTGTCCATGGCCTCGGCGATGAGCTCGCCGATCTGGGTGTCGGCGGCGGAGATGGAGGCCGTGGAGGCGATCTGCTCCTTGGTCTCGACGTCCTTGGCCTGCTCGAGCAGGGCGGCGGAGACGGCCTCGACGGCCTTCTCGATACCGCGCTTCAGCGCCATCGGGTTGGCACCGGCGGCCACGTTGCGCAGACCCTCGCGCACCAGGGCCTGGGCGAGGACGGTCGCGGTGGTCGTACCGTCACCGGCGACGTCGTCCGTCTTCTTGGCGACTTCCTTGACCAGCTCGGCGCCGATCTTCTCGTACGGGTCCTCGAGCTCGATCTCCTTGGCGATGGAGACACCGTCGTTGGTGATCGTGGGCGCGCCCCACTTCTTCTCGAGGACGACGTTGCGGCCCTTGGGGCCGAGCGTCACCTTGACGGCGTCCGCGAGCTGGTTCATGCCGCGCTCGAGGCCGCGCCGCGCCTCCTCGTCGAACGCGATGATCTTGGCCATGTGAAGTGGTCCCTCCAGGACTGGGGGTGATTCCTTCGGACCGCGCCCGCGCCCGCGACGGACGGCTCGCCGGCCTCGTGGGTTCCTTCCCCACCCGGCCCGCGGGCCTCACCGACCCGGTCCTTCGTTGTCACTCTCACCTTCAGAGTGCTAACGCCAATGATTAGCACTCGGCCCTGTCGAGTGCAAGCGCCTCGGGACATCGACGCCCCGGCTCAGCCACCCGCGAACACCCGGGGGCCTACCGGGCCCGGACAGGCCGAAGGGCCCGTACCCGGCCGGGTACGGGCCCTTCGGAGAAGACCGTTGGCTTGCGGTGGCCGCACGTCTCAGGCGCTGAGGCGAACCATGTCGGCCTGCGGGCCCTTCTGACCCTGCGAGATCTCGAACTCGACCCGCTGGCCTTCTTCGAGGGTGCGGTAGCCGTCCATCTGAATCGCGCTGTAGTGGACGAAAACATCCGCACCACCGTCGACCGCGATGAAGCCGTACCCCTTCTCCGCGTTGAACCACTTGACGGTGCCCTGAGCCATGCCTAACTCCCCTATTACTGGCCCTTGCACAGATCCGCACTTCGCGGATCCGGGTCAGACCTCACCCCCCAATGGGTGGGGGCGTGCGCCGGAACGCGTCGACCGCGGCTGAATGTATCTGTCCAACTGCCGTCTGCAACAGGTCAATCGGACGAGAAATCTGGACGCAGCCGGTCCGGAATGTGGCGAGAATTCGCCTGAATTCGGGTCAAGTCGGGCTACACAAAGTCCACAAAAGCCGCGAAATACGCCCACAGTTTGGCTATTTCTTGTCGGGCGAGCGGGAGCGTGTTCCCCAACTCTACCGCGCTCAATCCAATGGAATCGCCCCCTCCGCTTCTATTGCGGAGGGGGCAATGCGCACTACCGGGAGTAGGAGGCTCCGGTCAGCCGCCCGCGACGGCCGGAATGATGGAGACGCCGGCGCCGTCCGGCGTCGCCGTCTGAAGGCCCTGCTCGAAGCGGACGTCGTCGTCGTTGACGTAGACGTTGACGAAGCGGCGGAGCTTGCCCTGGTCGTCCAGGACACGCGCGGCGATCCCGGTGTGGTTCTTCTCCAGGTCCGAGATGACCTCGGCGAGGGTCGCCCCCTCGGCGGCGACCTCGGCCTGCCCGCCGGTGTAGGTGCGCAGGATGGTCGGGATGCGAACGGTCACGCTCATGCGAGGCCAGCCTCTCGGAAGGAGTCCAGGTTGGGGCGGATCGTCGCGGTGAGGCCGGTGCCGGCCACCGCGTCGAGGGTCTTGAGGCCGTCGCCGGTGTTCAGCACGACGGTCGTGAGCGACGGGTCCAGGACGCCGTTCTCGATCAGCTTCTTCGTGACGCCCACCGTCACACCGCCCGCGGTCTCCGCGAAGATGCCCTCCGTGCGGGCGAGCAGCTTGATCGCGTCGACGACCTGTCCGTCGGTCACGTCCTCCACCGCGCCGCCGGTGCGGCGGGCGATGTCGAGGACGTAGGGGCCGTCGGCCGGGTTGCCGATGGCCAGCGACTTGGCGATGGTGTTCGGCTTCTGCGGGCGGACCACGTCGTGCCCGGCCTTGTACGCGGTGGACACCGGCGAGCAGCCCTCGGCCTGCGCGCCGAAGATCTTGTACGGCTTGTCCTCGACCAGGCCGAGCTTGATCAGCTCCTGCAGTCCCTTGTCGATCTTCGTCAGCTGGGAGCCGGACGCGATCGGCACGACGAGCTGGTCGGGCAGCTGCCAGCCGAGCTGCTCGCAGATCTCGTACGCGAGGGTCTTGGAGCCCTCGGCGTAGTACGGCCGCAGGTTGACGTTGACGAAGCCCCAGCCCTCGCCGGCCGGGTCGCCGATCAGCTCGGAGCAGAAGCGGTTCACGTCGTCGTAGTTGCCCTCGATGCCGACGAGTTCACCGCCGTAGACGGCGGCCATGACGACCTTGCCCTGCTCCAGGTCGTGCGGGATGAACACGCAGGAGCGGAAGCCGGCCCGCGCGGCGGCGGCGCCGACGGCACCGGCGAGGTTGCCGGTGGAGGAGCAGGACAGGGTGGTGAAGCCGAAGGCGCGGGCGGCCTCCAGGGCCTGGGCGACGACGCGGTCCTTGAAGGAGTGCGTCGGGTTGCCCGAGTCGTCCTTGACGTACAGACCGCCGGTGACGCCGAGTTCGCGGGCCAGGTTGTCGGCCTTGACCAGCTTGGTCCAGCCCGGGTTGATGTTCGGCTTGGTCGCGACGTCCGCCGGGACGGGCAGCAGGGGCGCGTAGCGCCAGATGTTCGCGGGGCCCGCTTCGATCCGCTTGCGCAGTTCCTCGGTGTCGTAGGCCGAGAAGTCGTAGGCGATCTCCAGCGGGCCGAAACACTCCTCGCAGGCGAAGACCGGACCGAGGGGCACGCGGTGGCCGCACTCGCGGCAGGAGAGGGCGGCGGCGGGGCCGAGGTCCACGGTGGAGGGGGAAGCGGTGGTGTCGGTTGCGACAGTCTGCACAGCCATGTGAGGCGAGGCCCTTTCTCCTCATCTTCCTCACGACGCATCTCGCCGTGAGACGGATTTGGCACCTTCCCTAGCCGGGAGCCTCGCGCTGCGATCGACGGTGACCGGCGATCTGCGAGAACCGACTGGAGGGTTGCCGGGGCTTCATCGGGCCGTATCCCTCTGCCCCTCTGGATGAGCGGTATGTGGTTGTTCTGCGGTGGTTCACACGGTGACCCCGGCATGCGCCGGTCATCCGCGTTGTTCAAGACTGTAACCGAAGGCCACGACAGTTGAGATAGTCGTCCGTACCGCGAGATGGATCACAAAGGAGCCCACCGACCGTGCTGGAAGAAGTCGAGCGCTGGCTTGGCGCACGCTCCTGGTCCGTGGCAGACCGCACGCTTCCGCAGATCATGGCCGCCAAGCGCGCCACGGGGCAGTCGGTCAGCGTCGTGCTGCCCGCGCTCGACGAGGAGGCCACCGTCGGCGACATCGTCACGGTGATCCGCCGTGAGCTGATGCACCGGGTGCCGCTCGTCGACGAGCTCGTGGTCGTGGACTCCGGCTCGACCGACGCCACGGCGGCGGTGGCCCGCGCGGCGGGGGCGCGCGTCGTGCACCGCGACGAGATACTCCCCCGCATCCCGGCCGTGCCCGGCAAGGGCGAGGTGCTGTGGCGCTCGCTGCTGGTCACCGGCGGCGACGTCGTCTGCTTCGTCGACGCCGACCTGCGCGAGTTCTCCGCGGACTTCGTCTCCGGCATCGTGGGCCCACTGCTCACCGACCCGGAGGTCCACCTCGTCAAGGCGATGTACGACCGCCCGCTCGACGCCGCCCCGGGCGAGGGCGGCCGGGTCACCGAGCTGATGGCCCGACCGCTGCTGAATCTGCACTGGCCCCGGCTGGCGGGCTTCGTCCAGCCGCTGGGCGGTGAGTACGCGGCCCGCCGCTCCCTGCTGGAACGGCTCCCCTTCCCCGTCGGTTACGGCGTCGAGCTGGGGATGCTGGTCGACTCCCTGCACCTGGTGGGCCTGGACGCGCTCGCCCAGGTCGACGTCGGGGTGCGCCGGCACCGGCACCAGGACGGCCGGGCGCTGGGCCGGATGTCCGCCGCGATCTACCGCACCGCCCAGCTCCGGCTGGCCCGCGGCCATCTGCTCCGGCCGGCCCTCACCCAGTTCGAGCGGGGCATCGACGGCTTCGAGCCCCGCACCTACGCCGTGGACACCGAGGAGCGCCCCCCGATGGCGGAGATCGCGGAGTACGCGTCCCGCCGGGTGGCCTGAGCGTCAGCCGGCGACACCGTCCGACCAGCGCCACCTGCCGCCGGAGTCCAGCGAACAGGTCAGGTACTCGCCGCCGCGGCCGTGGGTGCTCAGGCCGTGGTGCTTGTTCGCGCAGAACTGCCCGTCGGCGTAGCAGTTGCCCGCGGGACTCATCAGCTCGCAGGCGCCGCTCCCGGTGCCGCCGCTGCCGCCGGTGTCCCGGGTCTTCTCCGGCGCGGGCGGGGTGGGCGTCGGGGTGTGCAGCAGGCGCCCGGCGCAGTCACGGCCGTCGCGCGGGACGGTGAAGGTCACGTCGCCGGGTCCGCCGGTCTGTTCGCAGACCTTCTCGCCCGCGCCCCAGGAGGCGGCGGTGCGGCCGGTGCCCTGGAGCCGGACGACGTAGCGGACCCCCGCCTTCTCCGCCGCCGCGACGGCCGGCCCGATCGTGCCGCCGCTGAGGTCGGGCAGCGTGGCCGGGGTGGGGGTCGGCGTGGGCGCCGGGGTCTCGGTGGAGGGGGCCGCCTCGGGGGTCGGGCTGTCGCCCGGTGTGGCGGTGGCCGTCACGGCCGTGGGCCGCTCGTCCGCCGTCGCGGCGGCGTCGCCGTCGCCGCAGCCGGCCAGGACCAGCGCGGATGCGGCCATCAGTGCCGCGGTCGCGGCGAACCCCCGTATGCGCGCCTGTCGCCAGTACATGGGCACGGAACGCCCACCCCCCAGATGGTTGAAATGTACACTGCACATACTCAACCCGTTCACATCTTCCACACAAGTGACGTGACCGAATCGCCGCCGAGGGGACGTCAGGACACGTTTGAGGTTTTCGGGGCCGGGCTAGGTTGAGGCGTATGGCTTCAAGCTTCGGTGCTGCTCAGGTGCTGGTCGCCTCCAATCGGGGGCCCGTCTCGTACGAGGTGCGGGAGGACGGTTCGCTGCATGCCAAACGGGGCGGCGGCGGACTGGTCTCCGGACTGTCGGCCATCGGGCCGGACGCGGACGCGCTGTGGGTCTGCTCCGCGCTCGGCGACGGCGACCGCGAGGCGGTGCGGCGCGGGATCGGCGAGGACGGCGTGCGCATGCTGGACGTCCCGGCCGACGTGCACGCGGACGCGTACAACGGGATCGCCAACTCGGTGCTGTGGTTCGTGCACCACATGCTGTACCAGACGCCCCTGGAGCCCGTCTTCGACGCGGAGTTCCGGCGCCGGTGGGCGTCCTACGAGGCCTACAACCGGGCCTTCGCCGAGGCGCTGGCCGAGGAGGCCGCCGAGGGCGCGGTCGCCATCGTGCAGGACTACCACCTGGTGCTGGTCCCGGGGATGCTGCGGGAGCTGCGCCCGGACCTGCGCATCGGCCACTTCTCGCACACGCCGTGGGCGCCGGTCGACTACTTCCGGATGCTGCCGGACGACATCGCCGAGCAGGTGCTGCGCGGCATGCTCGGCGCCGACCGGCTCGGGTTCCTCACCCGGCGCTGGGCCGACGCGTTCACCGCCTGCTGCGAGGCGCTGGTGGGCGGGCTCGGCGGCACGGAGATCGGCGTGCACGGGCTCGGCGCGGACGCGGACTTCCTGCGGAAGCGGTCGCACGAGGCCGACGTGGACGAGCGGATGGCGGCGCTGCGTCAGGAGATCGGCGAGGGGCGCCGGACCATCGTCCGGGTGGACCGCACCGAGCTGTCCAAGAACATCGTGCGGGGCCTGCTGGCGTACCGGCGTCTGCTCGCCGACCGGCCCGAGTGGCGGGAGCGGGTCGTGCACGTCGCGTTCGCCTACCCGTCGCGCCAGGACCTCGCCGTCTACCGGGACTACACGGCCGAGGTGCAGCGGGTCGCCGAGGAGATCAACGCCGAGTTCGGGACGGCCGCGTGGACGCCGGTCGTGCTGCACGTGAAGGACGACTTCGCGCGCTCGCTGGCCGCGTACCGTTTGGCGGACGTGGCGCTGGTCAACCCCATCCGGGACGGGATGAACCTGGTCGCGAAGGAGGTGCCGGTCGTCTCCGACGAGGGGTGCGTGCTGGTGCTGTCGCGGGAGGCCGGCGCGTACGAGGAGCTGGGCGAGGACGCCCTGGTGGTCAACCCGTACGACGTCTCCGGCACGGCGGACGCCCTGCACGAGGCGTTGTCCGTGCCGGCGGGCGAACGGGCCGAGCGGTCGAAGCGGCTGTCCGCCGCCGCCACCGCGTTGCCGCCGGCCCGGTGGTTCCTGGATCAGCTGGCGGCACTGCGGGGCTGACGCGACGGGCGGGTCACTGCTTCTGGACCGGCGGGCAGTAACCGGTCTTGTCGCCGATGGAGTTGATCTCGGCGTTGGACCGCGGGTCACCCGCGTAGTCCACCTGGTCCGTGCACTTCTTGCCGTCCTGCACGGGGGTGCCGGACGGGGCCGTGCCGCCCGCCTGCGGCTCGGGGCAGGCGCCGGTCCGGTCGCCGATCGAGTTGATCTCCGCGTTGGACCGCGGGTCACCCGCGTAGTCCACCCGGTCCGTGCACTTCTTGCCGTCCTGCACGGGGGTGCCGGACGGGGCCGTGCCGCCCGCCTGCGGCTCGGGGCAGGCGCCGGTCCGGTCGCCGATCG